>DATEHB010000228.1:0-8132 GCA_035279805.1 Candidatus Acidiferrales bacterium
CCGGAATTTCATTTTGCCGCCGTCGAGGCGGTGGTCAATGCGCGCGAGGAAATTTCGCGGTCGCTGCGACGCGGACTTTCTCCGACGGAGGATTACGCAGCGGAATGGAACGTGAAACTGTCGCCCGGTGGAATTCGCGACATTGAATTTCTGACGCAATGCCTGCAGCGAATTCACGGCGGCCGCGATCCGTGGCTTACAGGAAGGCGTTCGGGTTCGACGCTCGTTGCACTGCAGCACTTACACGACAAAGGATATTTGACGCAGCGCGATTTCTTTCGGCTCAGCTCGGCGTATCAATTTCTGCGCAAAGTGGAACATCGCCTGCAACTCCGTGACGGCTTACAGGAGCACACGCTGCCGCGCAAGCCTGGGGCGCTCGACCGCATCGCGCGACGTTGCGGAATCGAAGCAGCCGGAACCAAAACTTCGGGCGAACAATTGCTGCGGCAGACGCGCACGCATTTCGACGAAGTTCGCACGATCTACAAACGCGCGCTACCCTCCGACAAACCCGATGCAACGGACCGGCCGGCGAGTTCCGAGCATACATTGGGGACACTGTTTGGAAGCAGCGATTCGCTGATGGCGCATCTTAAGGCCGACTATCCGGCGCTTGCGGAACGGCTCTCGCATTATCGGCGCAAAGAAAACGCAAATGCGCGGCGCGGGGTGGAGAAATTCCTCGACGCAGCATTGTCCGCGCCCACGCTGCTTCGCCAACTCGATGAGCATCCGGAACAGATTGACTTTGCTGCGGAGCTTTTTTCACTCAGCGATTTTGCCGCCGAAGCATTGATTCGCGATCCGCATTCCCTCCGCCATATTGTGGCGAACGAAAATGCAACGATCGCGCTTCCCTTTCAATCGACAATCGCGTCGCTGCGAGTGAAACATCGCAAAGCGGTGCTTCGCGCGGTTGCCCGTTCGCTGCTTGGCGAATCGAAGCCATTCGATACTTTTGCGGAGCTCACGGACGCTGCGGAAGAGGCGCTTCGCGGAGCACTGGCGGTCGCGGTGCGAGATGACGCGCCTGCTGGCGGAAATGGTCCCGCTAGAAATATTCCGCGTGACGACACCGCACTTGAAAGCGCGCCGTTTACCATGATCGCGCTGGGAAGGCTCGGCACGCATGAATTCGATCTCGGCTCAGATGCGGACATTGTGTTTTTCACGGACGCCACGGCGAAAGAAAAGGAAATTCATGAATGGCGGCGCGTCGCGGAGCGTTTTTTGCACGTCGCGGGAAGTTACACGAGCGACGGACTGCTGCTGCCTCTGGACACGCGGCTGCGTCCGCGCGGCGGCGAAGGCGAGATCGTGCAGTCCGCATCGTACCTGCTCGATTATTTTTCGCGTGATGCACAAGGGTGGGAAGCGGCGACGTATCTGAAGGCGCGCGCGGCTGCGGGAAACATTGCGCTCGGTGAAAAGATTTTGGCGGAGTTGCGTGAGATTTTGCTGCGGCGATTTTGTTTAGCACACGGCGGCGATTCTCGCGAGCTTGCACGGCAGCTTGTTCACACGCGCACGAAACTTGAGCAGGAGCGTCACGAAGGGCCGTCGGGATTCAAATCGCTGGCAGGCGGATTCTTCGATGTGGATTATGTTGTGGCGTATTTGAAATTGGCGCAGGGACTTGTTCACCCAAGCGGGCCAACGAATGTGATGGAACAGATCGCGTTTTTAGAAGCGCGTGGCGCGGTCAATGCGCAACATGCGGCAACGTTGCGCGACGCGGCGACATTCTATCGTTCGCTGGACCATGCGATTCGATTGGTCCTCGGGCACCCGTTGGCGGAGTTGCCGGAGCCGGCGCAAATGGAGCGCGTGTCGGCGCTGCTTGAGAAGTGGGGCGTGATAATACACGGATCCTTGATCGAAAGCGTGGAGGAAACGAGAAGGTTAGTGCGCACGATTTACGATGCGGTTGTGCGAGTCGAATAGCCTATCAAGACTGTTGGCTAATTGTAGCACCACGATATCTGAATTGACTCGCTGCACCGAGACAATCATCGCAGTGGCGCTGGAGATTGCTAGACGTTGCTGGCGAGATGAAGCGCGGACGTGATATTGTGACGGATTCAACGGAGCCGCGCGGCGTCTGCGGCGGTTTCTCATGGTTAGAATCCCGCATTTTTTTCGCGACGGAGCCACACTTATGAAGCAGTCCTACAACGGAGCGCCCGTTCCTGCTGACGGCGAGGCAATCGAATATTCCACCGGGAACTTTCGCGTGCCGGAGAGGCCCATTATTCCGTTCATCGAAGGGGACGGCACGGGGCGGGACATTTGGCGGGCCTCGCGGCGCGTTTTTGATGCGGCGGTGGAGCGCGCTTACGGCGGAAAACGCAAAGTGGCGTGGCTGGAAGTTTTCGCGGGCGAGCGCGCGTTCCAGAAATTTCACGAATGGCTGCCCCAGGACACGGTGGATGCGATTCGCGATTTTCGCGTGGCGATCAAGGGCCCTCTGACGACTCCGGTGGGTGGAGGGATTCGTTCGCTGAACGTGGCGTTACGGCAGCTTCTGGATTTGTATGCATGCGTGCGTCCGGTGAAGTATTTCGCGGGCGTGCCGTCGCCGGTAACGCATCCGGAACGCATGAACGTGGTGGTCTTCCGCGAGAATACGGAAGACGTTTACGCGGGAATCGAATGGCGCTCGGGTTCGCCGGAAGCCAAGCGCGTGCTGGATTTTCTGAATAACGAAATGCTGCAAGGCAAGAGGCCCATTCGCGAGGACTCGGGCGTGGGCATCAAGCCGATTTCTCCGACGGGCACGAAGCGGTTGGTGCGGCGCGCGATTCAACATGCGATCGAGCATAATCGGCGCGTGGTGACACTGGTACACAAAGGGAACATCATGAAATTCACGGAGGGCGCGTTTCGCGATTGGGGGTACGAGTTGGCGAAGGAGGAATTTCGCGAGCGCATTGTCACGGAGCGCGAGAGCTGGGTCCTCGACAACAAAGACAAAAACGCGAGCATCAGCGTCGAGCAGAATGCGGCGATGGTCGAGCCGGGGATGGAAAATGCGCCGGAGCAATTCCGTAAGCAGGTGGGGGAAGAAGTGAAAACAACTCTTGATGCGATTTACGCGACGCACGGGCGCGGCGAGTGGAAAAAGAAGATCCTGGTGAACGACCGCATCGCGGATTCCGTGTTCCAGCAGATTTTGACGCGCGCGGACGAGTATCAAGTGTTCGCGACTCCGAATTTGAACGGCGATTATTTGTCGGATGCGTGCGCGGCGCAGGTGGGCGGGCTCGGAATGGCTCCGGGAGCTAATATCGGCGACCGATACGGAGTTTTCGAAGCTACGCACGGGACGGCTCCGAAATACGCGGACAAGGACGTGATCAATCCGGCATCGGTGATGCTAAGCGGCGCGATGATGTTCGAATTCATCGGATGGAATGAAGCGGCGCGGCTGATCGAGTCGGGCATCGAGCGAACGATTCAGCAGAAACGCGTGACGTATGATTTGGAGCGCATGATGGCGGACGCGACGAAGCTGCGGACCTCGGAATTCGCGTCAGGGATAATCGAGAATATGGCAGCGAGGACGGCCGTCGAGAGTTAATAGCCGACAGTCGAAAGTAAAAGCGCGATTTTTGCGATGGTGCGTTAACAGAGGATTTCTCGCTTTTAACTTCAAGCGGTAGGGGAAACAATTCGAGCACGACGTTTCTTTCAACTTTGCATTTAATCAAGTTATGAGTTTGCTTTTTATTTTTTGCCTTTTAACTATCGACTAACAACTCTTAACTAAATTTCAGGAGCGCATTGATGAGGAAAAAAGTAACCGTGGTGGGTGGCGGGTTCGTGGGCTCGACGACGGCGCAGCGGCTCGTCGATTCGGGGCTGGCGGACGTGGTACTAACGGACATTTTGGAGGGCGTACCGACCGGAAAAGCGCTGGACATGCTCGAATCGGCGTCCATTTCAGGGTCGAGCGTGAACGCGCAGGGAATTTCGACGGGCACTGGCGATTACAAAGAAACGGCGAACAGCGACATTGTCGTGATCACGGCGGGGTTTCCGCGCAAGGCCGGGATGAGCCGCGACGATTTGTTAAAGGCGAATTACGACGTGATTAAAGGCGTGGTCGAGCCGATTGTGAAACTTTCGCCCGAAGCGATTTTGATCACGGTGACGAATCCTCTGGACGTGATGACGCAGACGGCGTTCAAGATCAGCGGCTTTCCGAAGCAGCGCGTGATGGGAATGGCCGGCGTGCTGGACTCGGCGCGGATGGCAGCGTTCGTGTCGATGGAATTGAATGTGTCGGTCGAGAATATTTCGTGCTTCGTTTTGGGCGGGCATGGCGATGACATGGTGCCGCTGCCGCGTTATTCAACGGTGGCGGGAATCCCGCTGCCGGATTTGTTGCCGAAGGAGCGCGTCGACGCGATTGTGCAGCGCACGCGCAAGGGCGGCGGTGAAATCGTAAATTACTTGAAGACTGGCTCGGCGTATTACGCGCCGTCGGCGGCGGCGTTTGCGATGTGCGAGGCGATCCTGATGGACAAGAAAAAAATCATGCCGTGCGCCGCGTATCTCGAAGGTGAGTACGGAATCAGGGGGCTGTTCGTCGGCGTGCCGTGCAAGCTGGGCGCGCGCGGCATCGAGCAGATCATCGAGATAAAACTGCTGCCGGAGGAACGCGCGGCGCTGGAGAAATCGGCCGCGTCGGTCCGCGAACTGGTGAATATTTTGGGATTGTAGAACTATCTCGCTCAACTTTGGAATCAGGGAGAGCGGATTCTTTGCGCACTCATTGCTTTGCTATCGAAATGCTCCAAGCGCGGAGCTACGCGTTCATGCTTGCTTTTGATCGCGACGAGTACGTAATCGACCTTCCGGATGTCCTTGCAGGGATCTACATTAACAGTCTCGAGAAAATCGCAAAGTATTGGCCTGATTTGGAATCAATTGAAACTTTTGTTGAGAAGCACTGTGGAATCAATCCACAGCGGTGGGATTACTGGATCGAACATCACAATCAAACGTACAACGCTTTCAGGAAACGATCTCGGAAGTTTCAAATCCGACTGCCCTTCCTTAAGAGGAAACCACGCTCATACGTGGGTGTCAAATTCCAACAATCCGCAGACCTATTGGCCGTCTGTAAGATTGCAGAGAGCATGGCCACTTCGCAGTCAGAACCGTTTGACAAAAAACTTCCCGTAGTGACGCTCGAAAGCTTCCTGCTTGCTGCAGTGAAACACACCTCGCCGATCAGCGAACTCCTGCGCGAATTGGGCCTCGATGTCGCGAAACTGGAGGCCGACGTGCGTAACCCAAAGCGACTGCCGCGCCTCTAATACCCCTAGATAAGTTTTCCTCTGTAACCTCTCCGTGGTTAGCGCGTAACCTGTGTGGCAATCGAATGGTGGACATTGAGAGTCTCTACGAACGCTATGCCGGCGATGTCCGCCGATTCGCGCTGTATTTGTGCGGTGACGCGGTGATGGCCGATGAGATTACGTCGGACACCTTTGTGCGGGCGTGGATGGCGAGCGACCGCATCCAACAGCCGACGGTGAAAAGCTATCTCTTCACGATTGCGCGAAACGTGCATACGGATTTGTTGCGGCGCGACGCGAAGCACACGGAGTTGAATGAGAACATGCCTGACACGCGAATCAGCGCGCAGACGCGAATGGAACAGAGCGCGGAAGTGCGCGCGGTCCTGGCGGCGTTGCAGGAGTTGCCGGAGATTGACCGCACGGTGCTGCTGATGCGCGCGCTCGACGACATGCCTTACGATGAAATCGCGGAGACGCTGGGAATTCCGGTGGTCACGGCGAAGGTGAAAGTCCACCGCGCGAGGGTGAAGTTGATGCAAACCAGAAATGCGTGGCGGGAAGTTGTCCCGACCGCGGGAGCAAAACCATGAACATCACACGGGAAGTGGTAACGGATTTGTTGCCGGTTTATTTTTCGGGGGAGGCCAGCGCGGATACGCGGCGGTTCGTGGAAGAATATTTTCGCGAGAACCCGGAATTCGAACGGATGGCGCGAAGCGCGGCGAAGCCGCTCGAGAGCTTACGCACGGTGACGACGGTCGCGCCAGACGCAGAGAAGGAAAAACGAGACCTTGAGTGCGTTCGGTCTCAATTGTGGAGAAGGAAGGCGATTTTCGGAGTGGCTCTGTTCTTCACGCTGGCGCCGCTGTCATTTGTGTACAGCAAAGGACACATCGTCTGGATGATGGCTCGCAACGAACCATGGAATGCCGGATTTTACTGGAGCTTTGGCGCGTTCTTGTGGGTCGTCTATTTTGCGCGTTTGAGCCGGCGCATGATCTGTCTGGTCGCTGCGATTTTCTTTGCGCTATTTCCTGCCGTTATGCATTTTGTCTTTCCCGGCGGTCGGCACGTTTACACCCGGGCAATTCCTAACTGGACTACCGCTTTTTTGTGGGGCGTAGCGGTGTTGGCGTTCTTACAATTCTTGTTGCGCCCGCGACGAGGTACGACGTCCCTAGTGTTTGCGATCTTTCTTACTGTGTTTCCGCTATGGGTCATGTTGTATTCCGTGCTGACGGGTTCAAAGGTCATCATGGGTTGGAGCAACCCGGCATTCTTTTGGACTTTCGGTGCATTCATGTGGTTCCAGTATTTTCGGCTGAGGCGGAAGGCGAATGTGAACGAGGATGAGTGTTAGGAGCTTTCCGTGATCTTGGGTGGTGATGCCAGGCGAGAAAGACGGAGCGCAAAAATGAAAACGGAAGAGGAACTTGTGTGGGAAGGCGTTCGCGACGGGTATGGCTCGCCATGGACGCGTATTTCACAATGTGGCCGCTTGCGCCTCTGATCAGCAGCGGGCTCGGCGCGTGACTGCCAGGGCCCCATACCTGGAGCGGCGGGATCGCGTTTTGGTCCTGGGCCGCGTTTTTCTGGCTGCTGTACATGATTCGACCAGCCAGGCGGACTGTCGTTATTAAGCTCGGGGCGGCACTGTTCTGGTTCTGGTATGTGCGTTTTCGAACCATCGTCCAACGCTGATGTCGCGCTGAGCGGGAAGGCAGCTTCCAACTCGGAATCGGAATGTTTGCGATCCTTCGGGCCGACGGGTCGGCCCTCAGGACCAAAAGGACGGAGATGTCATCAGTGAGACAAAGGATGCGGAGGTGTGTGCGTCGCTGGCGCGGCTGGGACAACGCGAGCGGTGAGTATCTTGTCGAGCTTCGGGAAATTCTTCTCGAGGAAGGCGTTGCCCTGGTTGGCGATTTGGTCCTGCAGACCCGTCGGCTGATCCTTATAACCACTGTAGAAGGATTCGACGACGTTCATTCCTTCCGTAACTTTGCCGAACGGGGCAAAATTCATTGCGTCCAAACGGGAATTATCGCCGAAATTGATGAAGACCTGAGTGCTGCGTGAATTCGGTGCAGACGACTGCGCGTAGGTCACGTAACCGCGAAGATTGCTCTCCTTTACGGGATCGTCCTTGATGTTGGCATCGGCCCATATTTTGCCGTACCGAGAGTCGGCGGGAATGCCGAACTGCACAACGAAGCCGGCCACGACGCGGAAAAGCGTGGCATTGTCATAAAAATGATGCTCGACGAGATTGTAGAAACGGTCGGCGCCGTTGGGCGCCCACGCGCGCGTCACCTGCACGGTGAAGTCGCCCTTGGTGGTATGAAATTTCACGTCGTAGGTGGCCGGCGCCGTCGCGTGCAGCGACGCCGGATTTAAAAGTGAACCAGTCGTGGACACGGTTTTTCTCCTTGGGGTTGTCCGCTTCGTTTGGCAAAGCACGGACGGCGTGACGAGCGCGCAGAATAAGGTAAGGTTAAACAACGTTGCGATCAATGTCGTGCGTTTCATTACTCCTCCTGAGACATTAATCCCCGTCGGGACGCGACAGGGCGAAAATCAGATTCCCTGCCTGCCGCAGGCAGGCTCGTCGCATGGCTCCTCGAAATGACAACCATTTAGATCGAACATGCACCTCTGCTTCTTTTAGTGCTGTTGCTGCATCTCCCGGCTGACGCGCTCGGCTTCGGCCATGACGCGCAAAGTATTTTCGCCGAGAATTTTCTTGATGTCGGCATCTGAATAGCCGCGGTCGAGCAGCGCCTGCGTGATTTGCGGCAGATGCGTGACGTCTTCCATGCC
>DATEHB010000229.1:0-15310 GCA_035279805.1 Candidatus Acidiferrales bacterium
GACGATTATCACTGGCACATAGAAATTCTCCCGGTCGTGCCGACCAGTGAAAAATCCTACGTAATCAAGGAAGTGTATTTCAACGCCTTGCTGCCCGAGCAAGCCGCGGAACTGCTGCGCCAGGTCGATCCGGGCCGATGATGTTGCGCGCGTGTCATGCGGCCGAGCGCGGCGGGATCATTGCGAAGCTTCTTGTTCTGATCATTATTGTTCTGCTTTGCTTCCTGATTTACGTAGTTCGTGCACCATTGCTCCGTGTCGCGGGCAATTTCTGGATCACGCCGGACGTGCCTGCTGCTTCCGACGTTATTGTGATTTTGAGCGACGACGATTTCACCGCCGACCGCGCATCACGCTCCGCCGAGCTTTACCACGCAGGATGGGCGCCGAAGATTGTTGCGAGCGGCCGGCGTTTGCGTCCGTACGCAAGCATTGCGGAGTTGATGCAGAAGGATCTGGAGGCGCGCGGAGTTCCCGCGAACGCCATCATTCCTTATCCGCACGACGCCGTGGATACGCTGATCGAATTGACTGATATTCGCGGCTTTGCCCAACAGCACGGCTGGAAGCGCGTGATGATTGTTACATCGAGCTTCCACACGCGACGCACGCGTTACCTGTGCAGACACATTTTCCCGATGGACGTCAAAATCCTCGTCGAGTCCGCGCCGGACGTGAATTACGATCCGGACTCATGGTGGCGCACCCGCGAGGGCCTGAAGATTTTCCTTCACGAAACGCTGGGAATCGTTGTCGCGGCCTGGGAAGTGCACCACCAAAAGCCAAACGCCGCGGGAGCGCTGCTGTTCGCTCGCGTTCGCGCCATTGTCGTTAAGTGAACGCCTTTGTTTCTCCATTTGGTTTACACAGGCATGGGCGCTGTACTATAGTGCCTGAACCGCAAAGATCGCCTGTACCCCGTTCGCAGGCCATCTTAATATTTCACCGCACTGGAGGTTTCCATGTGGCGGAAACAATCTGAAGGAAAACCGTCTCCCTCTGCGACGCCCGGAGCGCCCCCGGCGTTCGCGCCGCCGTCGTATGCGCCGCCTGCGCCAAAATCCACGGGTGCGTCGTCGTCTCCATCAAGCGCCGCACCGTTCGTGCCACCCGCTCCCGTGCCGTCGCCGGAGGCAGCTGTTCTGACGCAAGGCATTCGCATTCGCGGCGAATTGACAGGAAAGGCCGACCTTTTCATCGACGGAGATGTGGAGGGCGGCATCCGGCTGGGCGACTCGCGCCTCACCGTCGGCCCGAGCGGCCATGTGAAAGCGGATATCGAAGCGCGCGAAATTTACATTCGGGGAAACGTCCAGGGCAATCTTCGCGGCCGTGAACGAATCACTTTGGGAAACTCATGCCATATGAAGGGCGATCTGGAATCGCCGCGCATCGCCATTGAAGATGGCGCGCAGTTCAAGGGCCGCGTGGAAATGGGGCCCGCCGCCGACGCGCGCGAGCGTCAAATCAAACGCACCGCGCCTGGCGCCACGCCGGCGGATACGTCTTCAAGTGATTCCGTCGCAACTTCCGTGCCCATCGAGGCCCAGCGAGGTTCGCGCTAAGAAATGAACTGGATGGTCGGAAAGTCGCGTATGGGGGGCGCGGCCGCGCCAGTGGGGCCCAAGACGCGTGGGACTGCGGCCGTGACGGCGCCTCCCGCGTCAGTGGCCAAACCGAATCACAAATCGGAAAATTTCCGCCTTTCCAACGGCCTCAAGGATTTTCTCTGGCTAATCAGCGATGTCGAAAATGGGCGTCTCCTCGATTTGGGCCAGGTCTCGCAAGCCACGCTTAATTTTTTCATCGAACGTGGCTTTCGCGTCACCACCGACGACATGCTCCGCTCCTGGAAGGAATTCCGCAGCGCCGAGGAAGAAAAACAGCGGAAGGCTCCGCCCAGTGATTTCAACGAGCCGCTTTCTCCCGAGGAGATCGCGCAGCACTTTCTGCAAAATTCTCTGCAATATCCGGACGATGAATTCAACGCCGTTCTCGTGTGGGATATTTTCGATCGGCTCGGCGCGGAATTGCTTTCGAGAATCGCCAGCCGCCTCTACGAAATCGTCCATCCGGGCGGCGCGGTGCTGGCGCTCTTTCACAGCAAGACTCCCGAGCGCACCTACCGTTATCGCATCGTCGATAATCAAACAATTGAGATTGTTCCGATTGGGCCTGCCGGCACGCACTTGCGCGTTTTCCAGAATCGCGAAATCCTGAACCTCTTCGGCCGCTTCCGCTCCGCAAAGACTTTTGTTGGCCGCGACCAAATCCGAGAAGGCCTCTTCATTAAGTAATTCCGCACCGGATTTACGGCCAACCCGCCGCGCCTGTGGATTTCGGGTATTTTCCCTCTTGCATTGGGGATTGCACCGGAGTATTACGGAATTGTACTTGGAAAAACGACGGAGGTTGGATGACTCCACCGGACAACCAAGCGTCCTGAAAACAATCACACCGCTCTTGCGGTGCGACACCCCACGACGCCCAAACTGATTCGCGATTGACGCCGCGTGGGCCTCAGGAAAACGACAAAGCGGGAGGTCGTCAGGCTTCCCGCTTCGCCTGCTACCGCGCACAAGGCTCTCACGCCTGAGGGGATTTTGTCTGTCCGTCGGTTCCTGTGGCGCGCTTTCCTCGCATGCGCAACGTCTGAATAATGCCCGGCAGGATGGAAAGAAAAACCACGCCTGCAATCACCCAGTGAATCTGCTTCTCGACGTTCGGGATTTTCTTGCCTAGCGTAAAGCCGGTCATCACCATGCTGCCCACCCACAGGCATCCACCGAAAATGTCATACGTGAGGTAGCGCAAATAGCGCATCCGCGCCGCGCCCGCAACGGGCGGGCAGAACGTGCGAATCACAGGAATAAATCGCGCGATGACGATCGTCTTGCCGCCGTGCTTGTCATAAAATGCCTTTGCCCGCTCCAGATGCTTCTTTTTGAAGAACCGCGAATCTTCTCGCCGGTAAAGGTTCACGCCTGCCCTGCGCCCGATCAGATATCCGAGCTGGTCGCCCGCAATTGCGCAGAGCGGAACCGGCAGGAGCAGCCACAAGAGTTGTAACTGGCCTGTAGCGGCAAAGACCCCCGCGGTAACCAGAAGGGAATCACCCGGCAAGAAGAAGCCTACGAACAATCCTGTCTCTACGAACACGATCACGCAAACAAGCAGCGTCCCGCCCCAGTGAATCAGCCCTTGGACGTTATAAAGCTGATGAAACAAGTCGCGCCACGGAACCGCCATTACGCAGGCGCCCTCCCGTATCTTGTTGGTTTACCGAAACTTCACAGAGCAACCATAGCAGAAAACGACGCCATCTGCTGCGGCGCTCTGCTGGTTCGTATCGGTATAGTACTTTGCTCCCAGCCCTTCCAGTCCGCCGTACCATTTGCCCCAACATCTCCGCGCGCCACAATGTCCGGGCTGGAGCAAGAACCTGATCTGGAGGGGCGAGCAAATGGAAGGTGGCTACGCAGTCTGGATGGGTCAGCCGGTCATTCTTCGAGTGGTTGCGGGGAACCTGCGCGTTCCGTTGCGCGGGCGCCTGGTGAGCGAAACGAACGAAGTGTTACGGCTCCGCATTGCAGACAACTGGGACGTGGATGTTTTCAAGTCCATGGTCGTTGCCGTCGAGCAAGACAAGCCTTTCACAGTGGTTCACTAGCCGCGAAGGACAAACAATGCGCGCGTTAGACAACAACCGGGCGAGCGAAGCGAAAACAGCGCAGATCCCGCCAGGATGGTTTGCCGAGAACGTTCACCCCTGGCTCTGGGCCGCGCAGAGCGCCGCGGCCATTCTCACGTACCGCGAAGCCTTAAGACTTCTAATGCTGACGCGCCAGCTGGGATGGTAGCGCTGCGCATCAAGCAATCTGGTTTCTAGCTCCCTCAACCTGGCCGGACTCGTTGCCCACAGCGAGTCCGGTTTTTTATTCCGGCGTCGCGTCGTCACCTTCTCATTCAGCTACGAACAGGCTTTGCGCGAAGGGCCATTCGGCGTCCACCCACTGTGCGTCGCAATGGAAGCCCGCGCGCTCGCCCATGCCAGCGGCTTCGTCGCAGCGGTACTTGTGCGAGCTTTCCGTCCAGATTGTTTCGCCGTCGCCGAAATGAATTTCGAGCTCAGCTCCGAGTATGCGAACATTCTGCCGGCGCGTCGAGCGTAAATGCATTTCGATTCGGCGCTCGCTATCGTTCCACCGCGCTTCATGTTCGAAATAATTCAAATCAAAATCCGCGTTCAGTTCCCGATTGATGCGCGTGAGCAGGTTGCGATTGAACGCCGCAGTCACCCCTGCCGCGTCATCGTAGGCGAGCAGCAACTGGCTGACCGACTTCTCGAGGTCGGTTGAGAGCAGCAGCGCGTCTCCCGGATGCAAAATACGCCGTACTTCGCGCAGGAATTGTTCGCCCGCGGGCCGGTCGAAATTACCAATCGTGCTGCCGAGGAATAGAACCAGCAAACGCTCGCCCGCATTGCGGCGCGACGCTACGTCGAGCAATCCATCCAAATACGCGCGCTCGAATCCCACCACGCTGACGGAATCGATTCGTCCCAGCTCCTGCCAGCAACGTGAAAGCGCGGTTCGCGAAATATCGATTGGATAATAAGTCACCGGCTGGCGTCGCGAGAGCGCTTCGAGAATCCACCGCGTTTTCGTCCCGCTGCCGCTTCCGAGTTCGGCGACGGTCACGGGCGAAGGCAAGCGGTCGAGCATTTCCTCCGCGTGGCGCTTCAGCAGGCGTCCGCCCGCTCGCGAAAGGCCGTATTCCGGCAGCAGGCAGATCACTTCGAAGAGCGCCGAGCCTACTTCGTCGTACAGGTATTTCGACGGCAATTCCTTTTGCCCCGTCCTGCTCAGCCCGTCGCGAACATCCGCGGCCAAATCTCCGGCCGGCGTTCCGGAAACGTTATGCGTATAAATGCGCATTGCGGTTGCCATGGATTATTCCTCCACTGTGCGGAACTTTGCGTAAACGTAGGGATAGTGCGGCTGAAACCAGTTGCGGAACGAGCGTCGCAACATGCACGCAGCGGTGCGCTGCGAGCCGCCCTTCATCACGAAATGCTTGCCGTCAAAAAAGTTCGCCGAGTATCCGGGATAAAACGAAAATGGTTTGAAGCCGGGCAAGGGCGCGAAGGGCGTGGATGTCCATTCCCATCCGTTGCCGAGAAGATCGTGAACGCCAAACGCGCTCTGGCCACTGGGATGCGCGTTCACTGGCGTCGGATCCCATCGCGCAAAATCGAAATTGCCGCGCTCCGTAGTTGCGTCGGCGTCGCCCCAGGGATATAGCGGTTCACCGTTCCGCGCACCGGGTGCGGTGCCATACGCGGCGCGATGCCATTGCGCCTCGCTCGGCAACGCTCGCTTCGCCCATCGCGCATATGCCGATGCTTCCGCGTGACTCACATACACGGGCCAATCGAGTGGCAATGGAATGTGCGCGAACATTCCGCGATATTTCCAGCTGGCGCCATCGTCATTGCGAGCATTGCGACCGTCATTCCCGTTGCCTTCCCAGAATAGCGGATGCGAAATTCCCTGCGAGGTGATCCATTGCCAATCTTCCGCACCCCAATGCGCTTTGTTTTCGTATCCGTCACTGCGCACAAATTCCAGATATTCGCCGTTCGTGACGGGGGAGACGCCGATGTCGAATCGCGGAACAAAAACGTGCAGCTCCTCGAATTCATTGTCCCAGCCGAATTCGCCGTGCTCGCGCTGCATGCCGAGAGTCGCTTCGCCTTCCGGAATCGCGGTCATTCGCGGCGCGACAGCTTGCGATGCAGCGATTCCAACCGTGCGCGGCGATGGTATCCGTGGCGCAATTTTTTTCTCAACGGTCAACTGGTGCAGCAGATACGCAAGCGTTTCCGCGTGCATCAGGCGGTGCTCGATCGCCACATTCAGCAAAGTATCCAAAGACGCGGCAGCGGCTTCTGCCGCAAGCTTCGCGGAAGGCGCGCGCACCGCATCGTCAATTTGGTCGCGCAATTTTGTGTTGTACGCCTGAATTTCCGCCACCGGTGGCCAGTCCGCGGGCTGATCGCTTGGTAGTTTCCCGTCGACGGGATCGATTCCGAACGCAAAAAGTTTTTCGAATCCCGGATTCACGCTGGGAAGACCAAAAGTATCGCGTCCCAGCAAATTCCAATCGAACGATTCCAAATGTCCAAGATAAAAAATCAGCCGGTGGCGCTCCGGAATCGGGCGATCGTAAACCGCATCGGGTCGCAGTAAAGCAAACAGAGAATCCGTTTGCGCGCGCGCTTGCTGCATGCGCTCTTGCAAATGGTAAAGCGGCTCCGTCATCAGTTTGGGAGTAGCCATGGGAGAAGCCTCGCGGGCGAGAGTTTCCTTTTTACTCTCTTGTGGGGGCTTTCACAACTGCTGTTAGATTCAATTTCTTAGCGAACGATTCTACAGGATTCACGGTATTTACTGTGGTTCAGCGAAGAGGTAGCCGGGCCGCTGAGCGTCTGGACTACAAAATGTCGGCGAGTAATTTGCGAAATGCCCTGCCGCGGTGACTCACTTCGCTTTTTTCGGCTCCGTGCAGCTCTGCAAACGTTTTCGCGCGCGCTGGTAAATAGAAAACCGGGTCGTAGCCGAAGCCTTCGCGTCCGCGCGGCTCGTCTGAAATCAGGCCTTCCACCGAATCGGAAACCACCGCAAGCATCCGCCCTGCTCTTGCCGCCGCAATCACGCAAACAAACTGGGCGCGCCGTGCTTCGCCGCTCATGCCGCGCATTTCGCCAAGCAGTTTCGCAATCCGGTCTGCATCGTTTGCGTGCGGCCCGGCATACCTCGCCGAATGGACGCCGGGCGCGCCATCGAGCGCCGGTACGACGAGGCCTGAATCGTCCGCAAAAATCATTTCTTCGCTTGAGCGGCTGTAGTGCAACGCTTTTCCCGCCGCGTTTTCCGCGAACGTGGGAGCATCTTCGGGAAACGCCGGGAATTCGCGGAAGCGCGGCAGCAAATCCAGTTCAATTCCGCGTTTCCCGGTCATGGAGCGATACTCGCGGAGCTTATGCGCATTCGATGACGCAAGCAGCAACTTAACGCGCGCGGGCACGGAAATCCATGTGGAGCAGCTCCTGCTGCACTTCAGTCAAATGGTGTATCCCCGTGGCGGCAAGCCGCAAGAGCGACTGCATCTCGTTCTCAGTGAACGGCCGCCCTTCCGCCGTGGCCTGCACCTCGACCAATTTTCCCGAGCCGGTCATCACCACGTTCATGTCCACTTGAGCGCTCGAATCTTCCTCGTACGCGAGGTCAAGCAGCAATTCATCTTTGACGATTCCGACGCTGATGGCCGCCACCGAGTCGCGCAGCGGAATGGCGCGCAGAATTCCCGCGGCCTTCATGCGTTCAAATGCCAGCGCAAGCGCCACAAAAGCCCCGGAAATCGAAGCCGTGCGAGTGCCGCCGTCCGCCTCAATCACGTCGCAATCGATCCACACGGTACGTTCGCCGACGGCGTCGAGGTCCGTCACGGCGCGCAGGGCGCGTCCAATCAACCGCTGGATTTCCTGCGTGCGTCCCGATTGCTTGCCGCGTGCAGCCTCGCGCGGCGTGCGTTTGTCGGTCGCGCGCGGCAGCATCCCGTACTCGCTCGTCACCCATCCCTTGCCCTGATTCCGCAAAAAGTGCGGCACGCCGTCTTCCACGGTCGCTGTGGCCACCACGCGCGTGCGGCCCGCTTCGATCAGCACACTTCCTTCCGCTGTTGACACGAAATCAGGCGTCAGCTTAACCGGACGCAGTTCGTTTGCCGCGCGTGCATCAGGCCGCACAAATTCTCCCGGAGTATCAGCAACTATCGAATAAACAACGAATATCAGTTTGACGGTCGCCGCGACGAGTGTCAACCGCCTGGGACGTTCGGCTTTGGTTGCGGTGCGGACGCGTTCGCAGGCGTTGGCGCGGCCGGCGCTGCTACGGGCGGGACGTGCAAATCAAAAAATCCCGAAATGTCGATGTGCCCCGCCAGTGTTTCGGTTTCCTGGCCGTGAATCAGGATTTTCAGCCGCGTGATCGCGGGCATGTTGGCCGCGAGCGTCTGCACAATTGAATTCACGGCCATCCATTCGCTCAGGACACCCGAAGGCAGCTCCGACGCAAGCGCGTCGGAGAAATCCGCGACCGCCGTGCCGTCCGGCAAAATGTAAAAACTCAGCAGTGTTGCGCCAACCGGCAGCGTGCGTTGCGCGGGCGCCGGCGGATTTGCAATCAATGCGCCGATCAGCTGCTTGGCGCGCTCAACCGGGTCAGCGGAGAGCGGCAATTGCAGCGTAACCGCCGCGAGCCGATCCGGCTGCGCGGTCGAAAGCCAAAAAATCTGCGCGCTCGCGACGACGTCCGTTGGCGTCGAAATGGGCGGCGCGACCACTTCGCGGCGTTCCTGCTCCTCGGTTGCCTGGGTCCGCGCGAGCCGCGCGACGCGTTGGTGCAGAACGCGCAAATACACCAGTCCAGTCAGTACCGCGGCTACCAACACGATCACCGCGATCTTCAGGCGTCGTGGCAATCTATTTGCCTCCGGGCGGGTAGATCGTTTTGTATGCGGCCACGCCCCGGGCAATTTCGTCGGCGACTCCGGGCGCCATCGCTTCCAGTTGTTGCTGATCAGCGGCGATGTTCGAGATCTCCACCGCGACGGCGGGCGCGGCGACGGAGCGAAGCTCGTATACCGGCACGCTCGATGAGATTTCCGGCGAGCCTTTGAATTTCTGCGCGAGCTCAACCTGAAGCAAGTCGCCCAATTTTCGGCTCTGCTGCGTGTAAAGCTGCTGCGCCTCTCTCCACAATAAAAATCCCGCAGGCGGGGCGGCCGATTGCACCGCGCTCGCGTTCACGCTCTGAGTTGTTCCGGCTGCTGTCGCGCCCGGCGGCGCTGTGGTGGAGGCGGACGGAAATGAATATGTGCGCACGGTTCCCGCGGGGCCGGACGAGCCGATATGCAAGCTGATGAAAATTGCGTCGCTTTGCGCGTTGGCAACCGTCGCGCGGTCTTCAAAAGAGGGATCCGTGTCGCCCAGCCGCGTCATCACCACTTGAAAGCCCTGCGCGCGCAATGCGTCGCCGGCGATTCGCGCGAATTCGAGCACCAGATCTTTTTCCGCCGCGCCGGTTGGACCGCGCGCGCCCGTATCCGCGCCTCCGTGCGCCGGATCAAGCACAACCACCCGCAAGATGTGTGCAGGCGCGGCTGGCGCTTGAGGCGCTGCCGGTGTTTGCGGAGGCGCCGGAATTTGCACCGGCGTGGTTTGTAGCGGAGGAATTGTTTGTTGAACAACCGGCGTCGATTTTTGTGGCGGCGTCTGCTGCGGATTCTGCGCCGCGAGCGTGGCGCAAACGCCGGCGGCAAATAAAAACCACGCAATGATCAGGGCGCGTCGCACGCGAAGAGGATAGCAGAAATATTTGCCGGCAATTTCACGAAGAGCTGTCGCGATTCGCGTCTGTTACGCTCCATGATGGAATGCCGCCCGTTGCCAGCTTTGAAATGAACTCGCGGTCCGCATCGAGGAAATCCATCTCGGGCAGTTGTCGCGGCGCGATCCATGCAATTGTTTCGAAGACGCGATTGTCAATCTCGCCTGACGCAATCGTCGCGGCGAAAAAAATCAGTTCAATCGCGGACGGTATCTCCGGATACTTGTGAGTCGTGCGGTGAAGTTCCACGCCAACGCTCGCCTCGACTGTCAATTCCTCGCGCAACTCGCGTGCGAGCGCGGCTTGCGGCGATTCTCCTTCATGTACTTTACCGCCGGGAAATTCCCATTTCAGCGGGAACTTGCCGGAACGATTGCGCTGACACGCGAGCACACATCCATCGCGCGCGATCACGGCGGCGACTACGAGCACGAAATTCCCTGAATCCGGTGACGCGTCATCACCACGGCGGGTCATCCTGCGCCACGCACGTAGTGAACGTGAAGGCATAGCATTCCAGCCCAGCCTTTCGCGAAACCAGTTGGAGCAGCCGCTGCTTCATCCCCGGATTCCGCACGAGGTTGTACATTCGTGGCGCGTCCGCATGGATGATCGTTCGTCCCGCCTCATCGCGAACCACATCGGCTCCCATTTCATCGTCCGCCAGGGGATTGCCTTCGTGCAAAAGCTCGAGAATTTGCGGCCCGTTCTCCGGCGACATCACCAGATTCGCTTCCTTGCCCGTGTAATACAAAATCACGGACGCAGGCGCTGCCTCCGTTGGCGCGGAGCGAACGCATTCGTCTTTGCTGCGCCACGGACCAGAGAGATAAACCGTGTCCGCGTTCACCTGTTCGGGCAATTTGTATTCGCCCGCTCGATCTTCGTTTTCGTGCAGAAAGCCCGACGCGTTTCCCAGCTTGCCGCGTTTGCTGCCCAAATAAAGTTCCGGCGTGGTGCGATAGCAGACAGCACCCGGCTTGTCCGTGTCGCGCACGGGAGCCATCGCCGGAGGAAATTCCGCATGTGGATTGATTTCGCGCAGCAGCGTTTGAATCGCCTCCTCGCTCGCGCCGTAATCGCCCTCGCCGAAATGGAAAAAGCGAATGTAACCATTGCCGTCGATCAGATACTTCGCCGGCCAGTAGCGATTCGCGTACGCGTGCCAGATCGCGTAACCATTGTCGAGCACCACGGGATAGCGAATCCCGAAACGCTCGACCGCCGCGCGCACGAATTTCTCACTCGCCGCAAAAGAAAACTCTGGCGTGTGCACGCCGATGATCGTGAGGCCTTTGTCCGCGTAACGTTTGTACCACTCGACAAGATACGGCAGAGTCCGCAGACAGTTCACGCACGTGTAGTCCCAGAAGTCCACAAGAACCACGCGCCCGCGCAGCGAGCGCAGTTCGACAGGCTCGGAATTCAGCCACGTCGCGCCAATCTCCGGTGCGCGAACTCTGCCCTTTTCAATTTCCATCTGCACTCGCTGTCAACAAATTCACGTTCTCGCTTTTCCCTTGATCGTTTTCTTCGTTTCGCGATGTTTGTTGCCGCGCGTCAATTCGGGATGCAAAAGCCGCAGGAGTTCCTCCGCGCCGCGCACGAGGGGCGGCCCCGGCGTGTTCAGCATTTCGTCGCGCACGGCAAACACGCGGTGGTCGCGCACCGCCGGAACATCCTTCCATGCAGGATTCGCCAGCGCCTGTTCCGGCTTCGACTTTCCGCCCGTCGCCGTCCATGCCAGGACAATCGCATCGGGCCGCGCCTGCGCAACATCTGCGTCAGAAACTTTTTCTCCCCCGCGGACGACCATTTCTCCGCCTGCGATTTCAACCAGCTCCGCGACCCATGGCGGGGAACTGATCCGCGGATTCGGCCACGCCTCGCAATAAACGCGCGGCCGCGTTTTTGCGCGTTTTGCAATTTTGCGAATGCGTGCAAAGCTGTCGCGCATGCCGTGAATCAGCGCTTCAGCGCGCGCGTTCGCGCCTGCCAGAGCTCCTAGCCCGCGAATGTCGCTCTCCACATTGGCAAGCGTTCGCGGATTCAACGCCAGGAAGGGAACCGGCAGCGCCAGAATTTTCTGTACCGTTTCCGTTTTAAATGGCACCGAGCCAACGATCAGCGTCGGCCGCAATTTCAACAGCGGAGCTGTGTCAATCATCCAGCAATCGCCCAGTTCCGGCAAGCCACGAACATCCGCGACGTCCCTGCACCACCGGCTCACGGCGACCAGTTGCCGCCGCGCGCCAATCGCCACCAGAATGGACGTCACGCTCGGCGCAAGCGACACAATCCTCGGTCGCATTTTTGCTGTGGCGAAACTCATGCGAACCATCGATTCTATCGCATCGCCCTGCTCGCACAACGCCAGCTTTCGATTGACAACGGCGGCTTCACGGGGTGACGATGTCCGGCAATTCTCCCTGAAACTTCCGCAACAAAAGGAGGCAGCATGCCGCACTATCTGATTCAGGTGGCGTACAACGAGCAAGCTTGGCAGGCCCTGATTAAAAATCCGGTGAATCGCATCGAAGCAGTTCGCCCCGCGGTCGAGCGTCTCGGCGGGAAATTACAAGAAGGATGGTTCGCCTTTGGCGACTACGACATTGTCTGCATCGCCGAAATGCCCGACAACGTCGCTGCCGCAGCCATCGCCATCGCTTTTGCCGGCGGCGGCGCGTGCAGGTCGGTGAAGACCACACCGCTAATGTCCACGGTCGAGGCCGTCGAGGCGCTCAAGAAGGCGTCTCATACCGGATACCGCGCGGCCACCGCAGGCTAAGGAATTTCGCGATTGCGAAACAAGAGTAGGAGAAGAAAGGCCTGCGCCCTTTTCGGCGGCAGGCCTTTTCTTTTTACGGACCGAATCTTCTCGGCCGCGTTTGTTTATTGCTGTTCCTGCTGCGGCTGAGGCTGAGAAGGCGGTTGCTGCGCCGGTGGTTGATTCGGCCCCTCCGCTTTACGCACGTTCGTCAGACTCGGCCTGGGCAGTTGCCACAGGATTTTCGCGTCCGACGCGCCGTCGGGATAAAACTTCGTGGATTCCTGCCCTGTCGGTTGAAGAATGATATCCACGCGGCGATTGTATGCGAGCCACGTGTTCTTGACCTGGCGCATCATCCACTTTTCCGGCTTCGCGGGATTCTGCGTTTGCAGTTGGTCCACTTCCGAACGGTCGAGCTGCCGCTCTTTGCCTTCCGCGCGCGTCTCGACCTTGTCCGCGGAGATTCCCTGCGAAACCAGGTAGTCCTTCACGCGATCCGCGCGCCTTTGGCTGAGCGCTTCGTTGTAAGGCGCTGACCCGCGCACGTCCGCGTGTCCCACAACCGTCAGCTTTGCCGTGTCGTCATAGTCCAAATATTTCTTGAACGTTGCCGCCACTTGATCGAGCGACTGTTGCTGGCTGCCCAGAAGCCCCAGATCGGGATGCTCCTTGACGGGATACGCCGTGGGATAAAAAACGCTTTCGAGCGTCACCACGGGCATTGGATCAATCGAGCCGGTGATGTGGAGACTCGCTGTTTGCGTTGTCGTGCCGCCGCAGACGTTCGTCGCGGTCAGCTTATACGGCTGATTCTCGTCGATTGGCCCGACGTTCTGTTGCTTCGGCGTGGCGGTGATCGTTTGATTCCCGCTGGTCGCAACGTCACCGACGGGATCGATTGTCACTTTACTGGCGTTCGACGAAGTCCACGTCAGAGTTGACGTCCCATCTTCTTTCACCTTGTCGCCGATCTTGTGATACTTCACGTCGGTCGGATTGAGCGTCAACGTCGCGGTCGGTTGAATATTGACGTTGATCGTGGCGCTTTGCGTCACGTTGCCGCCTGGTCCCGTGGCCGTGTAGTTGTACGTGGTTGTTTTCGTCGGCGATACGGTTTTGTTGCCGCTCGCGTCCACGTTGCCGACTTCACTGATATTCACGTCCACGGCGTCCGTTGAACTCCATGTCAATTGCGAAGACTCGCCGCAATTGATTTGCGTTTGTGACGCCGAAAAAGTGCCTGATACCGGGGCGACCGCCACAGTCGAGCTCGCAAAACCGGCCTTGAATCTCGGTTGAGGCGGAAGCGTGTTGCCTTGCTTCCAGTTCTTGTTCTTCGTCTTGCCGTCGTGGAGTTCCACAGTCACTCGCTGACCTGCTTGCACCGTCACCGGCCCTGACCACACGGTTTGGCCATTCCGAGTAACGTCGATCTGATATGTGCCGGGCCGCACCAGCAGGCGCTGGTGCCACAGCCAATTCCAGTCGAACTCGTCCACGTGCCCGACGAAATAGGCGGGCTTCTTGCCGTTCAAGAGAACTGCAGCGCGGCGGTCGCCCTTTAGCTCGATGTCGCCGAAGGGACCCGAAACCTCTCCGCCAGCAGCTTGCAGAGATACGTCGAGGTTCGTCGTTTTCCCGGCGGTGATATCGACGTCCTGTGTCTGCGCCGTATAACCGTAATTATAAACGCCCACTGAATGTTTGCCTGCGGGCAGCTTAATGGTTTGCCCGCCATTCTTGATTGCGTTGCCGTCCACGAAAACATACGCCTGCTTCGGGCTTACTTTGATCTTGAGTTTCCCATCCTGCGCGAATGCGGGCGAGGCGGCCATGAGGGCCACGACGATAGCGAGAAAAGGAACGAGAGGGAGAAATTTCGTTCTCATCTTGAGTGAACTCCTTCCGAGACTGTCAGTAGTAGAGCGAAATGCCCCACAAGATTTAGATGCACGGGGGGCCTAAGGGTGGGCAGACTTAAATTAGACTCTGTGGGGCGGCCTACAGTCAAGGGAATTAACCCCGCGCCGAGCGTCAGGTCCTGTGCGTACACGCTTGGAAGCGCGCGTTCGAAAATCGCCTGGGTGGAAATGCCGGCCAGTACGTGGAGCTGACCGCCAGTTTAGCTTGAGAAGATATTCCCATCTCCTATCCTGACTACGTGCGTAACCTCACTTTCGACTTTCAACTGTAAACTTCTGTCGTATACCATGCACACGGATCCAATGATCGCCCTGCGCTACGAATAATTTGTAGCTCACGTCCCGCCCGCGTCTCATGCGGGCTGACGTGAGGCGTTCGCTCTCAATCCGTGCCGTATCCGCATCGCGCATAACTTCGCTTTCGGCCCGCCTAAAGGTGGCCGTACAGGAGCTTTTTGTAGGGCCCGATCGGTTTTATCGGGCCGCTTCCGTTCTTCACTTTCGACTTTCAACTCTAAACTGTAAACTTCTTTCGCGTGTAACTTCACTTTCGACTTTCGACCGTAGACTGTAAACTTCTCTCGTGTATTCCGCCGCCGTCCTCGATCATTTCAAAAATCCGCGCAACGCCGGCGATTTGCCGGACGCCACCGCAGCCGTTGACGTTACCAATCCCGTTTGCGGCGATACTCTCCGCCTCGCTGTTCGCGTTGACGACGGAAAAATTTCCGCAGTGCGCTTCAAGGCGCAGGGATGTGTCACGGCGCTCGCATCGGCTTCCGCGCTGACGGAACTGGTCGCAGGCAAAACGCTCAACGAAGCGTGGAGCGTCACTGCGGATCAAATTTCCGGCGCGCTCGGCGGCTTGCCTCAAGCCACATTTCACGGCGCGCAGCTTGCTTCGGACGCGCTCGTCGCGCTCTTCGCCAAATTGTCTTAGGGAACTTGGTCGCCGGACAATCCGTTTTTTGCGACGCGCTCAAGTGTGGCAGGATCATTCAAATTTATTACGACGCCTTCTTCTTCGACGGGGACTTCGATTGCGTCCGCGGCATGCACGCGCACGACGGCGCGCGCTCCGATATTTTCCGGAGCAGCGAGCAATTCCGCATACAACGCGGCGGGAAAAATCACGGGATGGCCGCGCTTGCCGTGATATGTGGGCA
>DATEHB010000230.1:0-12158 GCA_035279805.1 Candidatus Acidiferrales bacterium
GGTTCGGACGCGCGAATCAGCGTGTAGGGCCGCGTCTTGATGGTGTTGGTGAATGATTTCAAGTTTTCGGTTATGTCCGTCATATTGGCAATAATTTGATCAATGTTATCGCTGTTGATGTTCAGAGTGCTGTTGAGCTGATCCACGAGCGAGGAAGCAGACGTGAGAGTGGCGCGCATTTGGATGATCGCCCGGCGCAAGTCGGGACGGTTTTCCATCAGCGTCGAATCGACGTGCGACAGGGCGGTATTCGCCTGATTTATTGTTTTCTTGAAATCATCCATCAGCGGCGTGAGTTTGGCAGTGCCGGCATTCAGATTGCCGAGCGTGGAATGCACCAGCGGCCGGTCCTCCGCGAGCATCCCTCGAACGTTGGCGAGGCTAGCGGCAATATTCGCGCGATTTTGCGCGTCGAGCAGCCCGTTGACGCGCTTGATGGTTTCCTGCAATTCCGTGACACGGGCATTCAAATTTTGCAGCAGCAAGGTTGCCTGCGGCGCGAGGTCGTTTATTTTTGCGGCGAGCTCGTCGAAGCTGGCGTAGTTGACCGAGGCCAAAACCGCGCCTGGACGGGCGAGTGGAGCGGCCGAGGTGCCCGGCACGATTCCGAGGAAATTCTCGCCGAGGGCTCCGAGACTTGAAATCTTCGCTTTGCTGTCCGTTTTTATGGGGACTTCGTCGTCAACTCGAAACTTGACTTCCATGCGCGTGGGATCCTGGGGATCACTCCGGACGGAAACGACGCGACCAACGGGAGGTCCACCGGCGTAGCGCACTTCGGATCCCGGCGCGAGGCCGCCGGCGTTCTTGAAGTAAGAGCGGTAAATCGGCTCCGTGCCGCCAAAAACTCCGGACAGCACGAAAAGAGTCGCCACCAGGAGTCCCGCAGCGGCGAGAACGAATATTCCGACGAACGCACGCTCGCGTTTTGCCTGCAATGGCGCCTCTCAAATATCCACGGAAAAGCCACGGTTGGCGGAGAGCCCGCCAAGTCGGCGGAGTATAACACGACCGGCGCTCAAAAACGCTCGCGCCGCAGCTGGTCGCGCGAGGGACAACCAGAGCCCGTTACAGCCGCAAATGCTCGGTGAGGCGGTCAAGGAAACCCTCGTCTTCGGCAACGTCGGGCTCTGGAACGCGATCGAGAAACTGGCGCACGCGGGGCTGCTGGCTGGACTTCAATTCGTCCACCGTGCCGAGCGCGATGATGTTTCCTTTGTCGACAAGAATCATGCGATCGGCGATCAGGAAAGCGCTGGCGAGTTCGTGCGTGACGACGACGATGGTCATCTTAAAGGCCTTTTTCAATTTCAGAATCAGGTCGTCGATGCCGGCGGCGATGATGGGATCGAGGCCCGCGGAAGGCTCGTCGAAAAATAGAATTTCAGGATCCATGGCCAGTGCGCGAGCAACCGCGGCGCGTTTTTTCATGCCGCCGCTGAGTTGCGCGGGGATGTAATCCTCGTAGCCCGAGAGGCCCACTTCTTCGAGCTTCAATCGGACCATGACTTCGATTGTGGAGTCATCGAGACGAGTATGTTCGCGAAGCGGAAGAGCGACATTTTCTCCGACGGTCATGGAGCCAAAGAGCGCGCCGCTCTGAAATGAGACGCCGAGTTTTTTTCGAAGTTCGGCCATGTCATGCGCCGAGATGCAACACAGATTTTTGCCGCGAATCCAGATTTCACCGCCGG
The DNA here is from genome assembly GCA_035279805.1 of Candidatus Acidiferrales bacterium. Classification (GTDB taxonomy): domain Bacteria; phylum Acidobacteriota; class Terriglobia; order Acidiferrales; family UBA7541; genus DAHUXN01. The sequence goes on from DATEHB010000230.1 coordinate 1,695, forward strand.
AGGGTTTTTCGAGGCCCATAAGAGTGCGAAGAAGAGTGCTCTTGCCGGAGCCGGAGCCGCCGAGAATTACCAGGGTTTCGCCAGCTTTTACGTTGAACGTGACGCCGTGGAGAACTTCGCGTTCGCCGTAGCGGACGCGCAAATCGCGCACGCAAATGGCGACTCCTTCGTTGACAGGAGCTTCCGATTCGCTTTGGTCCGCGATGGTCATGAGTGCGACGCCGTGAGGTAGAAAAGCATTGTAAAAACCAGATCGACCAGCACGACCATGAAGATGGATTTTACAACCGCGGATGTGGTTGAGCGGCCCACCTGTTCCGCGCCCAGGCCCGTTGAAAGCCCTTCCTGGCAACCCACTGCGGTAATCACCATGCCGAACATCACGCTCTTAATCAAGCCGGTGATGATGTCGCGAAGCACGAGGGAACTGAGAGTCGCGTGAATATATGAGCCGAACGTGAAGCCAGCGCCGGCAACGCCAAAAGCCGAGCCGCCGAGAACGCCCATGAAGTCAGCCCAGGTGGTGAGGCAAGGCAGCATCAATGCCATGGCGAGGAATTTGGGCGCGACGAGAAAATGAACGGGATCGAGCGCCATGGTTTGGAGCGCGTCGAGTTCTTCGTTCACCTTCATCGTGCCGATTTCCGCAGCGAAAGCAGAACCGGAGCGGCCTATGACGACAATGGCAGTCATGAGAGGGCCAAGTTCACGCGTCATGGAGATGGCTACGGCGCTGGCGACAAACTCCATGGCTCCGAACCTGCGCAGCTCATAGGCGGATTGAAGAGCCAGGATAGTTCCGATAAAAAAAGAAATGAGGGAGAGAATGGGAACGGCGCCGACGCCGACGGCCATAGCTTGATGAATCGCGCGCTCAATGCGCAGACGCTGGCCCCGGAAGGGCGCTATGGCGACAGCGTGAAGGGAGCGGCCGGTGAGGATCGTGAGATCGCCGAGGTAGGCGAGCCCGTCAATGGTCGCTTGACCGACTGTCTCCGGGACGGACACGAGAGAGATCTCAGGCCGTGGCGCCAGAAGACACTGGCTGTACGCCGCGGACCGCCTCTTCTTCCGTGCCATACACTTCAAAGACTTTGATCAGGCGAGTCAACTCGAAGACTTCTTTCGCGACACGGCTGAGCCCGAAGAGAGCAAGGCCGAGCTTCGATTCCCGCGAAACTTTCAGGGCTTCGACAAGGCACGCGACGCCCGCGCTGTCGATGTATTTCACGTTGGTTAGGTTCACAACCACACGAGGAGATTTTTGCAACTTGAGCAAATCCATAAGCGTTTTGCGGAGATCCGGAGAGTTGTAAAGCGTGATGTCACCGGTTACGTCGACAATTGTGGCAAGGCCACTCGGGCGCGTTGAGATGGTCATCAATTTCTCCCGGAGGATTATTAGGGACGATAGAAGAGCATACCCTGAGTTGGGCCTGGTGCAAAGCACTGAGATGGGTGGAGGCTGAACAGGCCTGTTCGTGGTCAACCAAGGCAAACCTCCTGGATTCTACCTCGCTCAAGAATCGCCGCAGTCGCGTTTATGCGTGCGGCACCCGGGATTTGGCGCAAAGTAATCCCGGCCCGATAAATCCGATCGGGCCTACGAAGGCAAAGGCCGCCGGCCTGAAGGCCGTCGCTACAAGAACACAGCAACCCGCACCCGAAAAGTACGCAGGCAAAGCCGCCGCCGCAGAGGCACGGCGCGAAAAACGGAGGAGAACCTCACGTCAGTTCGCGCAAAGGCGGCGCGAACGGGACGTGAGCTACATGGCAAAGCGAAAAATTCCAGTCCACCGTAGAGATATCCGCAGCGACGGCGGCCGATAAATCCGATCGGCCCTACTGAGGCAAAGGCCGCCGGCCTGAAGGCCGCCGCTACAAAAACACAGCAACCCGCACCCGAAAATCACGCAGGCAAAGCCGCCGCCGCAAAGGCACGGCACGAAAAACGGGAGGAGAACCTCACGTCAGTTCGCGCAAAGGCGGCGCGAACGGGACGTGAGCTACATGGCAAGGCGAAACAGGGCTTGACTTTATTGGAAGCGGACATAAACTTCGGCGCGCTGATGCAAAAGCCTTGTCGGGCGCGTTCTTGTGTTGCGAGATGCACTGGCTGAGCGGCATTTGCGGCAGCGTCGTAACAGCAACGCGACGAACTTCTGGAAACCGCCGTTCGCACGCGCGCGTCACTGATGATCTGAAAGCACAGTCGCGGCGGCTCAGGTTCCCGCAGACAAGAGAGGCAAAATGCGAGTTTCAAAATTCGGATGTCAGCAAATTCTGCTGGCGCTGGTAAGCATCGGGTTGTGCGCGACGACTGGATTTGCGCAGCGGCGGAACGGAGCGGCAGAGCGAGATCAATTTCGATTCCGGTTCGTTGGGCCAATTGTGGGGAATCGAGTTGCGGCCGTCGCGGGAGTGCCGGGAGACGAGAACACGTATTATGCAGGAGCGGCGTCGGGAGGCGTGTGGAAATCGACGGATGGCGGGAACCGTTGGACGCCCGTATTTGACAAGGAGCCAGCTGCGGCAATCGGCGCGCTGGCGGTGGCGCCTTCGGATCCGAGCGAGGTGTGGGCGGGAACGGGGGAAGCGTGGACGATACGCGATAGCGACGTGATGGGCAACGGCATTTACAAGTCCACCGATGCGGGAAAAACGTGGAAGAACATGGGTCTGGGAGCGACGGGACGCATTGGACGCGTGGTGGTCAATCCGACGAATCCAGATATTGTTTTCGTGTGCGCGTTGGGACGCACAACGGGGCCGCAGCAAGAACGCGGCGTTTACCGGACTACGGACGGCGGGAAAAATTGGGAGCGCGTGCTGTTTGTGGACGAAAACACGGGATGCTCGGGCCTGTCGATGGACCCGCATAATTCGAGCACGCTGTTTGCAGGTACATGGCAAGTGGTGATGCATACGTGGGCCGAACTCAGCGGCGGACCGGGCAGCGGAGTGTATGTGTCCCACGATGGCGGCACAAAGTGGACGCGGATTGAGGAGCACGGATTGCCCAAGCCGCCCGTGGGCAAGATTGATGTGGCCGTGGCGCCGACGAATTCGGACCGCGTGTATGCGCTGATTCAGACGAAGGATCAGGGATCACTATGGCGGTCAGATGACGGCGGAGACAATTGGCACGCGGTGAACTACGAACGAGCGCTGACAGGGCGCGCGGGATATTACATTCGCATTGGGGTATCGAGCGGGAACGAGGATGAAGTGTACGTGGCTAGCAGCGGATTTCACGAATCAGTGGACGGCGGCGAGACTTTCAAGGACGTTCCGTGGGGCGGCGACAATCACGATATCTGGGTCGACCCGAAGAATCCGGACCACTTCGCGCTGACCAATGACGGCGGATTGATGATCACGACGGTGCATGGACGCGGATTCCATCGCGTGTCGCTGCCGATAGGGCAGATGTACCACGTCACGGTGGACAATCAGGTTCCGTACTACGTGTACAGCAACATGCAAGACGACGGGAACATGCGCGGGCCGAGTTCGGCGAGCGGCGGGTACGGATATGGCGGGCCGCAGGAAGTTGGATGGGATCACGGAATGGGCGGATGCGAATCCGGCTGGACGGTGCCGGACATTACGGACCCGAATATCGTGTGGGCGACGTGCTACGGCGACGAAGTGACGCGTTGGGACGCAAAGACGAAAATGGCGCGCTCGGTGAGTCCCTGGCTGCACACGCTCGACTCGCCGCCGAATGATACGAAGTATCGTTGCCATTGGACTCCTCCGCTGGCGATTGATCCATTCGATCACAACACGGTGTATTACGGGTGCCAGGTGATCTTCAAAACGTCGAATGGCGGGCAGAGTTGGACGGTCGCGAGTCCCGATCTTTCCACACATGACCCGAGCCGCATCGTGCCGTCGGGTGGACTGGAAGGCGACAACCTGGGGCAATTCTACGGTGAAGTGGTGTTTGCGATTGCCCCATCGAAAATTCAGAAGGGGCTGATTTGGGCGGGAACGAATGATGGTCAGGTGTGGTACACGAAAAATGGCGGCGGTAACTGGACGAACGTCACGAAGAATATTTCGGGGCTTCCCGCATGGGGAACTGTGACGAGCATCGAGCCTTCGCATTTCGATGCGGGCACGGCGTATATTTCAGTCGATTTTCATCTGATGGATAATCGCGATCCGTTCATTTACAAGACGACGGATTTTGGACAGAGTTGGACAAAGATCAGCGATGGGCTGCCGAAGGGAGAATTGGCTTACGTGCGCGTGATCGCCGAGGATCCGAACTGCAAAGGACTTTTGTTCGCGGGCACGGGGAACGCTCTGCACTATTCGCTCGACGACGGCGGGCACTGGACGATGTTTGACAAGGGCTTGCCGCACTCCACGGTTTCGTGGACAGTTGTGCAGAAGCAATTCCACGATCTTGTGGTTTCGACGTACGGGCGGGGACTATACATTTTGGATGACATCACGCCGCTCGAACAGATGGCGAAAAATAATGCCGACGAGCCCGTGCGATTGTTCGAGCCGCGAGCAACGTATCGGTTCGTGCGAGGCGGGGGCGCAGCGATCACCTACGCGTTGAAGACGGAAGTGAAAGCGAACGCCGAGAGTAAAGAGGGGAACAAAAAAGATGCCGTCAAAGATACGGAACAAGCCGCGGCGGCAAATGCCGACAAAGATAAAGGCCCGGTGCAAATTGAGATTCTCGATTCGAGCGGCAAGTCAGTACGCAAGCTGAAAGGGGCTCCCGGAAAGGCGGGAATGAATCGCGTGGAGTGGGATTTGCACTACGAGCCGCCGCGGCTGGTGGCGTTGCGCACAGCGGCTCCTGACAATGCGCACATATGGGAGGAATCGCGGTTCCGTGGAAAGGACTCGCGGCCCATTACGCACTGGGGACTTGACCCGGCAGAAGTGGGGCCGATTGTTGCGCCAGGAAAGTACACGGTGAAGCTCACGGTGAATGGCAAAAGCTATACGCAGCCGCTGACGATTTTGCGGGATCCAAATGGGCCGAGCAGCGATGCGGAGATTGAAGCTTCCGTGAAGAATCTGTTGCGCATCCGCGACGACATTACGGCTACTTCGGATATGGTGAATCAGATCGAGTGGATGCGGAGACAGCTTGGCGATGTGCAGTCGATGCTGACAGATGAAAAGACCAAGGGCGATCTGCTGAAGTCCGTGAAAGCGATGGACGAGAAGCTGCAGGGAGTGGAATTCAAGTTAATCGCGCGCGTGGAAGCCAACAGCGACGACAAATACTTCGTTTCGGCTTACAAAGTGTATTTGAATCTGCTGTGGCTGAATGGCGAGGCCGGCTCTGGCGCGGGCGACGTGGCAGGTGGGGCAGCCTTTGCGCCGACGGATACAGATTTGAGTTTGCTGGAGATGATTGAGAAAGATTTGGCGTCTGCGAAGGCTGATTACCAGAGTTTGATGAGCAAGGATATCCCGGCGTTCAATCGTTCGCTTGCCGAGCACGGCGTGATTCCGGTCACGGCGGTTGGCCCCGCACCGGACGCTGGCGGCGGGATGGGTCGATAGGGTTTCGGTGGAAAAGAATTAAGCGACGGCTTTGCGACAACAAAACGGCGCTTTTAACGGATCATGTGCTTGCGAATTCGTCGTCGACCTTTTGGCGCGACGAACTCAGAGGATCGCATTCGTTGAGACTTCTTATTTTGTGTTACCCCAGATGTCGCCAACAGTGAAACCTTCGGGGAATGGGTCGTCACTTTCAAGAACATACTGAGAGAATCCGGTGATCCATGCGCGTCCGCTGATCGTAGGAATCACGGCTGGATACGGGCCGACGCGGGATTCGCCGATGAGGCGTCCGGTGAACGTGGTACCGAGAATTCCTTCGTGAACAAAATCCTGATGGAGCGCTAACGCTCCTTTTGCATGGAGCACGGCCATTTTTGCGCAAGTGCCCGTGCCACAGGGAGAGCGATCGAGCGCGCCCGTCCACGATGAGGGACGATTCCAGTCGAGCTTGCCCGTGGAGACAATCACAGCGTTCTTGCGGTCAATTTCGGGATTGGACGAAGGGGCGGAAAGCTGCGCGATGGTGATTCCTGAGATTTCCGGATTTTCAGGATGCGCGACGGACAACTGCTGCTGCGCCGCCGCTTTGATCATTTCTCCTATGCGAACGATGTCGCGCGCCTCATCAGGGCTCAGACGGATCCCTAAGGGCTGCGCGTCAGCAATAACGTAGAACATTCCTCCGTAGGCGACATCGACCTTCACTGTGCCCAGTCCCTGCACTTCAATCGGCACATCCAGATGGACCGCGAAGGCTGGGACGTTTTGAAATGTCACGCGAATAACTTTTGAATTTTCGATTTCCGCTTCGACTTCGATAAGGCCCGCGGGCGTGTCCAATTTTAAGTGCATGGTGCGGCCGCGAACGGGAATCATGCCAGTTTCGAGCAGCACGGTGACGACGCAAATCGTGTTGGTACCAGACATCGGCGGATATTCGACCTGCTCCATGATGATAAAGCCAGCGTGCGCGTCCGGATGAGTGGGTGGGAGAATTAAATTGCAATTGGAGGCAGGGTAGCCGCGTGGTTCGCGCAGCATCAGTTTGCGAAGACTGTCGGCATGAGTCTCGAGGTAAACTTTTTTTTCGAACATCGTTTTGCCGGGAACATCTGGAACTCCGCCGACAATGACTCGTCCGGGTTCGCCACAAGCATGAGCATCGACTGCGGAAATCATGCGCGAGAACTGCACGAGGACCTCCTGTTCAGCGCATCCGAAAAAGTGGAGAAGAGTCCAAACGTCTTGTATATAGTATATTCAACGGAGTATATTGCAACTTCCCGTGACACTGGGGAAGCGCGCGCCAGTAATATTCCGTTTTTGGGATGACGCAAAGAGTTTATGTTAGAACAAGTTAGTCGCGTCCACGTGATTGATTCTCACACGGGCGGAGAACCAACGCGAGTCGTCGTTGGCGGAGGTCCAGCGTTGGGCGGAGGACCGTTGTCCGTTCGGTTGGAGCAATTTCGAAAGGAATTCGACTGGTTTCGCTCGGCGGTAGTTAACGAGCCTCGAGGATCAGACGCAGCAGTGGGCGCGCTGTTGTGCGAACCGGAAGATCCCTCGTGTACGGCGGGCGTAATTTTTTTCAATAATGTTGGCTACCTTGGGATGTGCGGTCACGGGACAATTGGTTTGCTTGTGACTCTGGCGCATCTTGGGCGACTTAGGCCCGGCGAACATCGGATTGAAACTCCCGTCGGGAAGGTAAGTGCGCGGCTGCATGAAACCGGAGAAGTGTCGGTCGACAACGTGGCAAGCTATCGCACGAGTGCGGGAATACGCGTCGAGGTGCCTGGGCATGGCTTCGTCACGGGTGATGTGGCGTGGGGAGGGAATTGGTTTTTTTTGGTGAACGAGCACGGCATGGAAATCTCTCTGGCGAACGTCGAAAAACTGACGGAATTCGCGTGGCAAATTCGCCAGGCCATTACGCGCGCGGGCATAAACGGCGGCAATGGCGAGGAAATTGATCACATTGAGTTGTTCGGCGATTCAGAGCTTCCTGGCGTCAACAGCAAGAATTTCGTGTTGTGTCCGGGGAAGAGCTACGACCGTTCACCCTGCGGAACGGGCACATGCGCGAAGATGGCGTGTCTCTACGCGGACGGCAAGTTGAGCGAAGGAACGATCTGGCGGCAGGAAAGCATTGTTGGGAGCGTGTTTGAAGGCAGCATAAAGGTGCGGGACGGGGCGGGGAACGGAAGAGTGTACCCAAGCATTAAAGGGTCGGCATACGTGAATGGAGAAGCTGAACTGATACTCGACGAACGCGATCCGTTTCGCTTCGGAATTATGAAATGAAGGCGCGGGCCTACGACGTGGTGATTATCGGCGCGGGGATCGTTGGCGCTGCGTGCGCGTGGGCGTGCGCAAATGAGGGATTGCGCGTCGCGGTGATCGAGGCGGACATCGTTGGAGGAGGGGCTACCGGGGCGGGTATGGGGCATCTGGTCGTTATGGACGACTCCGAGGCGCAATTCGCGCTGACTCGATATTCGCGGTCGTTATGGCATCGGCTTGCGACGGAATTGCCGGAGGAAGTGGAGTACGACTCGTGCGGAACAATTTGGGTGGCCGCCGATGAGCAGGAGATGAACGCGGTCAAGCGAAAGAAGGAATTTTATGAAGCGCGCGGAGTACAGGCGGAAGTGCTGGACGCGAAGGCGCTGCGGGCGGCGGAGCCGAATCTGCGCGAAGGGTTAACCGGCGGCCTGCGAGTGCCTGGCGATGCGGTGATTTATGCGCCGTGCGCGGCGCGGTTTTTCATCGAACGAGCGCAGTCACGTGGCGCGGAATTGTATCTTCCGTGCGTGGTGACAGAGATTACGGCCGATGGCGTGCGGTTGAATGACGGGACAGCGGTGGCGGGTCACCGAGTGGTGAACGCAGCGGGAACGTGGTCGCCCATGCTGACGCCGGGAATCGAAGTGAAAAAACGCAAGGGACATCTGGTTATTACCGAGCGTTACGCGGGGTTCGCGAAGCACCAGCTTGTGGAGCTTGGATATCTGAAGAGCGCGCATTCGATGACGACGGAATCGGTGGCGTTCAATGTGCAGCCGCGGCGTACCGGACAACTTTTGATTGGATCGTCGCGGCAATTCAATGTTGAGGGCGAGGAAGCCGATGTGAATATTTTGAGGCGCATGCTGGCGCGCGCGGCAGAATTTCTGCCAGGCGTGAGCCGATTGTCTGCGATTCGCAGCTGGACGGGTTTCCGCGCGGCGACGCCGGACAAGCTGCCGCTGATTGGCCCATGGCCTGGACGCGAAAATTTATTTTTGGCCACAGGGCATGAAGGGTTGGGCATTACCACGTCGCTGGGAACCGCGAAGCTGCTTGTGGACCAATTGCTGCGGCGTGAGCCGGAAATTCCCATCGCGCCATATTTATCTTCGCGCGTTCCCGAGAGCGTACATGCCTAGAGAGTTCGAAGTGATGGTGAATGGCGCGCGCATTGGCGTGACGGAAGATATGACCGCGCTGGTGGCGATTTTTTTGAGCGGTACAACAACTCTGCGACGCTCGGTGAGCGGCGCGCCGCGCGGCGCGCTATGCGGCATGGGCGTCTGCTTCGAGTGTAGGGTAACGATCAATGGAGAGCGCTATCGGCGGAGCTGCCAAGTACGGTGCGCGCAAGCAATGGATATTCGAACGGATGAATAATGCGCGGCGCAGCTTCGATGTACTTGTAGTGGGCGCGGGGCCCGCAGGAATCGCGGCGGCGTGCTGCGCGGCAGAGGACGGCATCCGTGTGGGGATTGTTGATAATAACGTGGGTCCAGGAGGACAAATCTGGAGAGGTGTAACGCAAGACTCGCATATTGCGGACGCGGCGAATTGGTTTCGCAGGCTTGCAAGTTCACGCGCGGAAATTTTGTCGCCTATGGAAGTGTTTTCGCAACCGGAAACCGGAAAGCTGGCTGCGGAATCTTCGGATGGCATGTGCGAGTTGAGTTACAGGAAACTGATTCTGTGCACGGGCGCGCGCGAACGCTTCCTGCCGTTTCCGGGATGGACGCTGCCGAATGTGATCGGCGCGGGAGGTTTGCAGGCGCTGGTGAAGTCGGGGATGGCCATAGCGGGCAGGAAAGTAGTGATTGCGGGAAGTGGGCCGCTGCTTTTGGCCGTTGCCGCGCATTTGAAGACACACGGAGCCGACGTGCGCGTGATCGCGGAGCAAGCGCCGTGGTCGCGCCTGATTCGATTTGGCGTGTCGCTGGCGTCTCGCGGACAGAAGATTGCGCAGAGTTTTCAGCTCAAAAGGCAGCTTTCGCGGATTTCGTATCGCGCGGGATGTTGGGTGGCTGCTGCAGAGGGAAAGGCAAGGGTTGAAAGCGTCACTCTACGAACGGAGCGGACGACATGGCGGGAACCTTGCGACTATCTTGCGTGCGGGTTTCATCTAGTGCCGAACACGGATCTGGCGTCGCTCATCGGTTGCGAGTTGCGCGGGGGATTTGTGCGAATTGATGATTTTCAGGAAAGCTCAGTCGCGGGAGTTTACTGTGCAGGGGAACCGACGGGCATCGGCGGAGTGGAGTTGTCGATTGCGGAGGGACAAATCGCCGGACACTCGGCGGCAGGCCAGCGCGAAAGGGCGCAGGAATATTTCGGAGAACGAAAAAGCCAAAGACGATTTTCGGCAGCGCTTGAACGTACTTTTGCGCTCCGCGATGAATTAAGAACGCTGCCGAGCGCGGAGACAATCGTTTGCCGCTGCGAAGATGTGAGATTCGACCGGCTGCGAGGGCAATCTTCCTGGCGCGCGGCGAAATTACAAACGCGCTGCGGGATGGGGCCGTGCCAGGGCCGGATTTGCGGGCCCGCGGTGGAATTTTTGTTTGGATGGAAGGCGGAGTCGACGCGGCCACCGATTTTTCCGGTTCCGGTCGAGAGTCTTGCCGCGAC
>DATEHB010000231.1:0-6548 GCA_035279805.1 Candidatus Acidiferrales bacterium
GGCTCGATCCAAAGGCGCGCGTCGAGCTGAAAGATCTGCTGAAGAACTTGAATCGCAAGGGCAAGACGATACTCATCAGCTCGCATGTGCTTGCCGACCTGGAGGAAATTTGCACCTCGGTGGCAATTCTTGAAAAGGGGCGTTTGCTGCGTGCAGGGAAACTAGCGAGCGTAATGCACGAAGGCTCAGCGCCTGCGCAGAGGAGGATCCGGATTCGCGTGGCGGTACCGGGCGACGAGCTGCTGGGCTGGCTGTCGGCCCGCGATGGCGTGGGGGACGCGCACGCATCGGCGAACGTGATCACGGGATCGTCGAGCGTCGAATTTCATTTTGCCGGGAATGATGGCGACCTTGCGGCGTTGGTGCGCGATCTAGTGATGAGCGGAGCGCCGGTGTGCGCCGTAGAGGGATCGTCGGAATCGTTCGAGCAGATTTATGCGCGCCTGTCCAGCGGGGAAGTGATGTGAGCGTTTTTCGATGAGCCTGTTCACAAATCCGGAGATTGTGCGCAATGCGCGCATTCAATTGTGCCCGAAGAGGATGATTTTGGCGGGCGTGCTGTGTGCGGCGCTGTCGCTCGCGATCGGCTATGCGTACGCGTACAGTCATGACGGCCTTGCCGGAACACACGGAGATGGTTTTTTTCGTACTATCCTCATCCTCTAAGGAATTGTGCTCGTCGCCGGCGGTGGCATTACTTGTCTGCATGCCATCCAGCGCGAAAAGGACCAAAACACATTCGACTTTCAACGCCTCACTCGTCTTTCGCCCCTCGAACTTACGACCGGAAAACTTTTTGGCGCTCCATTAATGGCCGTTTTCGTGTTCCTTTGTTTTATTCCCGCAGCCATTGTGGGCGCCGTCGCTGCTCACGCTTCCTGGACCATTGTGCTGGCAGCCTACGTACTGCTGATTCTCGGGTCGATTGCCTATGACGCCTTCGCGCTTGTCATCTCTCTATTTCTCCGCCGGGGAACCGCGACCTGGGCAATTTTGGGTTTCCTGATGGTTGTCGGTGGAACATCTGGGGGATTCGGACCTACGCTCGGCGTGGTAAGTCCGTTTGTGGCAGTTCCGCTTGTTCAGTTGCACTCCTGGGATTTACCCGTTTCTGCGGGTGCGTATGTGAATGATCCCGCCACATCATTCCGAGACCTGTTTTTCGGCTTCCCTGTGCACCACGCGCTGGTAGCTTTCGGCCTCTATGTCACAGTTCTGGCCTGGTTCATTCCCGCCATCGCGCGCAATATAAAACGCGATCCTGGCGACTATGAGCTGTACACTCCGCCGCAGGCTCTCGGTTTTCTTTGCTACTTGAACTTTATCGTCATGGCATTCTGTCAATGGCAGACGGAAACCTTCTTCTATACCGGTAAGCAGTATCACCAGCGATTTGTGACAATTGCGCCGCTCGACGTTCAGTCGGCTCTGCTCGCGGTAAACATCGGTCTGTTTTTCGTGTTTGGTTTCATTCTGCTTCGCAACCGCAATCAGGTTCGCCGCTACCTTCATGGCGCAAATCGGGGTTCCATTGGACGCCTGGAAACCTGGCCTGCGCCGTATATTCTTCTGGGCGCGCTGATCGTTGGCGCGGCGATGGTGGGGGTGATTCAGTGGAAACGCGATCCTGCGCTCCAATGGAACCTGACGGTGGCGATTTTCCGCGTGATCTATTTTGCGGCGTGGATTTCATGCGATTTGCTTTTCCTGCAGTGGATGAATTTGAGGCGCGGGCGGCATCCGCTGCCGCTTGGAGTTCTTTACCTGAGCGTCTATTACGTTTGCGCGGGACTGGTGATTGGCGCGCTGCATCTGACGCAGAATCCTTTTACCGCGATTTTTCTGCCCACGCCGCTGTGGGAACTGAACACGACACTGTGGTCCGCGCAGCCCGCTGAATGGATCGTGGCGCTGCTGGCAATTGTCGCCGTGGCGATTGTTTTCATTTTCCTTCAGCGGCAGCAAGTCTCGCAATTGCAACCACGCCCCGTTGAAAGTCGCGCCGGAGCGTCTGTCTCCGCATCCTGAGATTCCTTTCCTCGTAACTCATTACAAATCAGGCGAAAACTGTGCCTCTCAGGGCGCTGACACTTTTTTGCCTGTCCCTTTGGGCTAACTCGCCCCCGTGTCCCAAAACTGTCCCGATGTACGGTAGCCTTAATTGCGGCACGGCGCTACGCTCACAGCACTGTTGCAGGAACAATGTTTCAAAGGGAGTGATTCCAGCGCTGGTCTCGCAAAGCATCGCGAGAAAGGAAGGCCCGATGGCAATGTCGCATGTGGAGGTCATGGTGGGAACACCATCGTCCGTCGATGCCGGGATGGTGGAATTCAAGGAATGTTTGAAGCGCATGCGTGACGGGCACCCGGAAGACGCCCTGGGTCATGCACGGCGGGCGTTGGGTGCGGCTCCCAAAAATCCCTTTTACCTCTCGTATACCGGGTTGCTGGCGGCCATGGCCGACCGGCGATTCGGCGACGCGGAAACGCTCTGCCGCGAAGCGCTCAACCTGAAATGCAACCACGCTCAGCTCTACCTGAACCTTGCGGAAGTGTACAGCCAGGCCGGCAGGACCCCCGACGCAATTGAAATACTGGAAAAAGGAATGGTGTCCGCGGGGCGCGATTTCCGCATCCGGCGTGCCCTGGAACGGATCGGAGTACGGCGCGCTCCGCTGCTGAATTTCCTGCATCGGAATCACCCGATCAATCGAATGCTGGGGCGTTTGCGCCACAGATTCGCAGGGCCTGCGCGGCCTTACTGACTCGCTGGGTGAAGCGTTTTTTTCGGGGTGCGACCAAGTTAGTGGGGTACGCGAAAGCGCACCGAGCTTTGCTGAAAATTGAAAAGTTCCCCCAAGCAGCCAACCCACAAGGGAAGCCCGGGGCGAGTTCCCCCCTCACCCCGGGTGCTTTACCTTCCGACAAAGCCTGATTCAACCGCGACACGTACCTTGCCTATGGTCAACACGGCGTATTTATAGATTTGTGCAAGCTAATACTTGCGGAGGACGCCGATGACGCGGCCCTGGATTTTTACTTCGGTGGCTGGAAGGATGATGGGCGCCATTTGCGAATTGGCGGGCTGGAGGCGGATTTTGCCGGCGGGTTCGCGGTAGAAACGTTTGAGCGTTGCTTCTTCGTTGCCGACGAGGGCGACGACAATTTCGCCCGCATTTGCGACCTGCGATTGCTCGACGACGACGTAATCGCCATCGAGGATGTGGTCTTCGTGCATCGAGTCGCCCTTAACCTGCAGGACGAACGTGTTTTGTCCACGGCTGAAATCGGCGAGCGAAATTGTTTCGCGATCTTCAACAGCTTCGAGTGGCCGGCCGGCGGCAATGCGTCCAACGAGGGGAAGGCCGACCGCATGGCGTTCGATGACCTGGTCACGGACCGGTTTCGGTAGCTGCGTTATCTCGATTGAACGGCTCTGATTGTAGCCGCGGCGCACGAAGCCTTTCTTCTCGAGCGTCGAGAGATGCTTGTGCACGGTGGCAAGCGAAGTGAGCTTGAGCGCGCGCGCGATTTCCTCGAAGCTGGGCGAGTAGCCATGCTTGTTGAGAAACGTGACCAGGTAATCGAGTACTTCCTTCTGTCGCTTCGTTAGGGCCATCGTTTCCTCCTCGGGCGTAAATCTAGCGAAAGTATAGGCGAATCAAAAGCGAAAAACAAGCGAACTTTGCGGGAACAGTCCCAAGCGAAAATCTGCCAAATTGGGCAGCGTGCAAAGCGTGTTTGATGGCACCATAGCGGAGTGATAGTATCCATCGCTGCGCGGAAAGCGAATTGGAACATTCCGCAATCAGCTTAGCGTCGGGCAGCATTGAGGCCATTAGATAGCTCCACCGCCAGAGCGCGTGCTAGACGCAGTTTTGGGGACGACGTGATCACACAAAAGTCCATCCTCGTTGCCGATGACAGGGAATGCATTCGGAGTGTGCTGCGGCGGTTGCTCTCGGTAAGGAAGGATTGGCGAATCTGCGCGGAAGTGGAAAATGGCGTGGATGCGGTCGAGAGGGCCAAGGCACTCTCCCCCGACATAGCCATCCTGGATATCTCAATGCCCCGAATGGACGGTTTCGAGGCGGCGCGACAAATTTCCTTTGCGTGCCAGGGCACGATGGTGCTCAGCATCAGCCTATATGATCCCAGGAACATGATCGACAAACTGATCATGTCGGGCGTTCGAGGCTTCGTGGCAAAGATGTCGATGTACTCGAATCTGATTCCCGCGATCGAGGCGCTGCTAAGCGGCAAAACCTACTTCAATATCGAAGACCCTCTGGAAGAAACGCCACCTCTTTTTATTTAATCCAGAATTGAATCCCGTTAACGCAAAAAGAGCCGCACGTCTATTCATAACGTAGGGAGACCATGGGGTCGACGCGTGAGGCACGGCGCGCCGGCATGTACGCGGCGAACCAGGAGACTGCACCGAGCAGCACCGCAACGGCAATGAAGACGAGCGGATCCCACGTCTTGACGCCAAAGACCAGGCCAGCCATCAAACGCGTGAGCGCCAGCGCTGCGGCAATCCCGACGATCACTCCGGCCGACGCGAGACGCATGCCTTGCACGACGACCATCTTGCGCACATTCTCGAGAGTCGCGCCCAGCGCCATACGAATACCAATTTCGCGCGTTCGTTGCGACACGGAATAAGCGATGACGCCGTACAGCCCGACGGTTCCCAGGAGCAAGGCCATAGCGCCGGCGATGCCGAGCATGATCAGCGTGAAAGAAGTGCGCGCCATCGACGCGTTGTAGAGATCTTCGACAGTGGTGATGCGCGCCAGCGGTATATTGCGGTTCACCGACCATACTGCGTTGCGAATTTCAGTGACGAGACCCTCGGACCCGGCGCGCGAGGCCCGAACGGTGAACGCCGGACTGCGTTCGACGTGCAGCGGATCGCTTTCCATTTTTGCGGCCATGATGGGGAAATACACGGACGATGGAGCGTTTTCGGTCATGCCGTTGTAATGGACATTGCCAGCCACGCCGACAATCTGCCGCCAATCGTCGACCGTGGAAACACGAATGCGCTTGCCCAGAGCGTTCGCAGGAGTACCCCAGTATTCGCGGGCAAGGTTTTCACCGACCATGATGACGGGAATTTTGTTGTAGATCTCAGGCCAGGTAAAACTGCGGCCCGCGATCATCGGGATGCGCAAGGTCCGAAAATATTCCGGCGAAACCATGTAGAATTGGCGGAGTTTGGGCATTTCACCCTGAGCATCTCTGCGATCCTGCGCATGCAAAGGGTCACGCCACTGATTGCCGTCCATCGGAATGGCATTGGAGAATGCGACGTTCGAGACGCCCGGAAGGGCGGCGATCTTGTCGCGGATTTGCTGTTCGACGCGCGGGACCTGCTCGTCGTTCGAAACTTCCGTGCTGGGAATTTCGATCCGGAAAGTTTGGACGTCGGCTGGATCGAAACCTGGGTTAACGTGCGCCAAAGCGCGAAACGTACGAATCATCAGACCCGACGAAATCAACAGGACGAAAGCGAGCGCCACCTGCAGAGTCACCAGGGCGTTGCGCGCGCGATGACGCTCACGGCTCTGGCTGAGCGTGCGTCCCCCTTCGCGAAGGCCGGTTCCGGCCGTGGCGCCCGCGTATTTCAGCACAGGAACAGAGCCAAATAGCAGGCTCGTCAGAATAGCGACCGCCAGAGTGAAGAGCAGAACCTGCGCGTCGATTCCGATGTCACCAATGCGCGGAAGGCCCACAGGGGCGAGCTTCACGAGGAAACGAATCCCTGCATAGGCAACGCCGAGGCCCAGCACGCTTCCAAGCAGCCCAATCACCAGGCTTTCGAAGAGCAGCTCGCGGGCAATCCGTCCTCGCGTGGCGCCGAGCGTTGTGCGGATAGCAAGTTCCTGCTGGCGGCCTTCGGTGCGTACGAGGAAAAGGTTGGCAACGTTTGCGCAGGCAATCAGCAAAACCATTCCGAGGCTGCCCATCAGGACCCACAGAAGCGTTCCGATGTCGCCGACGACATCACGTTTGAGCGGGCGGAGATTCGGGCCAATGTGAGCCTGTTTGAAGAGGTCGAGGCTAAAACCGGGCGGAGGCGGAAAAGATCCGATGACGATGGGCAGCATGCGAGCGATGTCGGCGTCGGCTTTTTCAATTGTGACGCCGGGCTTGAGGCGGGCGATTGCATTGTAGCTGTACTGGCCGAGATGGGTTTTGCTACGGTCGAGCTGCCTGGGCGCGACCAGGGCCGGGTCAGGCTGGTCCAGGAAATGAAAACTCTGCGGCAGCACTCCGATGATTTGCCGCGGCTTGCCATCGACGATGATGGTGCGGCCGATGGCCGAAGGGCTTCCGCCGAATTTGTGCTGCCAGTAGCCATAACCGAGAATCACGGTTTGCGGCGCGCTGGGCAAGTCATCGGCGCGCGAGAAGAGCCGTCCGAGGGCGGGCTTCACGTCGAGAATCGCAAGCGTGCCGTCGGTGACATCGAGAGCGCGGACCTGTTCCGGCTCGCCCACGCCCGTAACCGTGTCGGAGTCCGGATTCCAGAGACCGAT
>DATEHB010000232.1:0-4413 GCA_035279805.1 Candidatus Acidiferrales bacterium
GCATCCACCGAAGATTTCGCCGCGTCGCCAAATCCGGACCCAGGTGCATCGGCACCCAGATATCCGCCTTGCCCACTGGTGCGTATTCGAATTCGCGCGGCAACACGCCAATGATGCTCACGGTATTCGCATCGAGCTGCATCGTCCGTCCCACGACATGCGGATCTCCGCCAAAATGTGTTCGCCAGAAATTGTAGGTGAGAATCGCAACCTTCGGGCCGCTCGCGATATCCTCGCCGGTCACGAAATCGCGCCCGAGGATCGGTTTCACGCCCTGCGTTGAAAAGAAATTCGGCGTCACCTGCGCGCCCTGCAGCAGTTGTGGCTCGCCCGCTCCGTGAAAAATAAAGCCATCTCCGCTGAAACCAGCCAGTGACTGGAACGTCTTCGACTCTTTCGCCCAATCCAGATAATCCGGATACGAAGCGTCCCAATACGCGCCCCCTGCACGGCGCACTTCGCTCAGCGTGATCAAGCGGTTCGGCTGCGAATACGGCAGCGATCGTAGTAGCGCCGCATACACCACGGAAAAAATCGCCGTGTTCGCGCCGATCCCCAGCGCCAGCGTCAACACAGCAATCGCCGTAAACCCTGGTGACTTCCCCAGCATCCGCACTCCGTAGCGTATGTTCTGCATCATCGTGTTCATCGTTTTACCTCCGTTCTGATTCGTAGGTCGGGCTTTAGCCCCGACCTACTGCCGGGTGCCCCATCTCCGGTTATTGGAGTCCGGTCGACTCCTCCGGAGTCCCGATGCCGAGACACTCATCCTCCAGGGTTGTCATCCCGAGTCCCGATGTTGTTTATCGGAGCGAGGGATCTGCTTTCGCTCCTCTGCATTTTCGTTTCTGGCGTTTACTGGTCACTCGCCACAGTAGGATCGGGCTTTCGCCCCGACCTGCTGTCGCGTGCCCCATCTCCGGTTATTGGAGTCCGGTGGACTCCTCCGGAGTCCCGACACCGGACCCTTTGCGTCTTGTGCGAAGAGCGGGGATTTGTTTTCCCCTACGCATTTCGGCGTAAGTGGCTTTCTGCAGATTGCATGCCGAAACCGGTCGCTCCAAACTGCTGTGCTCAGGTGGGTTACGTTGCTTACGGGAGGTTGCACATATATAGATGTCCGGTTCCGCAGCCCCTATTCGCATAATCGGACACTGGCCTCATTCGTAAAGCATTGCGTTGCCGGGCTTTGCACTAAAGTTTCGGAGAGCCTATTCGTATCTTGAAGGTTGATGCTTCAAATCGGGAGGTATTGCGGCGCGCCGTTGCGTTCAGCTCAGCCCTTCGAACCCGCGCTCATTTCTTTATCTGCCGCGCGATCCAAAAACCAGATCACTTCTCCTTGCGGACGCAGCATCTCGACCGGCAACTTCTCCGCCCCCGCGCCCGCATCTCGTCGCAGCGTCGCCACAATTTCGTGCTTGTCCGCGCCCGCCAGCAAAAAATACGTCGCACGTGCGCGCCGCAAAATCGGAAACGTCAGAGTGATTCGCACCGGCGGCTCGGCGGAAGCCCGTACACCAACCACCCATCGTTTCTGCTCCAGCAGCGCGGGCGAATCCGGAAATAGCGACGCCGTGTGTCCCTCGCCTCCCACTCCCAAAAACATCAAATCAAATGAAGGTCCCGCTTCCGAAATAAATTCACGCAGCACTTTTTCGTAAGCGCGCGCTGCCTCATCCGCCTGCGGAAAATTCGTGTCAATGGGATGGATATTTTCCGGCGGCACAGGAATATGCTGAAACAGCGACTCGCGCGTCATGCGGTAATTGCTTTTCGGGTCATCCGCGGGAACGAACCGCTCATCGCCCCAGAAGAAATGCGTCTTGGCCCACGGCATCTTGCCGCGAAATTCTGTCGACCACAGCTCGTAGGCTTTTTCCGGCGTCCTGCCACCGGAAAGCGCAATCAAGCATCGTCCTCGCGCGCCCACGGCTTCATTCGCCACGCGCACCGAATCCTCAACTACCGCCCGGCTCAACGCATCCAGGTCCGGAAAGATCCGCGCATCCGTTACAATATTTTTGTCCACGTGCGTCCCAGATCGCTCAACAAAGCGTCGGCCGCCGCCGGCCCCCAACTCCCCGCCGCATACGGCAGCACTTTCGGCTTGTTCTCGAGCACCGGCGTGTAAAGTTTCCACGACGCCTCCACCCATCCGTCGCTCACAAAAAGCGTTGGGTCGCCGTGGATCACATCCAGCAGCAAAGTTTCATAAGCATCCGGCAGCGGCTTGAATTTCTCCGAATACCGAAAATGCAAATCGCTTCTCTCGATTTTCACTCCCTGCCCCGGCGCTTTGATTTCAAAATAGAGGTCGAATCCCTCATCCGGCTGAATCGCAATCACCAGCGTGTTGGCTTCAATCTTCTTGCCGTCGAACGGTTTGAAAATCCACACAGGAGGCCGCCGGAAATTCACCACGATTTGGCTCATCCGCTGCTCCAGCCGCTTCCCGGTCCGCAGAAAAAAAGGCACGCCGTGCCATCGCCAATTCTCGATATCTATGCGCATCGCCACAAATGTTTCCGTCTGAGAATCCTTCGCCACGCCCGGCTCGTCGCGATACGCCGCCACCTCCTTCCCGTCGATTTTTCCCGCCGCGTATTGCCCCAACACCACGTTTTCGCTCTTGATGGGCAACACCGAATGCAGCACTTTCACTTTTTCGCGCCGGATCGGCTCCGCCTGGAACGCCTCCGGCACCTCCATCGCCGTCAGCGTCATCAGTTGCGTCAAATGATTTTGGATCATGTCGCGCATCGCGCCCGCACCTTCGTAATACGCTGCGCGGTGCTCGACTCCCAGACACTCGGCCACCGTGATTTCCACGCTTTCAATCCGGTCGCGATTCCACTGCGGCTCGAACAGCGAATTCGCAAACCGGAACACCAAAAGATTCTGCACCGTCTCCTTCCCCAAATAGTGATCGATGCGGTAAACCTGCTCCTCCTTGAAATGCTCGTGCGCTACTTTGTTCAGTGCTTCCGCCGACTGTAAATCCCGCCCAAACGGTTTCTCGATCACCAATCGCGTCCAGCCCTGGCTTTTGTTCAGCCCCGCGTTTCCCAATCCCGTGATCGCCAGCGGGAACACTTTTGGCGGCAGCGCCAGATAAAACACCCGGTTCCCCGTCAATCCATTTTCCTTCTCGATTTTCTCGACGCGTCCCGCCAGTTTCTTGTAATCCTCGGGCGCGCCCTTCCCTATTGACTCGTAAAATATTCGCTTGTCCGAAACAGTTTTCGCAATCTGATCCTGCGGAATGCCCGCGTTGGCCAAATCCTTCCGGCATCGCTCGCGAAAACTCTCGTCATTCAATTCTGCCTCTACGCCCACGCCAAGAATCAAATTTTTCGGCCCGAGCGCATCGCGGGCAACCAGCCCATTCAGCGACGGCAACAACTTCCGCCCTACCAAATCCCCCGTCGCGCCCAAAATTACGAATAAGTGCGCCTCATTCGCTGCTGCATTATCATTCGCCGTTGTATTTTCGTTCGCCACTGTCGTCCTTTCTCTTCCTCTTATCCGGTTATCCCGCGAGATCGACGCCGAATCCCTTCAGCTCCCTCCCCAACTGCGCCGCATCCTTGAACTGAATCGTGTGCATCCTCAACTCCTTCGCGCACTCCAGATTCAGCTCGCGATCATCGACGAACACGCATTCCTCTCCCGCACGCTGCGTGATGCTCAAGGCCAATTTATAAATCGCAGCATCCGGCTTCCGCACGCCCAGATAGCACGAACTCAAGAACACGTCGAAATATCCCCGCAGATTGAATTGCCGGATGCGATATTCATTCAATTCCCGTGACTCATTATTCAACGTCGCCATCAAATACTTTTTCTGCGCCGCCAACTTCTGCAACACCGACAGCGTCTCCGGCATAGCCTGCGATTGCGAATAGATGAAATCAACAAAATCCCGTTTACTGAACTTGCGCTCGCGGTAAAAAACCACGCGTTTCAAATACTCGTCCAGGCTGACGGTTCCCGCTTCAAATCCATGCATCAACAATTCGTGACGGTCCTCGAAATCATCCCAATCCAATCCAAACTTCTTCGCCGCCGCCTGCCGCGACCCGCGGTCCCATCCATTCGTCAGCAGCACTCCGCCCATGTCGAAAAACAGCGCCGTTACGTCACCCAACATTCACCTCGCATAACGCAAGATGCCGCATCGCATCCGCGTTCTTCTCAGTATCCGGCAAATTCCTCCGCGCGAACGTCATCCTCGTTCACGCCTGCTTCGAGCAGCATCTTCTTCATCGCGTTCAGCATCGCTCCCGGACCCGCAATGTAATAAATCGGCGCGTTCAAATCCCCAATCGCCTCTGACAGCATCGCCTTGTCGACGAATCCTGTTTTCCCCCGCCACGGCCGCGAAGATTTCGCCATGTCCGTCATCGTCGC
>DATEHB010000233.1:0-11531 GCA_035279805.1 Candidatus Acidiferrales bacterium
TTAGAGAATTCCCTCAGCGTTGGAAGAAATTTCGACTTCTAAGGAGACTGCGGTACCCGCACGCAGGATTCTGAGGACTTCAAAGCACGTCAAAATGGCCAGAAGACCCGCCGAAGTGGTGAAGGACCACAGAACACCCTCGCGAATTCCGGGAGCCAGCGACGAAAATCCGCACAACAAAATGAAAACCACGAACGTGATGCCGAGATTTATGGCGTTGATTGCCTTCCGATGGAATGCGTCGATTGCGCTGCGCAGCGCATAATAGAGCGCCAGCGGAACTGCGGCGAGCAGGACAATGCGCACGGGAACAATTGCGGGTAAGAAATTCGCGCCCAGGTACAGACGAATCACCGGCTCTGCGCACACTTCCGCAATGGCAACAAGCGCGAGCGACAATCCAGCAGTGGACCAGCCAATCAGTGCCACTTCTTTTCGGATTTCACCGAAATTGCGCAGTCCGAGGTTCCGGCTCATCTTCGGTAGCAGGATGATGCCCACGGGCGCAAACATCGCGGCTACCATATTCGTAATGGAAACGCCGAACGCGACGAAGCCAGCACGTTCAATGCCAGCGGAATGCGCCGCCAGTAGTGCGGGAAAGGCCAGAAGTCCCACGAGTGCGAAATCGCCTGGCACCCGCGGGAGGCCATACGCCAGGAGTTCCCTTGATTCAACGCGCACGTCGCAGGAAGCACTGCGGACCGGCGTGAAGCACAGCGCGAAAAGCGCGACGCCCATCCATCCGGACCCTAGCGCCCACAACACTTCTACCGCGCTGTGGTGTAAGAAAATGAAAACGAAGACAGGAACAAAGCCCAGGTTTAACAAATTGAGGATATTCGCCTTTGAAATAGCCATTCGCCCGCGAAGGTACGAATAAACAAGTGAGTGGGCGGAAAGTCCCGCGAGAATCAATGCCAGCGGCGGAACCAAGTGTCCATATTCGCGATGGCCGAAGAATAGATAGGCGAACCACTGCGGCCGAACACTGAGTGAAACAGTCGCAACGCCCACGGCAAGAAGCATGCACTGCGCGGCCGCGCCGAAAAACCTGCACGCCTGCGGATCGTCTTCGTTCCCTTCGGCCATTGCCACATAGCGGGGAAGTCCCACGGCAATACCAAGCATCAGAACCGGCTGAAGGAGTGAGATCGTACGCCGGGCAATGGCGTACTCGGAAAAACCGAATGTACCGAGGAATCTGGCTGCAAATTTGTACACGATGATTTGACAGGCCAAAACGGTGAACTCTGCCGCAAATGTTCCCGCATACTCCCTGATCGGCCGGAATCCTGCGCGACCAAACGGTTGAGAGATCGTCCGCGAGATACCGGTTGTAATAGCGGCAGCTTCGCTTTGCGTGGTTGTTACAGACATCGCGGTTTCAGGTATGGTTAGTTTGCCGACTCAATGTCGGCTACGTCGACATCAACCATCAACGAGCGCTGGATGAGCGCCACCGACAGCACCAAGCGGAAGCAGCCTTTTTTGCGCAGGATAATTCCTGTCAAACCGGCAAGAGGGCCAGATCTCATGCGCACGCGGCGCCCGGTGGTCAGATACGGGTGTGGTTCCGCGCGCAATTGGTTCGTTAAGCCGTTTCGGAGAGCGTCCATTTCATCGTCGGGCAATGCAACGGGCAATCCGCCAAACGCGATTAAGTTCACTACGCTCGGCAATTCGAGGACGCGCAAGCGCTCGCGCAAAGGCAATCTCACGAAGATGTATCCGTCGAAGATGGGCAAATGCAGACGGACTCGTCGATCCTTCCAGCGGCTGATCGTCTCGTAAAGGGGCAGGAACTTTTCGATATTTCTGGATTCGAGCTGTTCAGCGACGCGTTTTTCGTGCCGGGCGCAAGTCTGCGCAACATACCAGTGTGGTGCTGAGAAGTTTTCGTTTCCCGGCTCAGATGATGTCGGCATGATCAATGCAGGTTTACCTGCGACAGCGTCGTCCTAGAAGATTGATATTGTGTGCAGTATCTTGCTTGACGGATACAGCTTCGCCCCGTCACCCACAACAGGGCGTGTACCTAAGTCGTTTATCTAATTACATATACGGTCTACTTCTGACTCAATCGTGCTTCTCGCCTGCTTGTTTCCCCGAAGGGCGTTCGAGATCGACAGTTGTCGAGCCAATGCTGTGCCCGTTTGACGACGCCCATAAGATTCGCGCTTTCACGGTCCGGAACACTTCCTCCGCCAGCTGCTTTCCTGAATTCTCGGGCTCCAAGGTCTTCCAGCGCGCTTCTCCGACGGTCCATCCGATCGCGAAACCCATTGCCAAGACCGTTCCAAAAATCACAATAAGCAGCCGTGGCGGGAATGATTTTCTTTCCGGTACCTGCGCCGGATCCAGGACTTTGACAGTGGGGATTTCTTTTGCTTCCTGAACTTTTGCGATTTCGTATTCCTTCGTTAAGGTCTCGTAAACCGTTTCGTCGACCTTGAGTTCGCGAAAAAGGTCGGCGTAGGGCACGCCGAGTATTGGCAATTGACGCAGCGGTGTGTAAAGCGTTGTGGCGTTTGACGCGCTTCCGCCAGAAGGAAGTCCCGCGGTGCCGCTCAACTTTTCAAGCTGATGGTGCAGTTCCGTGACGCGCGCCTGTGTGGCACGAATGCGAACGTTGTTCGGTGTGTAGATTTGCTTCAGACCTTCGAGCTCAGATTGTGCCGCAATTAACTGGCCCTCCAGAGTCGCCCCTGCTTCGACCATGGCCTTACCCTGTTCCGTGATATCAATCGTGCCGTTCTTGCTGGCGAACGAACTGAATTCCTTCTCGGCAGACTCAAGCTCCTGTTTCACGGCATTCAGGCGTTCTTCGAGAAAGATGCGTTCGCGATGCGCAGAAGAAGTCGTCAACTGGGTCATCGATGTATCGAGCTCGTCGACATATGCGGCAGCGATCGCCTCCGCTCTTTTCGGGTCCTTATCCGTTACGGACAAAGTGATGATGCCGCTCTTGCGATCCTCTGCGATCGCTGTGTGTTCTTCCAGTTTTTGACATGCCGCCTCTTCCAAGTGCACGCCGAAGACCTTCTGCAGGTCGAATCGCTTAACGAGGCGGTTTTCAACCGTGCGACTACGCAGAACACCGATAAACAGCGCCCCAGTGCTCTTTATACCCAGGAAATCGCCAGCCAGTGCCCCTAGAGAGCCTGACTGCCCGGCGAGTGCCGATGCAATGGCCAACGAATTCCCGGATTCCGAGTCCGGCGGCATAAGCTCGGTCGTCGAGACGTACCTGTTGGGTATAAGAAACGCGATGAAGATCGCGGCAGCCAGGCCTGCGGTGGTGACGCGGAAGAAAAACCGTCGCTCTGTCCACAGCAGGCGCAGAACTACAATCGTTCCCTGCCCGACAACTTCGCTCACTTCCGGTTGCTCCACGACATTTTCAGCAACAGGCGCGTCAAAGATTACCGGGTCTGGGCTGTACGCTTTATTGATCAAGTTCCAGCGGCCTCTTTTTTCCGTTTGTGCGGAAGCAGCGCCTACTTCGGCCACAAATGCGGCCGGAATTCGACTTCCACCGACGCCGTCCAGTTAGACTGAGGTGTTGACGCCAGCAACGGGATATTCCATTTCTCGTATTGCACGAAACCTGAGAGATTCCACTCGTTGTGTACCCACCAATTGACAGCGATCGAACCGTCGTTCAGCGTTCCTCCTCCGGGAACGAAGTCTGCCGCCGTCTTCGAGTGTCGATATCCAAACTCAAGGGAGTTGCGCGGGCCTGCCCAGTATGTGCTCCACGCCTGAAAGCCCGCACCTTCCCTGCCAATCCAGCTTCCAATGATGTTTTTATTATTCGTGTACAAGTCCCGGTAGAAACTATCGAAATAAATGAATTTCCCGGCGCTGCTATTCGCGGTCGGTACGTCCGTGTACATGGCCTCGACTCGAAAATCGAGCTTCGGCAGCCCGGGCAGCTTTGGTAAATAGATTCCCGGGTTCATTGCCGCCCGGCGGGGAGCGGCTAGCGGTGATGGATCATCGGTCGCAAGCGAATCGGCATACACGGTTAACCAGTTGCGGACGAACGGAACGCGATAGGAGAAGTCGAAACCTCCGGAGCGTTTTCCGGGGTCGTTCGCGGGAGTTTCATTCGCCACGCTTGTCAGGCTGACATAGCTGTTCCAAACACGGCCGATTGTGAGCGGGCGTCCGACGCCGCCAAACTCGACAGTGCGGGTAAAACCAAATTCCAAATTCGGCGTTGGCTTAAAGCTGATTTTCTCTCCGTGGATCAACGGGCGCGGCGGGAATTCGTTTCCGGCCAGCTTGCCGAAGAAAAAATCCCACTTCATCGGCCCGAGCCGGCCGAGTATCCACGGCAGGGTGAACGGAGCAATGCGGCTGACGCGGAACATGTAGAGTGGTTCAGCGTTGTTGCTGAACGAAAACGCGCTGCCTTTGCCCGGCCCCCACCAAAGGCTCTGCTTGCCAAATGCCAAATCCCAATTCGCGACGTTTGCCGCAACATAGGTATCCAGCAGCCGAAATTGACTTGCCGCAACGAGTGGTGTGGCCGGCTGGACAGGGTTGGCGTCCATAGCGGCGATTGCGTTCCGAACCTGCAACGAATAAGCCGGCGAAGAGAGAGCACTCTGATACTCGCCTCGAACGTAAATTGTGTAGCGGCCCGCCGAGGCCCAGCCCGAAACACCTGTGATGTTGTTGAACCCTTCAGCGAACGGCCGGCCGTAGTCGTTAATTAAGGTTTGCCCGAAATGATAACTGTCGTGCAGCGGCTTCCCGGCAATGCCTGTCGCGCGCGTGTAAATTGACTCGAGACGCACAGAATGGTTGTTTCCTCCTGCGACAGCGATGAGGTCGCCCGCAAACTCTTCCGCGAGCTCGCGGTAGGCAGCGCCTGCCTGCGTCGAATCGCCATCCTCAGCGGCAACTTTGTCTCCGGCCTCCTGCGTCAATTGCGCGCATTCGATTCGCGTCCACGGACGCATCCCAAGAAATTCCGTATCGATGTATCCCAGAGCCGCGAGGCGATCCAGTGCCGGGTAAACCCAACTGTCGAGCGGAACGTACGGCGACCCAACGCTGCCCGGGCGGTTGTCCGACGCTCTCTCGCGGTATTCCGAATATGTGTCCCATTCTCCACCGGGCAAATCCCGGTCGTGGTGAACGCGGTAAATCTGTTGCCCGATGAGCCATCCGACAGTGCTGCCGATCAACACATCAGTGGGAAAATGTTCCTTTCCGGTGGCACGCGCCGCAGTTACCGCCGCCGCCGTTCCGTAGGCGAGAAACTTCGTTAACGGCCCAGGATATTCGTGCGCGATTACACTGGCAATCGACCAGGCAGCGGCCGCATGTTCAGACGGGAATGAATCACCCCCGCGCCAAAATCTTCCTCGATAGTTGTCCTGCAACGGCCGCTCCCGGCCGGTTGCATACTTCAACGTCTCGGCTACTGCGAAGCTATTCATCGCGGCTTCGCCTGCCAAGAATCCCGTCTCGCGAGCGTGGTCGTTGTGCGTGATTTTTCCCCACAGATACATGCCGCCCCCGGCGCCAATCAATGAAACTACGCCGTAGTTCGAAAAATTCCTGCTGTGCTGAATAAAACTCGGAGAATCCGTTAGACTCCTGCTCGCTGTGGTATCTGTTGCAAGAAAGGCGCCAGTCACTGCGCCGAGCGGCAAGAGCCAGTCCGCATCCGCAAGACGCAAACGGCTCGGACTGGTCCATATCGACTTCTGGTCGAGCAACAAATGGTTCAGCAACGGCTTCCCAAGGGAATTCTCGTACGCATCATCCGAGGGAGCAGGCCTGGAGGGGCGCCGGGTGTCCGGCTTCCAATCTTCCGGCTTCTGTTTTGCATCTTGTACACGCGCGGTGCCGGAGGTTGACGTCGCGGCCGATTGCCCTCGCGCTGCCATCCCCGTACTTGCCAGCAACAGTGTTGTTATGTAAGTCATTTTCAAAAGGCCGTTCGCTGACACTTGTCCTCAGTACTTAGCGGCAAGAAACACGTTCGTTGTGCTCGAACTGCTGCTTAAAGCTTTGATCACCGCTTCACCCAGCGCGCGAAAAACAGTTGCCGCAATCAACAGAGCTTCCGCCATCATTTGTGCGCGATTCACACCATCACTTTCTTTAACGCGTGAAGACAAAGGCTGACAATGCCGCCGCTTGAGCGATCTGTGCGACGCTTAACAAATTTTTCCAAGTAGTTGATCCGCCCACGGGCTTTTCGGGAACAACAATGGTGTCACCCGGCTCAATCGCCCTGGACAACACATCGCCTTTCCACCAGCCCTGCCCCCGCCCTGTAATGACTCCTCCGTCCGCTCGGATAATGAAAATGGCCCCTTTTTCGGCCA
This sequence comes from Candidatus Acidiferrales bacterium, assembly GCA_035279805.1. Lineage (GTDB taxonomy): Bacteria > Acidobacteriota > Terriglobia > Acidiferrales > UBA7541 > DAHUXN01. The sequence continues at coordinate 6,354 of DATEHB010000233.1, forward strand.
GGTTCGTCGCTCCGCCGGCCTGACTTAGGTACCACCGTGCATTACGCCCCGGAAAATAAGTAATCGCGTTGGAGTTGTAGACCTGGCCAGTCACAAGCACAAAATCGGGACGTTTCGGAATGAAAATCGAATCACCGTCGCGCAATTCCACGTCTTGCTCAGACTTGCTGAAATGCTTCAGGTCCGCGGGAATTCGTGTGACAACCCGGCCAGTCACCGGAGCTTGCTCGAGAGCCTGGATCTCCTCCTGATGCTGTTGTATGGATGCTTTCTGCAATTCCGCACGCTCCTGTGCGCTCGCATCGATGTTGTCCTTGGTGCTGGCGGAGTCCTGCCGAATTTCTTCGATCAATTTCTGACGGCTTAGTTCTTGCAGTTTCCGGACCTCAACTCGCAGCATTACAGTTCCCCTGGGATATGAGCTTGGCAGGAATCCACCGGCGCGTTGGAGGACCGAACTGAGGCGCTCACCGGGCCGGATTCCGTACGTTCCGGGATGCTTCACTTCTCCTTTCAAAACTACAGACGCGCCAATGTCGCTCCACCCAGGAATCTGCCGAATCGTCAGCACATCGCCGTCAACCAATGGAATGTCCTGATTTGCGTTTCCCGACAGGGCTGCCGACAGGCTGAGTTCTTCATGCTGCCCGACGAGTTGTTTTTGGTTATGCACGATATACCGCGTGAGGTCAGCGCTGGCGGTATCCGCGCTCCTCTTGAAACCGCCGGCGGTGCGAACCAAGTCGGCGGCCCGCATATTCGTGGTCAACGGATACCGGCCGGGACGCGCTACTTCTCCCCTGATGTAGACAGTTGCGGGATCCGCTTCAGCGGGATTGCTGTGAACAAGAATGCGGTCCCGGGAATTCAATACAATGTTGTCCAGAGGATTGCCGTCGAGCGCCGCGTTCAGTTTTACGCTGAAGATCTTCAGTTCTCCGTCCGGCAAATAGCGGAAGACCTGCGCATCTTCCCTCTCCGCGTCGGGTCCCAAACCACCAGCCATGTGTATGGCATCGCTCAGATGAATTTCGCCGGAGGAGCGGTAAGTACCTGGATTGCGCACATCTCCCCAGACCGAAACAGTCGGCGGATTCTCGAAATCGTAGCGGCTGAAAATCTGAACCGTATCCAAGGGTTCAAGAATGGGCGCGCTTGCAGGATGGCTCAGCGCTTCTGCAAGATTGAAGCTTTCGACCACCGGCCTGTAGTCCGGGGAGCTTAATCGAATGATCTCCGCGTATTGCGTCGCCGGTTCTGGCAACAAATCCTTGTACGAGGAAATCAAATCGGTTACGCGCATTCCGGCATGATAGGAATAGCGGCCGGGACGAAGAGCGTGACCTTCGAGGTAAATCGCATTCTGGCTGTACGGAGCGATCGGAAATATTCGAATCTTGTCGCCGTCCTGGACCCGGAAAGAATCGAGCTGTTTCATGATGGCGGAATCGCCCGATTGTGAAACACTTTCGGGAATATCGACGCTAAGCATGGTTCGCTTGTCGTGCGACACGGTGCGTTGCACTTCGATGTGGCGTAACGTTGCTGTGGGAAGCAGTCCTCCTGCCAACGCCAGCACATCGGTGAGTGATTTCTCGCCCTTCAGTTCATAGATTGACGGACGGCGAACCATTCCTTCGACCGTGACTTGGCCCCCAATTGGGGGAACCAGGACCGTGTCGCCATTCTCCAGTCGTTCGATATCTGTTTTAACCCCGTGCAAGAGCAGGTCATAGACGTCGACCTCTTGAACTAACTGTTTGCCGCGGTAGTGTTCGAGGTCCCGCAGCGATCCGTTTTCGGTTGGGCCTCCCGCGGCGAAGATCGCGTTAAGTGGGGTCGAGAGTGAGCTGATATCGTATGCACCGGGATGCGCAACGTCTCCAACAACATACACCCGAATATTGCGCAGACGAGCGAGAGAAACATCGGCGGAGACGTCGCGAAATTGAGAACGAAGGGTTCGTTGTACTGTTTGCTGGACATCCGCCATGGATTTTCCGGAAACGAGTACAGGGCCGACTTCCGGAAGGCTGAGCCGTCCCTCGCGGTCAACTGTGCGAACTATACGCTGCGATACACCGCCCCAGAGGTCGATCGCCAAACCGTCGCCCGGCCCAACGACGTAATCCGGACCCACGGGAAGGTCCATTGGAATCATTTGAAGGTCGCGTGTGCCGTTCTGGAATACTTCCATGCCAAAGCGCTCCGGCACCGGGGGCTGCGGCGACGCCTGGAGATACATGTCATACAACGACGGAATGTCGTCATAAGGATTCGGCTGACGAATCATCCTCTGATTTCCTGCGATGGCGGACGGAGCGCGATCGACGGCCTTTAGTTCCAGCGGCGATGATCGAACTAAATCTGTTCCTTGCCGGTCGATTTCTAATGAGCTATCCATGATCGGAGGAAACATTTCGCCGCCAGCCGTATCCTGTTCCACGGGTCCGGATGAATCCAGTCTTGGCTGGCCATTTGTCTGCGTCGTGGCGGGAGGACTGGACAATCGTGAAGCGCCAAGCGGCATGCCAGCAGATGTTTGCATCAGTTCGGCCCGCTCTAAAGTCGGTTCGGTGTGCGACGTAAAACCGGAAGCACTTGAGTTGTTTGGAGGACTTGACGCCAGGATTCTCGGCGACTGGCCACTTGAGCCGGATTGAGGCTCTGCTTGTCCTGCAGGTTGGGTTCGCTGCGTGGAAACACAATCGGAATCCACCGACGGGTTGCACGCCCGCTCGCGTGACGCACTGCTGCTCTGCAGGTGCGCTTGGTGGATCGCTTCTTCTTGATCCTGGGCGAGCCACTTGGTGCGCTCCTGGACCAACAGCTCTTGTTCTTTCCCCTGCGGCGAGTCCGGATTGATTTTGGGAAGCAGATAGCCGTACTTCTGCATCAATCGAGTCGCAACTGAACGAAACTGAACATCCATCTCCAGCCGGTCGAAGATTGCCTGGTCTGTCAAGTCCGCGTCGCTAATCAATTGCCCGTGATCGGTTGCATCTTTCGCCACCCAGCCCTTCAATTCCACCATCAGTCCAGGATTGCCACGAAGGAGCGCTTCGATCTGGGCGGCCGAAGCCGCAACCCTATTCATATTTTCCTGCCCCAGATCGGACGCCGAAGGTCGAGTCGGCGTTCGATTTTGAGGAAAGGCGGAGACACAACCCAGAACAATCAACACCGTCAGCGATCCGGCATAAAAAAGATCCTTGCGCCACGATCGAGGGCCCATCTTCCGCAACGTTTGCGGATCGAAGCCCTCCAGACTGCACAAAACCATCACCGGCCTCCGCAAATTCGGACGCATTCTGTGTTGTCATTACAGTTATGTCAAGAAAAACTATTATTTATAATTAACCTTAAGTGTTGATGAATTACTGGCACTTTGACACTGGATTGCAATCCGGAGTTGCGCTCGCAGTCAAAGATGCCGACAAACCGCCACGGAGGACGCCATTCCAGCAATGATATTTTTGTACGTCAGCCTGTGACTTTTGAAACGCCGCAACGTGCGGCCGCAGAACAGAGCAGCCCCATTTTGAAACGTTGTGCGATTCTGACCCTCCGGTCCGGCTCGTCGACACACCGTCGTCCGTTTACGAAATTTACGACTGTAATTGCGCGAATACCAAGACTTCGCGAAACGCACTCGTACGGCAATCAGCGCCAAGACCAATCCGTAACGCCCACGCTGCTGGCCTGATCGACACGTCCTCTGCCTTCGATTCAGCATTCCACTTTCCAAAATGGAACTGAATCACCGCAGATGACCTGTAACTTGCACCTGCATTGCCAAACATGCGACCCATCGTGGAACTCGATTCCATCCGGGCCGGAAGTTTCGAATCGATGGCTGTTTCGCGTCAAAGATATGCCTTTCGCGCAACTACGATCGAGGCGCGAGCGATTGAGCCTATCTCATCGCCATACACGAAGCGCAAATCAGAGGTGCGTTGGGGAATGGATCCGTGACACCGGAAGCTATTGGGGCAAATTGCTGGGTTACGAACGAGTGAACGCCGAGCGGCGCGGCCCTCGCAGAATTCTGGCGGGGAGGAAAATAATTGCGCGGATCAAATCAAGCGCGCCGCCTACGGCAATTCCGACAAGACGAAATGGCAACAAAAACAGCCAAATGATCGGATACAGCACCAGCGCCAGAATCGCCAGCGGCCAGCACAACACAAGCAGGATGCACCACAGAACGAATGTCAGCATTGCCGTCTCCGTGACCTCGCTCTCAGATACGCACTGACCGCCCGATTCGTTCCTTTGTCAATTGCTGCAAACGGGGAACCAAAACGCCGGCGCTTCGGCCGCCATCTTTGCTGCGAGATCGCTACAAGTTAACGTCAAGCGACAGGCTCTGAATCATCTTGTCCAATTCGCCCTGCGCCTCGTCACGCTTGGTTTGGAAGTCTTGCGTTTCCTTTTGCAACGTTTCCAAACGCGTCTCCTGATCAGCCAATTGCTGCGTATAACGCTGTGTTAGCGCGCGTTCCTCCGGGCTTCCCTTGAGCGCCTTCAAATTTTCGCGTATGCGCTGCTGGTCGTCGTAAATTTTCTGCTTTTCATCGTCACGGCGCGAAATCTCATCATCCAGCACGGCGACGCGATTTTTCTGTTCGACGATCTTTCGAAGAACTGCCTCGACTTCCGGGTTAATGGATTTTTGCCGAAGGAAAAGCGTGATCTGATCATCTGTCACGTTCGAAATCTCATAGCGGGTGTCCAGCGGTTCGCTTTCGCCCACTTCCAGTTTGGATGTCGCCTTCGGTTTCACGCTGACGCGGAAGCGGTACACGTTGGACGTGGTTTCCTCCGGCTTCGGAGTTTCTGCCGCCAGCTTCCAACCAACTCGCAGAGGATGTTCGATGATCACGGTGCGCGGCGTCGTGTCGTCATCTCGAATCGTGTAGGTTGTGCTCTGCTGCATCTCTCGAGTCATGCTCATCACCCCGCGCCATATTCGGACTCGCGTGACGCGCTGCGGCCGGCTCTCGCTTTTCGCATCTACGCGCACGCCAAGATCCGCTGCGTAGGAAACTAAACGCTTCTCGCCAGGCTTGATCGAATCCGTGAGGCCTTCCCCCGCAAACGCTTCGTCTTCGAGAACCGTAAAGCTGCCTCCATCCAAAGTCAGCGGACTCGAATTCGTCATCCACAGCGCGCGCA
>DATEHB010000234.1:0-27453 GCA_035279805.1 Candidatus Acidiferrales bacterium
GGCGGAATCGATATTGTCTTGCTGGTTGTGGCGGCGGACGAATCGATTAAACCGCAAACGCGCGAGCATTTTGATATTTGCCGGTTGCTGGGAATCCAACGAGGAATCGTCGCGATCACAAAAGCGGATTTGGTGGAACCGGATGTTTTGGAGCTCGTGAAGCTGGAAGCGGAGGAATTTGTTCGTGGGTCATTTCTCGAAGGCGCGCCGGTGTTAGGAGTCAGCGCCAAGACAGGCGCGGGGCTCGAGGAATTGAAGAGGAAATTAACACAGTCGGCTGAGACAGTTTCCGGCAGGGATGCTTCGAGGCATGTGCGGTTGCCGATTGACCGCGCGTTTGCAATGAAGGGCTTTGGTACAGTGGTGACGGGGACGCTGATTTCCGGGACGCTGAGGAGCGAGGACGAGGTCGAGCTGTTTCCGACGGGACGACGTTTACGAGTGCGCGGGCTGCATTCCGGCGGGCGCGCGGTGTCCCAGGCCGAAGCAGGCCAGCGCACAGCCGTAAATTTGGCGGACATCGACGCCGATAAAATCGCGCGCGGGATGGCATTGGCGGCTCCGGGGGTCTTTCAGTCGACGAAACGAATCGATGCGCGGGTAACGCTGCTGCCTTTGGCGCGAGCAATGAAAACTCGAACGCGCGTGCACTTCCATCACGGGACCGCGGAGACGGCGGCAAGCGTGAACCTCTTTGAGCAAGACGCACTCGCGCCGGGCGGAACAGCACTGGCGCAACTACAGCTCGATGACGCGATTTTGGCCCTGCCAGGCGACCGGTTTATCTTGCGACAATTTTCGCCGTTGATGACGATTGGCGGAGGCGTGGTGCTCGATGCGCTGGCGACACGGCACAAGAAGGGCGATTCGGTCGCGTTGCGGTTGCTCGAGGCGTGGGAAAGCGGCAAGCGTCACGATATTCTGGCAGCTCTGGCTTCGGAGGATGCGCGCGGGCTGGACCTTGCCGCGATCATGACAAGAACTGGGTGGCCGGAAGGCGAAACGCGCGAGACGATTCGGAAACTGGCGGAAGCGCGGCGGATTCGCGTGGTTAGTGAACAGCCGCTGATCCTGACCTCGGCCGAAGGATTTGACCGGGTGGCGCGTGAAATAGAACAGAAGGTCGATGAATTCCACAAACAGAATCCGCTTGTGCAGGGAATCGCGAAAGAAGAACTGCGCGGGCGCGTGGCGGCGCGAATCAAGTGGGAAGTTTTTCGCAGGGCGCTCGATGAGCTGGTGGCACGGCGAAAAATCGTCGTCGTGGGAGACATTGTGCAACGGGCAGGACGGGAGATTGCGCTGTCGGCGGAGGAATCGCACGCCAAGGAACAAATCTCAGCGGAATTCGAACGCGCGGGACTGGCCGCTCCGGCGGTAAGCGAGGTGCTCGGCAAATTGCAAGTGGACGCGCGGCGTGCAGAAAAGTTGCTGCAAATTTTGCTTCGCGATAAAACGCTGGTGAGAATTACCGAAGAGTTGGTTATTCACGCAACGGCGGTCGAACGGCTGCGCGAGTTGCTTGCCGGCTACAAGAAAAAAAACGGCGAGCGACTGCCGATCGCGGCGTTCAAGGAACTGGCCGGCGTGAGCCGCAAATACGCGATTCCACTGCTGGAATACCTTGACCGCGCGCGGTTGACACGCCGGGCAGGCGATGAGCGTGTTATACTCTGAGGAAGATTGACTTTGCGTCCGTGGGGATCGAGTGTGGCCACGCGCGGCAGGCGGGATTCAGTAAGGAGGCTTTATGGAACTTAGCCCGATGCATTTGCTGTTGATCCTGATCATTGTGGTGATTTTGTTCGGCGGGCGCAGGATCCCGGAACTGATGCGCGGTTTGGGAACGGGCATCAAGGAATTCAGGCAAGGGATGCGCGACGAGCCGCACACGACTCCGCCGCCTCCGCCATCGGGTACGCCACCCACCCCTCCATTCGACGAGAAAAAGTAAGCGAGTAACTTTACAGAATTTGACTTCGCGCGGCAGCCAATGGGCTGCCGTTTTTTTTGCGCCGCTTAATTTTTCGCCAAACTTACTGCTGTATTCTTGATGTCTCTCAGAATTGCGTACAGACGTGCGAGGGGCAACCCCATCACGTTGAAGTAGCAGCCTTCGATGCGCGAGATGAATTTTCCGCCGCGGCCCTGAATGGCGTATGCGCCGGCTTTGTCGAAAGGCTCTCCGCTGCCGATATAATCCTCGATTTCTTTTTTGTTTAAGGGTTCGAATGTGACGCGCGTTTTCTCGACAACGGTGCAAACGGTTTCGTTCCCGTGCAGAACCGCCAATCCCGTAAAAACTTCGTGCGTCTTGCCGCTGAGGCGAAGCAGCATTTCGCGCGCGTTTGCCGACGATGAGGGCTTGCCGAGAATTTCGCTATCAATCACCACGACGGTGTCGGCAGCGATAACGATGGCGGAGTCGCTTGAAGCAGTTCTTGCAAATTGCTGCCCGGTGACGCGAGCTTTTTCTTGAGCGAGGCGAAGAACGTAATCAGCGGCGGCTTCGCCGGGGCGGAGCGATTCGTCGACATGCGCGGGCACAACTTCGAAGTCGAAGCCCGCGTTGCGAAGAATCTCCGCGCGCCGCGGAGAAGCGGATGCGAGAATCAGTTTGAACTTTTGCGACACGGCGAATAGCCTAAATAACGACGGATTCCTGATATTCGCCGAAAGCGCGGCGGAGCGCGTCTGAGATTTCGCCGAGCGTGGCGTAGGATTCGACGGCCGCCAGGATCGCGGGCATCAGGTTTTCGGCGGAGCGGGCGCGACTCTCAACTTCGGCCAGAGCAGCTTTCGATTTAGCGGAGTTGCGGCGGGCGCGCAGGGCATTCAGGCGCGCGACTTGCGAGGTTTCTACTTCAGCGTTGATGCGCATCGTGGGAATCGGCCTGCTTTCATTTTCCGTGAAACGGTTCACGCCGACGACAACCACTTCGCCGCGTTCGACAGCCTGCTGATATTCGTAGGCGGCCTGCTGCACTTCGGATTGCACGAAGCCCGTTTCAATCGCGCGCAGCATTCCGCCGAGAGCGTCAATTTTCGCAATGTATTCCGAGGCACCGCGCTCGATTTCGTTCGTGAGATGTTCGATGGCAAAGGAACCAGCGAAGGGATCAATCGTGTTCGTGACGCCGGTTTCGTGCGCGATGAGCTGCTGCGTGCGAAGGGCGAGCAGAGCCGATTGTTCCGTGGGGAGCGCGAGAGCCTCGTCCAGGCTGTTCGTGTGCAGCGACTGGCAACCGCCTAGAATCGCGGCGAGCGCCTGCAACGCCACGCGAACGAGATTGTTTTCCGGCTGCTGCGCGGTGAGCGTGGAGCCGCCCGTTTGCGCATGAAAGCGAAGCAGCAACGAACGTGCGTCCTGCGCGCGGAAACGATCACGCATCAGACGGGCCCACAGACGGCGAGCAGCGCGGAATTTTGCGACTTCATCGAGCAGGCCATTGTGCGAGTTGAAGAAGAAAGAAAGCTGCGGCGCGAAATCGTCGACCTTCAGGCCGGCGGATAGCGCGGCGTCAACATACGCAATGGCGTTTGCCAGAGTGAAAGCAACCTCCTGCACCGCAGTCGAGCCCGCTTCGCGAATGTGATAACCGGAAATGGAAATGGCGTTCCAGTTGGGAATCTCGGCGCGGCACCAGGCGAAAATATCGGTAACGATGCGCATCGCGGGGCGGATGGGATAGATGTAAGTGCCCCGCGCGATGTATTCCTTCAGGATGTCGTTTTGCACAGTGCCGGAAAGACGGCGAAGGTCCGCGCCCTGCTTTTTCGCGACGGCGACGTACAGCGCGAGCAAAATCGCTGCCGTGGAATTGATGGTCATCGAGGTCGAGACGCGGTCGAGCGGAATGCCATCGAAAAGCGTTTCCATGTCCTCGAGAGAATCGATAGCGACTCCCACTTTGCCGACTTCGCCGCAGGCAAGCGCGTGGTCGGAATCCATGCCGATTTGGGTGGGAAGGTCGAAGGCGACCGAAAGCCCCGTCTGGCCCTGCGAAAGCAAATAGCGGTAGCGCTGGTTCGATTCGGCGGCGGCTCCGAAGCCAGCATACTGACGCATGGTCCAGAAACGCCCGCGATACATCGTGGGATAGATGCCGCGCGTGAATGGAAACTGGCCGGGAAAACCCAGATCGTTTTCGGCATTCCAGCCTTGGATGTGTTCCGGCGTGACCACGACGTCGATCGGCAACGCGGCAGGACAGGTCTTTCGCGATTCGTTGGGCCGTTCGCGTGATGCGTTGCTTCGATTCTTACCGGCGAGGACTTCTGTTTTTGTGGGGATCTTATCCATGTGCCGGGGCATTCAGCGCACGCGGCGCGCACTTCGAAAAGACGAAAACGAAAACCAGATCATCATGAGGGCGTAACCCAGGGCAAACGCGGCGATCCACTGTCCGCCGGGCTGATGGCTTTGCTTCCAGGCGGCCGCGCCGGCGTATAAAGCGAAAAGGGCGAACAAAGTGCCGGTGGCCTCATGGAAAAGCTGGCGGGCGAGCTTCCAGAACGCGCGCAAGATGGCCGCGCCGCCGCGCCAAAACGCGGAAATCCAGTTTGGACCGGAACGCGAATATCCGCTTGCGCCCATGCCCCCATTCTAATACATAGGGCTGTCCAAAGGTGCAGTACCGGCTGGCGCACTTGTGCTTGTATCCTTGGCGCTGCCGCCATAAAATCGGATTAGAGCGAGGAGGACGACCTTGCGGCTTGATGACAACCTAAAAGCTTTGCTTCGCGAACTGGGACACGCGATTAACGACTCCGTGGCGGATTCAGAGAAGATTGCCGAAGCCATTGCGAATGTGCGCTCGGCCGGTTACGACATCGTCTTGAAGCTGGACGCGACGATTGGCCTGGCCCAGCGGCCTGCGCAAGAATCGAAAATGACGACAACGGACCGGCGCTTCCTCGAATCGCTGCACATTCGCGTGGACGAGGAAGTGCTCGACGAACGCGTTGGTGAGGCCAAGGTTGATATCACACCGCAGGACATCAAATTTCTTAAATCGCTAAAAATTTCCCTGGACGAAAATGTGGAAGATGTCTAAACGGATTGGCACCGTCATTTTTTTTGTGACGCTGTTGATCGGCATTGTCTCCCCTTCCGCACGCGCACAGGTAACCACGGGCAAGACCGTCACCGTAAAGCCGAAAACCGTAAAGCCAGCCAAGGTGAAACTCGATATTTTCAAGGGCGAAGTGATTCGCATGAATACGGTTTCGATCATCGTGCGCGATCCGAAGAACTCGTACATCGTGCGCACGTTTACGTTTTCGCCCGACGTGGCGAAGAAGCTGCAGCCATTGATCGACAAGGGCGGCTATCAATCGGGGGACCGTGTGACGATTAAGTACGCCGAAGGCAGCACTGTGGCGCAGTCGATCACCGGCAAGGCCTCGAAAGCGTTCTGAGTCAGCACAGGCGCCAATCACAGTACAATCCCACCGGAAGGCTTCCATGATTCGCCCCGCCGCTGTTGCTGGACGTTTTTATCCCGCAGACGCTAGCGTGCTGCTCCGCCAAGTCGACGATTGCATTTCCGCTGCGGCTAAAAAAATTCCCGTGCGCGGGTGCATTGTGCCGCATGCCGGTTACATGTATTCGGGACGCGTGGCTGGAGCAGTGTATGGCGCGCTTCAATTGCCATCGCGGTTCATACTTCTGGGCCCGCGGCATTATCCACAGGGGGAGCGACTGGCAATTCTCTCCGAAGGCGCGTGGCAAACGCCGCTTGGCGAAGCGAAAATTGATCAGGCGCTTGCGCGTGAGTTAAAGGAAGCCTTTCCGCTGTTGCGCGACGATGAGGCCGCTCATTCGGCGGAGCATTCTCTCGAAGTGCAGTTGCCGTTCCTGCAGCGAATCGCGGAAGACTTTACATTCGTTCCGGTGGTGATTGGAACCGACCGCTTCGACGCGCTCGAAATGCTGGGGCACGCGGTGGCGCGCGTGGTTCGTGGGCAAAGAGAAAACGTATTGATTATCGCGAGCTCGGACATGAATCATCGCGAAAGCGATGCGATCACGCGTGTAAAAGACGGCAAAGCGATTGACGCGATTCTTGCACTGGACGCGCGCGGGCTCTACGACACGGTGCGCGGCGAAAACATTACGATGTGCGGTTACGGACCCTCTGTCGCGATGATTACTGCCGCGCGGGACTTAGGGTCAACGAACGCGGAACTGCTGCGGTATGCAACTTCAGGCGACGTGAATGGAGATTATGAAGACGTGGTCGGCTACGCAGGAATTATCGTGCCGTAGCTGAGGCAGGGCACAACAAGCAGCGTGTCCCACGCGATCGCGCAGATTGAATGTCCCGCAACTCTAGTGCGGCCGGCCAGACCCAACCGCACGCGACGCGGGCGCAGGAGTTGCGCGTCCCGCGTCAGGACTTGACATTCGCGGCGCGCTAAACGTCGAAGTGGAACGACCCGACGCACCAAGGCTCGCGGACGGCATCATTCCGACTGGCGCCGACTCCCGTGGGATAAACATCGGAGCCGGACGATGAGGCAGCGACGCCGGCGGCATGCGCATAGCATTCTGGACCCGCACCATTGGCGCGGGAGCGGCAGGCAGGCGCGAATTCATCGCCGGAATGTTGCCGCTTGTCGCGAGCGACCTCTGCAAATGGGTCAAGCTCGGAGCCGTGGGAACAAGCGCCCTTGAAATTTGCGCCTGAGCGCTGTGATTCGCTGCTAAAGCCGCGTCGCCAAAACGAGGGGCCTTGCCGTTTTCACGAGGTCCGGCCGGCAACGCTTGAATCGTCCGGTTACTGCCGCCTGCCGCGACGATTCGAACAGAACTCATGTTGCCGATTGATTTCGAACCACTGACGATTAAGATGTGCGGTGCTGTCGGCATCCGCTGGCCGATTCCAGTGCGAGGCGACCATGCCACTTGATTTCCGACGCCGTACCAGTTCACGGGCGCGGGATCCCAGAATCCAAAATTGTCCGGGAACCACATCCAGCCATAGACCGGCGAAAACATCCAATCTCCGAAGTGATAAGGGACCCAGCCCCACGGTTCGCCGCTGATCCATGTCCAACCAAGTCCCGGATAGGAAGCCCATTGACCGATCGAGAACGGCGCCCAGCCTGCCGTCATGCCGAATGGCTGCCAGCCATATCCGTAGCCGGCGAAATAATTCCAGCCGCCATAGGCTGAAAGATCGCTCATGCCATAGCTGAATGGCGCGTTGGCATAAGAGAGCGATTGTGCAGTTTCTCCCTGCATGCTCTGCTCGCGGCTATTGACCCAACGATCCCATGCGTCAGCCTTTGGATTTGGGCTGATTGCGGCCGTTTCGATTTTCGATTTGATCGCGAGCGTCTGGCCCTTCACCAGCGTCTTCGCATCGGCAGATCCTTCGAGAGCGCCAACTTGCAATTCGCCTTGCATCACACTGATGGAAGCCCCATCGTGGAAGACGTCCACGCGGAAAAGCGAGCGCTTCGGCACCGCAATTTGCTCCTTCGACGCGGAGACTTCAAAAGCGTCAGCTCGCTTCAGGTCCGCATAGATACTCACCGTGCCTTGCGCGATCGTCAATTTGGTGATGCGACCGCCGTCGGAAAGCGCGAGCTCCGTGAACTGCATCAGCGTATTTTCGGCAATCCAGGCCGTGCTGCCATCCTCGAATTCGATTTCAGCGCGTCCTTCGTTTGTACCGATGGTGACGCCCTGTGTTATGGGCATGTTTGCCGAGGCAGCTTCCCAGCCTGAGTGGCCGGGGCGCGAAATTTGAACGTCGCCGCCGACGAGGCTCAAGCGCACAATGCGGGCGTAGCTCAGGTCAGACGCGTGCGCTGGTCGCGAGACACCTATCAAGCTGAGAGCTGCAAAACCGAAGAGCAGAAGGCTGATACCGGAGCGGCGCATAACGCACCCCCTTTGAGGCATTTAAGGCTAGAACGCGACCCTACCCAAGGAACGCACTGCCAATATGCTCGCGCTTTGGCGGGGCGCGGTCAAGCGAATTCGGAGTACAGCAGGTATTCGAAACGATTGCGCAATCCGGGGCAATCTGGGACCGTCAATTCGACCTATGGACTGTTCTGTGAAGTAGCGCAGGTGCTGTTGCCTGCCGGGACGGAGTGTGACGGGCCATTGGTTTGGTCGCCTCTGTGCGACAGACTCTTTCAGGCGGGCCGTCGAAACGGTCTCTCCTGTCCGGATGAAGTTGAATCGCGGAGATGGAGTCACTATACTGCGCGCCTCGTCCGAGTGCGAAGATGCGGCTTGGCCGACAGAGGAGGTTCACCATGATCCGCAAACTGGCGAACTGCGGCGGCATGACTTTGATTTTGGCTTTGATCGTTTCACTGGCGCCGCTCACTACGCCCGGTCAGGAATCGTCTGCCGGCCAGGCCCACAACAAGAGCGACAAGAGACTATTCGGCACGAAGGAGGCGTTGCGCGTCGCGCGTGTGTCTTCTCCGCGGATTTCACCGGATGGTTCGCGCGTGGCGTACCTGGTCTCAGCCCTTGCAATGGAAAAGGATCAGCCGGGGAAAACCGTGACGCAACTCTGGGTGGTCCCGACGGCAGGCCCGACGAGCGCGGCGCGGCAATATACGCGCGGCGACAAAAACGTTTCGAACGCCGCCTGGTCGCCCGACGGGAAAGTCATCGCGTTCACGATGGACGCGGGAGAAGAGAAGGACGCCAAGCCGCAGGTCTGGTTCATGTATGCCGACGGCGGCGAGCCTTGGCAAGTAACGAAACACAAGTCAGGCGTGCGCACGTTCCAATTTTCGCCGGATGGCAAGACCCTGCTGCTCGTGGCGGCCGCCGCGACCGGAGCCGATGAAGAAAAGCGCAGCAAAGAAAAGGACGACGCGGTGGTGGTGGATCACGATTTCAAGATGGCGCAACTTTGGACGTGGAACATTACCTCAGAGCAGGAAAAGCAAATCACCCACGGAAACTTCATGGTGGGCGACCCGCGGTGGTCGCCGGACGGGTCGCACATTACGTTCACAACGACGCCGACACCACTCCAGGATGACGCCAGCCGACAAACCGCCTGGGTGCTCGACGTGGCGAGCGGACAGCAACGAAAGTTGGTGGACAGCTCAAATCCGACGCACACGGCGCGGTGGTCGTCCGACGGGCGATGGATTGCTTACCTGAGCAGCGACGGGATCAGCGTGCACCAGACAAATTTGTTTGTCGTCGGTGCAGCCGGAGGAGCGCCGCGCCAATTGACAGGCTCGTTTGAGCTGAACGCCGGAGAACCCTTGTGGAGCCGGGACGGCAAGACGATTTATTTCAGCACCGATACGCGCGAATCACTGGAGGTCTTTGCTGCGAACCTCGCCAGCAATGCGGTACAAGAGATCACCGATAAGCCAGGCGTCCTCAGCCTCGATGAGATCAGCGCCAACGGACAGATTGCGATCGGTACATGGACGGATCCGGAGCATCCGGCAAACGTGTTTCGGTCGGACTTGAGTTTTCACTCAATCGAACCTGTGACGAATCAAAATGCGTGGCTGGATGGTTATGCGCTTGGCGGCGCAGAAGTAGTTCAATGGAACAGCAGCAAAGACGGCATGGAGATCGATGGCATCATCACGAAGCCCGTCAACTTTAATGCATCGCGCAAGTATCCTTTTTTGCTGAATCCTCACGGAGGGCCGACGGGAGCTTCGCTGCTGTCATTCAATTCCACCGAGCAAATCCTGGCCGCGAACGGCTACATGGTCCTCGAGCCGAATTTTCGCGGATCGACGGGCCGGGGCGAGAAGTTTGCGGCTGCGAACCAGAACGATTGGGGCGGCGGCGATTATAAAGATGACATGAGCGGCGTACAGGCCATGGTGGATAAGGGCTGGGCCGATCCGAACCGTCTAGGCGCATTTGGATGGTCGTATGGAGGATTCATGACGTTCTGGATCGACACGCAGACCGACCGCTTCAAGGCGATTTCGCCTGGCGCAGGCCTTCCAGATCTCTATTCCATGTATTCGCAAACCGATATCCACCGCTACCTCCGGGATTTTTTCGAGATGAAGGCGCCGTGGGACAATTTTCAGGAATACTGGGATCATTCGCCGATGAAGTACGTTGAAAACGCCGACGATGATCTTGCATGGGCAGGCGGACACGCGAGTGCCGATTCCGCAGGCGGAAGAGTTCTATCACGCGCTTGTCGAGCGGCATGTACCGGTCGAATTCGTCACGTATCCGCGCGAGAATCACGGCTTCGCCGAACCCCGGCACATCCAGGATCGCTGGCAGCGCTATCTGGTTTTCTTTGGCAAGTATTTGGACAATCCACCGGTCACGGAGCCTAAGGAAGTCACGGACCGAATGAGCAAAGACTTGCCATAGAACAAGACGCACTCATCTGGCTGATAAGGTCGAGCCTATAATCCCGGCAGTCGGATCAACTCAAACTCTTTTTTTCCTGAACGCGCGCATACCGGATCAGTGGTTGTTGCGGATTTGCTCAGCGAGGGAGCGCGCACGCTGGCGGGCGATGTCGACCAATTCTTCATTGGAGGCGAGTTGGTCAAGTGTTGGGAGCAACGCCTCCGGTTCGGGAAGCAGCTTGGCTTTGATGTCGCGCTGCACCCGAGTCATCACGTCGTTCACGCCAAGATGATCGTAACGCATGGTGCGCACCATGTCGCTCAAATCGAGTTCCTGGCGCTGCAAGCCGTCAAAAATGGCAAGAAGCTGGTTGGCTACGCTGTTCAGCGTGTAGTTGAACGTCACCTGGAACTTTTCGGAGCCATTTTGATAGCCGAATGTTTTCTGTCCAAGGTCGGCAATGCGGCGATGAACGTCGAGATCAACGCCGCGGAAGTTGTGCAATTCCGCCGCGAGCTCGAACAGTTTGTGAGCCAGCGCCTGGCTGATCTGCATCGGCTGAGGGGTTGGCGTATCGTCGAGCTGGCGAATGTCGTAGGTTCCCGACCCTTCTTCGTTGACTTTGATTTCCGCGAACTCAGGATAGCTGGACTTGAAAATCCTGCGAAACGTGAGGGTGGGTCCCTGCGCGGGATTCATCGCTTCGGAAGCTCGCGACTGGCCAAGAGCGGACGGGACACACGAAAGCAGCGCAATCGCGAGGCAGATTAGCTTCGAGCCGCCGTCTTTCATCGTTGGGTTGGGATGCGCGCGGCAGAAAAATGGCTGCGCGAAGCA
Organism: Candidatus Acidiferrales bacterium; assembly: GCA_035279805.1. Taxonomy (GTDB): domain Bacteria; phylum Acidobacteriota; class Terriglobia; order Acidiferrales; family UBA7541; genus DAHUXN01. Next base: position 11,171 of record DATEHB010000234.1, read on the forward strand.
GGACGCGCGCAAGGCACGGCCGCCGCAGGACTGGCAATCATACTACGTTCCAGGCGCGCCGCGGCCCACGCCGAGTGCGCGTGGCAAAGCGCCACGGCGAGCGCATCGGCTGCGTCGGCAGGCTCCGGCTGTTCGCAGAGGCCGAGCTGAGCCTTCACCATTTGCTGCATCTGCTGTTTCGACGCACCGCCGAAACCCGTGACTCCGGCCTTGACCTCACGCGGCGAATAACTGTGCGCGGGAATATCCGCTTGCGCGGCCGCGAGCAAAATGACGCCGCGAACTTCGGCCAACCGAAGCGCCGTGCGCATATTGAGCGCCGCAAAAACAGATTCCACCGCAACGGCGTCGGGAGAAAATTCGTCGACAAGCTGCGCGACCGTCCGATGGATTTCGCGAAGGCGTTCGGCGAAACTGGCGCGCGCGGGAAAACGCAGCGCCCCGAAGCGAAGCATCGCCGCGGCCTGTCCATTGAGCTCGACGACTCCGTAGCCGGTCGCGCCGGCAAGCGCGGGGTCAAGACCGAGGACGCGAAGAGATTTGCGCGCGACTGAACCGTTTGCGGGCATGGGCTTCTATCTCATGACAATGCGGCAACGATGTGATGGCACGTCATGATGACGTGGTTCAGTCTACGCGCAGAAGAAAATCATGGGGTAGCACTTTTTCGGCGGGCGCAACGCGAAGGACACTGCGCATGCGAGTCAACTAACCTGCAACAGCGGCTTGAATTTCGTTTTCGTCGATATCGAAGTTCGCGTACACGTGCTGAATATCGTCATGCTCTTCGAGCGCCTCGACCATCTTCAGCATTTGTTGCGCTTGCGCTCCGGTGAGCTTCACGTAATTCTGCGGAACCCACGCGACTTCGGCGGCAGACGGATTAATTCCCGCGGCCACGAGCGCATCGCGAACTTTCTCAAAAGCCTCCGGCGGAGTCACCACTTCCCAAAAAGAGCCGTCGTCTTTGAGATCTTCGGCGCCTGCATCGAGGACGATACTCATCATTTTTTCTTCGTCCGCGGCCTCTTTTGCAACCGTGATGTCACCTTTGCGATGAAACATCCAGCCGACCGCTCCTGTTTCGGCCATGTTGCCGCCGTGCTTGGCCATCAGATGGCGAATTTCGCTGACGATGCGATTGCGGTTGCTGCAAACGACTTGTACCAGCATGCCCACGCCGCCGGGGCCATAACCTTCGAACGTCACTTCCTCGAGAACCTCCCCTTCCATTTGGCCCGTACCGCGAAGGATGGCGCGCTCGATGTTGTCGTTCGGCATATTTTCGCCTTTCGCGGCGAGAATGGCGGTGCGAAGGCGGGGATTCGTATTCGGGTCTGCTCCGCCCGAGCGGGCGGCAATCATGATTTCGCGAATGATCTTGGTGAAGGCCTTGCCGCGGCGCGCGTCGGTTGCAGCCTTCTTATGTTTGATTGTCGCCCACTTCGAATGTCCGGACATACGGAATGCCTCACAGAAGAAACTGGCAGGAGCTATTGTGTGCCCTTGCTGCGACAGTCTAGCACACGGTTTCTCAAAGAAAAAGCCGCAGGCTCCCGGCTGAGTGTCCCGTGGACAGGATTCAAGACGGGAGATATACTCGCCCGTTCATTTTGAATATGGGAGCGTTCCCGCGTGTTTACGTTGCTCGCCGCGTGCGGGAACTTTTTCAGCGCGCACGCGTACTAGACGGCAAAGTCCCCCAAAGGAGAATTATCGATGAGAAAAGCAGCGCTGGCCCTGTGTATCTTTATGCTGGCGGCGACGTGTTACGCGCAACCCGGATCCGCGCCGCTCCTGCTGCAGCAACCAGCGATCAGCAGAACGCAGATCGTCTTCGTCTACGGCGGAGAACTGTGGAGCGTGGGCCGCAACGGTGGCGATGCGATCCGGCTGACAACGGGAGTCGGCATTCAGTCCCATCCATATTTTTCGTCGGATGGAAAATGGATCGCGTTCTCGGGCCAGTATGGCGGCAATACGGACGTGTATGTGGTTTCCGCGGATGGCGGCGTGCCGAAGCGGCTGACGTATCATCCCGCACCAGACACGGTAGTGGGCTGGACGCCAGACGGGAAGAACGTGCTGTTTGAGTCGACCCGCGACGCATTTGCGAGCGGCGTGGCGCATCTCTTCACCGTGTCCGTGACGGGAGGGATGCCGTCGAAGCTGCCGTTCCCGCTCGCATATGAGGGCTCGTATTCTTCGAACGGCGACGAGATCGCGTACCGTCCCGTGGCATTTCCGTGGGGCACGTGGTCGCACTATCGCGGAGGCACGGAATCAAAAATCTGGATCGCCAAGCTTTCCGATTCGAGTTACGAGGAAATTCCACGAGGCGACTGGAACGAATTCGATCCGATGTGGGTGGGCAACAAAGTTTATTTTCTCTCGGATGAAAAAGGGCCGTTCACTCTGTACGAGTATGACGCGTCAACCAAGAAAGAGACGCAGGTGATTCCCAACGACGGACTGCCGATCAAGCAGGCGTCGGCCGGGCCGGACGCAATTGTTTATTCGCAGTTTGGCGCGATTCACGTTTACGACATCGCCGGGCATCGCGAGCATGCGGTGACAATTCACGTGGCCGGCGATTTCCCGCAGGTGATGCCGCACTTCGACAGCGTGGAGAAAAATATCCTTTCCGCCGGGATTTCGCCAACGGGCGTACGGGCCGTTTTCGAAGCGCACGGCGAAGTCTTGACGGTGCCGGAAGAACACGGCGACATTCGCAATGTTACGCATACGCCGGGCATCGCGGACCGCACGCCTGCATGGTCGCCGGACGGCAACTCGATCGCATATTTTTCCGACGAATCGGGCGAGTACGCGTTGCACATCAGCGATCAAAAGGGCTTGAACACCAACAAAAAAATCGCGCTCGGAAGCCCAGCATCCTATTTCTACGACCCGAAGTGGTCGCCGGACAGCAAGAAGATCGCGTACACGGACAAACGGCTGAGCGTGTGGTACGTCGACCTGGACAAGGGCTCGCCGGTGAAAATCGACTCCGATGTATTCGAAACGCCGGAGCGGACGCTCGATCCGTCGTGGTCGCCCGACAGCGAATGGATTGCCTACACAAAATTGCTCCAAAATCACATGCGCGCGGTGTTCGTGTACTCGCTTGCGACAGGCAAGAGCACTCAAGTGACCGACGGCATGAGCGACGCGCGGTTCGCCGTGTGGGACAAGGGCGGAAAGTATTTGTATTTCACGGCGAGCACGAATTCCGGACCGACAACCGCATGGCTCGATATGTCGAGCTATGACCACACAGTGACGCGGAACGTTTACGTCGCAGTGCTAGGCAAAGACACGAAGTCACCGCTCGCGCCCGAGAGCGACGAAGAAAAAGCCGCAGAAAAGGGAGAACACAAGGACGAAGGCGCGGATAAAGGCAAGAAGGAAGAAACGCCGAAGGTGACAATCGATTTCGAAAATATCGGCCAGCGTATTCTGGCGCTTCCGCTGCCTGCACGCAATTACATCGGAATTTTGCCGGGCAAGGCGGGCGAGCTTTTCGTCGCGGAAGTGCCGGCGGGTGACGATGGCGGACAGGCCGGGCCGCCGGGGGCGAACGTTTCTCGATTCGATTTCAAGACTCGGAAGACAATGTCGCTGATTTCTGGCGTCCAGTCTTTCGACGTGTCGTTCAACGGCGAGAAATTGCTTTACGAGCAGCATGAGCATTGGGGCATTGCGCCGACAGCCGCGCCCGTTAAGCCGGGCGAGGGCATGTTGAATATGGCGGACATGAAAGTATGGGTGGACCCGCGCGCGGAATGGAAGCAGATGTACCACGAAGTGTGGCGCATCGAGCGCGACTTTTTCTATGCCCCGAATTTTCACGGGCTCAACTTGGAAAAAGCAGAGGCCGAGTATGCGAAATACCTGCCGGGACTGGCGAGCCGCGAGGATTTGAATTTCATGTTCGATCAGATGCTTGGCGATTTGAATGTCGGGCACATGTTCGTCGGCGGCGGATCGATTCCGACAGTCCCGCCGGTGACGGTCGGTCTGCTGGGGGCTGACTACAAAATCGAGAATGGCCGCTACCGGATCGCGCGCGTCTACTACGGTGAAAACTGGAATCCGGACCTTCACGCGCCGCTGACACAACCGGGCGTGAATGTGGCGGCGGGAGATTACATTCTTGCCGTCGATGGACGTGACGTCCACAGTGCCGACAACGTCTACAGCTTCTTCCTCGACAAGGCCAATAAACAAGTGACCCTCAAAGTGGGGCCGAATGCAGACGGGTCAGGCTCGCGCGAAGTGACGGTCGTGCCGGTTGCGAACGAATTGAACTTGCGGCATCGCGACTGGATTGTCCACAACATGGAAACGGTCGACAAACTGAGCGGCGGGAAACTGGCGTATGTGTACCTGCCCAACACGGCTGGCGGCGGATTCACGAATTTCAATCGCTACTACTTTGCGCAAGTGGGCAAAGACGGCGCGGTGATGGACGAGCGGTTTAACACCGGCGGGTCGATCGCGAATTACATTATCGAAACGATGCAGCGAAAGCTGACGAGTTACTGGTACACGCGGCAGGGAGAAGTGTTCACGTCACCGCTCGACGCGATTTTTGGGCCAAAAGTAATGATCATCAATCAATTCTCAGGCTCTGGCGGCGACTGGATGCCTTGGGGATTCCGTCACACGGGCCTTGGACCATTGATCGGAGAGAGGACCTGGGGCGGCCTCGTAGGGATTTATGGCTATCCAGAATTAATCGATGGCGGATTCGTGACGGCGCCGCGCGTGGCGTTCTTTAACCCCAATGGGACATGGGACGTGGAGAATCACGGCGTTCCGCCGGACCTGCCGGTAATCCTTGATCCGAAAGCATGGCGCGAGGGCCACGACGTGCAGCTCGAAAAGGCAATCGCAGTGGCGATGGACGAATTGAAGAAGAACCCATTGCCGAAGCCGCGCGTCCCCGCCTTCCCTGATTATTCGAAGGATGCGCATTAGTTGCGGAGGCTCGAAGCTGGAAGTTGGGAGTTGTAGAAAAGGCAAGAGATTCAAAGCCGAGCTGTGGTGCGGTTGTTGAAAAACGTGGAACCTTTTCAAACAGGAGTGACTGACTAGCCCCGTGTGAGCGTATTCCTCATGCTTGCCGCGATCTAAATTTGTGCCTTTTGACGTCAGCTTTGTGTCGTCGCGCTCAAGCCTTGGCAGTGGCTCAGAGAACAAGCATACTGGAGGTACCCCATATCATCTGCTGCTAAGCGCGTTTACTTTCCTCCGCCGGCGGGACTGGGACCGCTGCCGTTTTCAAATGGCATGCTTGTTGGCGATACTTTTTACCTGAGCGGGCACCTGGGCCTGGATCCGGCAACGAAGAAAATTCCTGCCAGTATCGAGCAAGAGATTCGATTCATGCTCGATAGTTTTCGCGAAACGCTCTCGCGCGCGGCGCTTTCGATGGAGGATCTTGTCTTCGTCCAGATATTTTGCCCGGATGTTTTGCTGTTTGATAAATTCAATTCTGTCTACCGCACGTATTTCTCACGTGATTTCCCTCCGCGAGCTTTTATCGGCTCAGGGCCGCTCCTGTTCGGCGCGCACTTTGAAATTCAGGGCATCGCGGCAAGGCGCGCAAAGCCAAAGCACCGCACACGAAGGACACGCAAGTAACATCGTTGTTTCTCGTGCAGACCACATCTGAGCAGACCAAATTGGCTTGTTGCGCGACCAATTCCAAGTCGGTACCGCATTCGTCTCAGTCCAGAAATTCGGTAGCATGGCCGATAGACGAGGCGCCTGCCATGCACATCCAAATTGCGGAATCCGCGGAATTCATCCCCGTCGTTCGCGAGCTTTTCGTCGAATACTCAGAATCACTGGGTGTGGATCTTTGCTTTCAGGGATTCGTCGAGGAATTGGCCAATCTTCCTGGCGATTATGCACGTCCAGCAGGACGGCTATTCCTTGCGCTCGATAACAACCGTCCTGCGGGCTGCGGGGCGCTGCGGCGGATCGACAATCATGCTTGCGAAATGAAACGCCTCTACGTAAGACCGGAATATCGCGGAAAGGGCGTTGGCCGCGAACTGATTGATGCACTGATGGCCTCCGCGCGGGAATCCGGTTACGGCTCCATGCGGCTCGACACGCTGCCATCGATGACAAAGGCTATCGCGCTATATCGAAGACTGGGCTTTCGAGAAATTGCTCCTTATCGTGCCAATCCCGTCCCAGGCGCACTGTTTTTTGAATATACGTTGTAGTGCAAACGCTGTTTTTCGCGCAGTCAGGGCTGCGAATGCGGTGATGCGTCGCGCCGTGTTTCCGAAGCAGCGGCGGGACCCATCTTTGCCACTGAAAGACCGCCGAGTAAAAACGCGATGAGACCAGCGATCAAGCCTCCTGCAATGATGATTGTTTCCCACGCTAAGCCGACAGCCACGGTCATCGTGGCGCGCGCACCGAAGGGAATCAGCAGGGCCGCGAGAGCCGCTTCGCGCACACCAATTCCTCCCTGCGTGACTGGGATAACCGCGGAGAGTTTTGCCAGTGGCCACGCGAACAGCCACACCCGAAAAGGCAAACGCAATCCACCCGAATTCGCAACCTGCGCCATCAGCCAGATGAAGCCGGCTTGTATAACAAGCCCCAGACACAGTGCGGCAAGCACATAGCGTTTTTCGTTGTGTATTGACCGGGCTGCTCTTCGCAGACGCGCCAGGCGCCGCCGGATGCCGAAAGAAAATCTTCGCGCCGGAAACCAGAAAACGACGGGTGCAAAAATCGCAAGCAATACAGCAATCCCGATACCCGCAACCAAAAACACACGCCGCGTTTGCGGGGCGAGCGCCTCGGGAGCAAGCGCCACTCCCACGGCCGCCAGCAACCCCAACGCCACGAAATCAAGAATGCGGTCAAGGAAACTCCCGAGAAGCACACCGGCTTTACTTTTACCGAAGCGCAGCGCAAGGCTTGCGCGAACGACGTCGCCGCCGACGATGGAGGGCAAGAATAACGTGCTGAAAAGCCCCGAGAAATAGCAACGGACCGCCTGGCGGAAATTCAAGCCCGCGCCACCCACGTTGACCATCAGACGCCACTTGCTGATGCCGACCAAATGCGCGGCAAGGTAGCCCGCAAGCGCCAGCGTCCACACGCGCGCGGGTAACTCGCGAAGCGCCTGCCACACTTCGCTTAACGGAAGAAAATGAAAGAGTAGAATCAGCGCCAGAATGCTGCCGCCGACGCGCAGCGCCGCGCCTTGCCAGCTCTGTATTTTCTTATGCACGGTCATTCCGTGCGAACACCCCGTTCGCAACAAGCTCATTTTCATTATGGGGCTCGATGGGATGTGTCACAAGCGCGACAGTTCCTCGTGTGCCATTCGCCCCGGGCTTTCTGGCTTGCGTATGTTCGGGTAACGAATTAAGGTACTTGTTCCTCGCGTGGCGAAGAATTGGAGTTACTTGTGACGAAGAAGAAGATTCGCGTCGTTCAATTTGGAGTGGGGCCGATTGGCGCTTCCGTGGCGCGGTTGATGCGGCAGAAAAGTGCAATCGAGATTGTCGGCGCGATCGATTTCGATCCGGCGAAGGCGGGGCGCGATCTCGGCGAGGTCGTTGGCGCGGCGGATGCTCCGTGGGGCGTTCGCGTGTCGGCGGAGGCAACCCCGGTGCTGGCAGGCCAGGTGGACGTGGTGATGCACTGCACAGCGTCGCATTTGAAGGACGTGATGTCGCAACTCCTGGCGTGCCTCGAGACCGGCTGCTGCGTGGTTTCGACGTGCGAAGAACTCGCGTACCCATTTCGCAAGCACCCGGAGCTTGCCGCACGGCTGGACGCGGCCGCAAAGGAAGAGGGCGTGGCGCTGGTTGGCGTGGGCGTGAATCCGGGATTCGTGCTAGACAAACTGGTGCTGACACTGGCAACCGTGGCTCAGCGCGTGGATTCGGTACGCGCCGTGCGCATTGTGGATGCGTCAAAGCGCCGCTTGCCACTGCAGAAGAAAATTGGCGCGGGCATGACTCCACAGGAATTTCGCGAACGCGTGGCCGCCGGCGTAATCAAGCATCACGGGTTGCCGGAATCAGTGGCGATGGTCGCGGATGCGCTGGGTTTTGCGGTGGACCAGATCTCAGAAACAATCGAGCCGGTGATTGCCGAGGACCGCGTGAAAACCGAGTTTCTGGAAGTGGAGGCTGGACAGGTGGCAGGAGTTCACCAGATTGCGCGCGGAACTATCGCCGGCGCGGAAAAGATTTTCATGGAACTCCAGATGTACGTTGGAGCGAAGGATCCAGCCGACACAGTGATGCTCACAGGCGAGCCAAACATTACTCTGGCTATTCCCGGTGGAACGCATGGCGATATTGCGACAGCAGCCGTTGCCGTGAATGCCATCCCCGAGATTCTGGCCGCTCAAGCGGGGCTGCGCACATCGCGCGATTTGCCATTCAGCTACTTCGCGCCAAACGCCACTCCCTGACGGACCTCTGTAAGATTTTGCTCGAGGTCCTGAGTTGAAGCGTCAGAATCGGGATAACTTCACGAATCGGGATAACCGGAACGATGCTCTTATGAGTATTCGGGAAGCGAGATCTTATCAGCCATCTCACGGCCGACAGAAAGATCGGCCATCCATGGGAGGTTCAGTAACTTCATTATCTGATTGCGGAGGAAGAGAGAAGATTTCGACTTGGGTGCGAAAAAACCTGCAAAGCGTAGCGCCGCTTTTTGTTTTCCGCGAACAAATGGCCCAAACAGGTTCTGATAGCGCGCGAACGCTTCGGCATAGTTCCCGCCAGCGCGATGAAGTTCCCCTGCCAGAATATATGCTGCCACCATGGCCAAGGCCGAGCCCTGTCCTGCAAGCAGCGACACGCATGAGGCCGCATCCCCTAGCAAACTCACGCGTCCTCGCGTCCACAGTCCTTCGCGCTCATCCATGCGTATCTGGCTCACGCGATCAAAATAGAGATCGTTCGTTCCGTCCAGCGCGTCCAGAATCTGCGGACATTCCCATCCGCTTTTTCCGAAGCGCTTCCGCAACAGCGCCTTTTGAGAGAGAACGTCGTCGGTTTTGTCGATGCCTTCATCGGCAAACGTGAACAGAAACAACGTGCGGTCGCCTCGCATTGTAAACCTTCCCACCTGCTGGCCCACTTCTGTGTAGAGTACATAAACCAGTTCGTCTCTGGGCCTATAACCCGCGGTTTCAAAAGCCGCTACCTTGCATCCCAGATACTTCTCAAAGCCATTTCCCGCTCCAAAAGCGATTTCGCGGACTCGCGAATGAAGCCCATCCGCTCCGATTACAAGATCAAAGTCGCGTTCCGCTCCACTTTCGAAAGCGACGTGAACGGCTTTGTTGGACTGGTCGATTCGGGCTACGCTGTCGCCAAAGATCGTTTCGACTTTGCCTTCCAGTAACCCAAAAATCGATGCGGCCAAGTGTCCTCGCGGAATGGTGATAAAGCGATTGCGAGTCACGTGGGCGAATGAATCTACTAGAAATCCGGATATCTTCTTTCCGGCTCGGTTTACGACTCGCAACTCCTGGACTTTGTATCCTTTGAGTTTGATCTGGGGCAGCAGCCCCATGCGGTCTGCGATTTCGAAACCTGCGCCCCAGAAGTCAATCACGTAACCGCCGGTGCGTAATCGGGGAGCCTTCTCGACGAGGGTGGGCTGCATGCCATGACGGGCCAGCCAATATGCGAGAGTGGTTCCTGCAATTCCAGCGCCTGATATCAGGACCCGCATAACAAAATAGAATACCACAGCAGCAATTGGGCGGAATCGTTAGCGAGTCACCGCCTATTAGGACTGTCCTATTGTCGCCGGCGTTCATTTTTTCAGCGACTGTCTCAGGCTTTTTGCCAGTAATCTGCGATGGCGGCGTAGTCGACGTCTGTTTTTGCGGCAGCCTTCACAGCGGAATAGGCTTCGTGAGCAGCAGCGCCAGCGGGAAGGCGAATGCCGTTTTCCTTGGCGAGTTCCATTGCCAGGCCAACATCCTTCAGCATCAGACGCAGAGGAAAACTCGGCGTGAAGTCGCGCTTAAGAATCACGGGCGCTTTCACATCGAGGACCGGCGCGCGACCCATGCTCGACTGCAGGACTTCTATTAATCGTTCGCCCGCGACGCCCGCGCGCGTCACCAATTCCAGGCCTTCGGCAAGGGCCTGAACCTCCAGCGCCAAAATTAAATTCATCGCCAACTTCACTGTTTGGCCAGAACCGTTGGGGCCGAGCAGGAAGAATCGTTTACCGACAGATTGCAGAACGGGTTCAACACGGTCAAGAACTTCCCTTTTGCCGCCGACCATGAAGATCAACTCACCTTTTTCCGCGCCCCAAGTGCCGCCAGTGACCGGCGCATCAAGAAAGTCCGCCCCGCGTTCGGCGCAAGCATGCGAGATGCGTCGCGCAAGCGCTGGCGAGACGGTGCTCGAGTCGATCAGCACGCTTCCTTTGCGCAGTCCCAGGAGGGCTCCGGATTCGCCCCAAAGAACCTGCTCAAGCGCAGGAGGATCGCTGACAATTGTGAAGGTGACGTCGGAGTCAGCCGCGACATCCTGCGGAGAATTGGCTGCTTTCGCGCCTTCTTGTTCTAGTTTCTCCGCTTTCGACCGTGTGCGATTCCACACCGTAAGCGCAAATCCCGCTTTCAGCAGATTTCTTCCCATGGGCAAGCCCATTAATCCCAGACCGATTAGTCCGACTTTCGGCTTCATCATTCCTCCTCGCCACGCAGACGAATATAGCGGGAGACGCCGTGAGAGGAAATCGGAATTGTCAGAGAAACGCATGCGGTTCCGCAGAGACGCCGTGCGGCACAAATCTGGCAATCTCTATGCTGTGATGGGCGCAGGCTGCAAGACAATTTCACGGACACGAACGATGGCGGGGTACGGAATTTCGATGCGCACAGTCTTGTCGCGGCCAGATTGTGAGAAACGATCTTCGAGACGGATGAAGACGCCGGAATCCAGAGCCAGCGTGCCAGTTGCAGTCATTTGAATCTCACCGGCGCGGTAACTGACCTCGACTCGTTTACCGACAAGTAATAAAAATGCGGTCATGGATCTCAGGTTAAAATGAGGGTTCAATCGCGTCAATAGTACCGACCGGCAACTGTTGAAAACTGGCTACGAATGCTGGCCGGCGAGCTCGACCAGGCTGAATTCGACCCGATGACGGAACGGGTCAATACGCTCCGCACGCACCCGCACGCGGTCGCCAAGATGGAACTCCCGCCGGGAGTCGCGGCCTTTGCGCGGGCGATAGGATTGGCTGACGATGGCGTGGTCGCTTTCGCGATATTGTAAGCGATGACCGAGCGTTTCTTCCAGGCGATCGATGGCCACGAGCCCTTCGACGAAGACTTCGAACAGCTCCACGAAGAAACCGAATTTCTGCACAGAAATAATAAGCGCGTCATATTCCTCGCCCAGGTGGTCTTCCATATATTGCGCCGTCTTCCAATCCATCAACTCGCGTTCCGCAGTGTCGGCGCGACGTTCAGCTTCGGACGTCTCGACCGCGATTTCCTCGAGCTCCGCCAAACGGTAAGGTCCTTTTGCGGATGATGGATTTTCAAGTGCCCACTTCAAGACACGATGGACGATGAGGTCGGGATAGCGCCGGATGGGCGAGGTAAAATGGGTATATTCGTCCGCAGCGAGGGCAAAATGGCCGAGCGACGCGGCGGCGTAGCGCGCTTGCTTGAGCGAGCGCAGCATTAAATAGGAGAGAATGCGCTCCTCGGGCTTGCCGGCCAGTTTCTGCGTCAGCCGCTGATAATGCTGCGGGCGAATGTCGAAATCAGCGCCCGGCAGGGTCACTTCCATCGTGCGCGCACGGCCGTGCCGTTCGCGTCCAACGGGACGCACTTCACCGTGACGAACCGCGATTCGACGCTCCGATAAGTCCTCGACGCCAAGCGAATAGCCGAATGCCCGCGCCAGTTCCTCGAATTGCAAAACCTTCTTCGGGTCGGGTTTTTCGTGAACGCGATGGAGCGAAGGAATGCCGCGCTTTTCCAGATAAGAAGCGACGGCCTCGTTGGCGGCGAGCATGAACTCCTCAATAATTCGATGCGCGAAGTTGCGAACACTGCGGACAACTCCGACCATGCGGCCCGCGTCATCAAATTCGATAATCGCCTCTGGCAAATCGAAATCGATGGAACCGCGCGCCGCGCGCTTTGCGTTCAGCAGCAGGGCCAGTTCCTTCATGCGCCGGAATTCGCCCACGAGCGATGCATATCGCTCAGTCATTTCCGGATCGCCTTCGAGCACTTTGTGAACGTTTGTGTACGTCATGCGCTCCGCGGAACGAATCACGCCTGGAGTGAATTCAGCTTCGACGTTCTTCCCGTTCTTGTCGAACTGGAGGATCGCGCTCATCACCAGCCGATCCACGTGCGGGTTGAGTGAACAGATTCCGTTGGACAGCACCTCAGGCAGCATCGGTACAGCGCGATTCGGGAAATAGACTGACGTGCCGCGCAGGCGCGCTTCGCGGTCGAGTTCTGAGCCACGCCGAACATAATGTCCCACGTCGGCGATGTGCACCTGCAGCTCGAAACCACTACCGGGCCGCGCGGCGACGTATACGGCGTCGTCGAAATCTTTCGCCGTCTCGCCGTCGATGGTAACAATGGGCAGAAGACGGAAGTCGCGCCGCCCGGCAATGTCCTCTTCGCGGACCTGCTGGGGAATTTCGCGCGCTTGCGCGACGACGTCGGAAGCGAACACGTGCGGCAGATGATGTTTGCGTATGATGATTTCGACGTCAACGCCCATCTCGCCCGGCCGCCCGAGAATTTCCACGACACGTCCGGCGGGTGCCACACCCCCGCGCGGATAGCGCGTCATTTCTACGTTCACCACCGCGCCATCGAGCTCCGGAAGGCGCAGAGGTTTGGTTGCGCGCGATTGCTCACCGACGCTGTGTTGGAGCTTCTCCCGCAATTCAGGCGTCAGCTCCGCGCCAGGCGGGATGACAATTTCATGCGCAAGACGTGTTTCGTAAGGCAGGACGGCGTTGCCGTGTGGTCCGTAACGAAAAAGCCCGACGACCGTGGGATGTGCGCGCGCGGTGATTTTTTCGATGCGGCCTTCGAACCGGCCGTCGGAATGACGGCGGGCCAGGCGCGCTTCGACGCGGTCGCCATGCATCGCGTCGCCCATACTGTCCGGATTGATGAACAGGTCTCCTTCCATGCCTCTCACGGGACGGTCTGGGACGACGAAGCCGTAGCCGTCACGATGCGCGACGAGGCGGCCGGCGATCAGGCCCGGATCTTGTTTCGCCGGTCGCGCGACTGCCGCGGCGGGCGTTCGCGGAGGCGATAGTTCTGCTGGATCGGCGTCATGATGAAGAAAAGGCGGCGCGCCGGCGCCTGACTTGCTGCGTTCGCCCGTGAGCCGATAACGGCCGCGATCGACCTGGACGTCGCCGCGACGCTTCAGTCGTCCGAGGAGCTTTGGCAGCGCTCGCCGGCCCCAATGCCGGAGTCCCAGCGCACTCGCCATTTCGCGGATACTTTCGGGGCGATGCGCTTTAGCAAGATGAGCGAGCAAGTCAGTTTCGGTGATTTCGGGGGGACGCTCACCGAGGAGTCTCTTGTTCTCTTTCATGGAGTGGGCTGTTTCATCGACCAAGCGGACTCATGAAGTGCACCGCCGCAGAGATCAGCGGCTCGTTCCTCCGCGCAATCGTTCCTGCTAATCTCCACGACGCTGCGCATCGGATTGCCAACAACATTGTATGTTCCACGCACAAATTCTTTCGCAACTTTTTTCATGGCTCGGGGTTTGCATCCCCAGTTGTGAGCCCGCTTGCCGTCTCCCCAGGCGGCCGGCGGAATCTCACACCCCAGGGACGCCGGAGGCGGTTCGAACAGAACCGCCTCCTATTTTTTTTGCTCCATGTCCCGCATTTCATTCATGACGCTCGCGGCGCATTCTTGCGTATAAGCGCACGGTACGCATAAAAAACCGCGAGCAGCGGCGGGGCGAGCAGAACTCCCCAAAAGCTGAACACGAGGCCCAGCACGATGGGAGCGAAGAGCGAGATCCAGAAAGGTACGCGCGCGATTCCCGTCATGAGCCACGGTTGAATAATCAAGCCATCGATTACGACAATTACGGCGTAAAGGATCAACACATAGAGCAGACGCATTCCTCCGCCACTGATTGCCGCCGCGACCGCTGGGCCGATGAGCGCGAGAACCAAGCCAAAATTCGGAATGAATTGAAAAATGCCAGCCAGCAAGGCCCAAAAAGGCGCCCACGGGACGTGCAGGTACCACAATCCGGCAAACCACATCAGCGCGACCAGAAGGGCGTCGTAGCAACGCGTGACGAACCATCGCCAGAGCGCTTGGCCCACGATCCGAAAATGCTCGTGCGCTTCCATTGTGTTTAAGGCGAGTAACAACCATTAGATGCTATCTGCGAACGCGTCGGCCAGCGGTTGCATAATTGGAATTTCGCTTGCCGCGCCACTTTCCGTTCGCTAGCCTCGACTCATGACGTTCAACCTCTGCAATATCGATCCCGGACCGAGGTGCCCGAAAATCGTGCGCATGATCGTGGAGATCCCGAAAAACTCCCGCAACAAATACGAGTACGACAAAGAGTTGGGGATTTTCCGGCTGGATCGCTTTCTGTATTCGCCCATGCACTATCCGGGCGATTACGGATTCATTCCGGGAACGCTGGGCGAGGACGGCGATCCACTCGACGTCCTCGTGATCGTGGATGAACCGTCATTTCCCGGCTGCCTGGTGGAAGTACGGCCCGTGGGCGTGTTGCGCATGATAGACCGCTCCGAACCGGACCAGAAAATCCTCGCGGTGCAGCAGCACAACCCGCGCTATAAAGGGATCAACGATGCGACGCAGTTGTTTCCCCATCTGCAGCGCGAGATCGAGCACTTTTTCACGATCTACAAAGAACTCGAAAACAAAAAGACGCGCATTCGCGGCTGGCAGGGCCCTCAAGCCGCCTATCGCACAATCGCAGCAAGCCGAAAGCGTTTCCTAACGCAGGAATCCGTTTCCAGGAGCTAATGCCCGCTGGCAGCAACGCCCAGGCTACTGCTCGAACTTGTGGCTTGGCGTGGTTTGCTTTTCATTTTGCAGCTCGATTACGTCAGGGCCCGTTTGGGATGAGCCGAGCAGCCAGCGGCAGAAATAATTGGCCCGCATCCAGAAAACATATTCGGCCTCGCTCATGTAACTGTGACGCAGGCCGGGAAACACGAACATGTCAAAGCGCTTGTCGGCTTTGATGAGTGCATTGGCAAGGCGCATGGTGTTGGCCATATGGACATTGTTGTCCATGTCGCCTGTCGTCAGCATCAGGTGGCCTTTCAAGTTTTTCGCCAGCTCCGAATTCTTGTCGATGTTGTACAGAAATTTCACGGTTCCGTCTTTTTCATCGACTTCCTTGACGCCGTGATATTTCTCGCTCCAATATTTATTATAGACGTTGTTCTCATGGTTGCCCGATTCCGACCAGCCGACCTTGAAGAAATCCGGATATTGAAGCATCGCAGCCGCCGTCATGAATCCGCCGCCCGAGTGACCCCAAATGCCGACGCGATTAATGTCGATATACGGATGGATGGCGGCCAGCTCTTCCGCCGCGGCTTTCTTATCCGCCAGGCCATAGTCGCGCAGATCACCATAGCCGTACGTGTCGTACCATTTGTTGCGCTGCGGGCTGCCGCCACGATTCCCCACTTCGATGACGATGAAGCCGAGTTGCGCGAGCGCGAAACTCTGATTCTTCGGCGAGAAAGACTTCGTGACGCTTTCCGTTTGCGGACCCGGGTATACATATTCGATGATGGGATACTTGCGCGACGGATCGAAATCGAACGGTTTGTACATTACGCCGTAAAGATCCGTGACGCCGTCAGCGGCCTTGACGTGAAATGGCTCAGGATATTTGAAGCCCGCGTCGAGCAGGCGCTTGACGTCGGTGGTTTCGAGCGTCTCCAGTGCGACGCCTTGATCGTCGAGAAGGACTGATTTGGGCGCAGTGTCAACGCGCGAGAAGTTGTCGATGAAGTATTTCCCTGAATCGGATGCGCTGACAGCGTTGTCGAAATCGCCCGGATCGAGGAGTTTCAAACCCGAACCATCCAAATTCACGCGATAGAGGTCAATGTAATACGGATCTTCATTGGACTCGTGGCCTGTTGCCGTGAAGTACATGACGCGCGTCTTCGGATCGATCGACAGAATTTGATCGGCCATATATTCGCCGGAGGTGATTTGGTTTTTC
>DATEHB010000235.1:0-3774 GCA_035279805.1 Candidatus Acidiferrales bacterium
ATTGCGTTTTTCGGCCCTTCTGGCTGCTTTGCTGGGCGCTGTCGCGTTGGCGTTCGGGCAGTCCTCGCAGTCCGCCATTCGGATTACGCTGGATGAAGCCGTCCAGCTCGCGCTGGCGCACAATCACGCGCTGCTGGCGGCCCGCACCACCATCTCCCAGAGTCAGGCCCAGGAAATTACGGCGAATCTGCGACCGAATCCCGTTTTTGGAGCCGACGTGGTCGGGCTGCCCGTGGAATCCGCTGACTTCACCGCGGACAACATCAATCAAGCGGAATTTGACATCGGACTGGGGTATTTGTTCGAACGAGGCAGGAAGCGGCAGCACAGGCTGAAGGCTGCACAGGATCAGACAGCGGTCACGAAATCCACGGTGGCGGATAACGAGCGCATGCTGACGTTCAATGTTGCGACGCAGTTCACCGAGGTCCTGCTCGCCGAGTCCACTCTCAACTTTGCGCAGCAGGATCTAAAGGATTTTCAGAATACCGTGAGCATCAGTGAAAGCCAGTATAAAGCGGGTGCGATCAGCGAAGGCGACTTTCTGAAAATGAAACTGCAGCTTCTGCAATTTCAAACCGACGTTACGGCGGCGCAACTTGCCAAGGAACAGGCGCTCGTCGCGCTTCGCCAACTGGTTGGATACCAATCCGTGCCGCAAGATTACGACGTTGCCGGCGACCTGAAGTACGAGAAGTTGCCGTACACGCTGGAAGACTTGCAGGCTCGCGCGCTGAAGGACCGCCCGGACCTGCGGGCGGCACAGCAGGGCGTGACCGCGGCGCTCAGCCAATACTCGCTTGCCAAGGCCAATGGCAAGGTCGACGTCAATGGCACCTTCAATTTCACGCATATCACGGGATACAACTCGCAATCCCTCATCGTGAGTATTCCCGTGCCGATTTTCAATCGTAATCAGGGTGAAATTGCGCGCACGAATTACGCCATCGAGCAGGCGCGCCAAACCGAACAGGCCGCGTCCGAGCAAGTGATGGCAGACGTGCAGACGGCCTACGAAACGGTGCACACGAACGAGCAGACGCTTCAGATTTACCAAACCGGTTACCTGGATGAGGCCAAGCAATCGGTCGATATCAGTGAATACGCCTATAAGCGCGGCGCGGCAAGCCTCCTCGATTTTCTGGACGCTGAACGCAGCTATCGCAACACCGAGCTGGCCTATCGCCAGCAACTCGCTTCCTACATGCTCGCACTGGAGCAATTGCGGGAGGCCGTCGGCACAAGGACTCTGCCATGAATCGTCGTGTGGACATGCACATTTACGCCGGTAAAAAAATCAAAAACGCGATTCCCGCTCTCGCCATGAGCGTCGCCGCCGCGGCCGTTTTGGCCGGTTGCGGCTCGAGCGGCCGTGAATCAGCCGCGAAAATGACGTCGTACACATCAGCGAACTCCGGCGCGGAAGCGACACTTTTCACCGTGCCGCAGGATCAGCTACCGCACATCCAAATTATTACCATTTCTTCGGGTCCCCTGGTTCGCACCCTCCGGTTGTCTGGCCAGGTAGCCTATAACGGTTTCAAGACGACGCCGGTGATCACGGCAGTAGGAGGCCCAGTCAGCCGCGTGCTTGTCTTTCCTGGACAGCACGTGCGCGTGAGCCAGCCGATGCTGGAAGTTTCCAGCCCCGATTATTCTCAGTTGCGAGCCACCTATTTAAAGGCGCGCGACACCGATAATCTGGCCAACAAAAATTATCAGCGCGCGCAGGATCTCTACGCTCACCATGCCATTTCAGAGGCGGACCTGTTGCAGGCCGAATCGGTTCGCACGCAGGCGCAGACCGACATGAATGCGGCTGAGCAGGGTCTGCACATCCTGGGAATCACGGATCTGGATTCACTCGCCACCGCGCCCGTTTCGGCGCAAATTCCTGTACGCGCACCCATCTCCGGCGAAGTCGTCGAGCGGCAATGCTCGCCCGGGCAACTGATTCAAGCCGGCGCGACGCAATGTTTTACGATTTCCGATATGAGCACCGTATGGGTGCTCGTAAACGTGTATCAGAATCAGCTGTCGTATATCCACAATGGGGACGTTGTTTCTGTGCAGACAGACGCCTATCCCGCTGTTTTCCACGGGAAAATTTCGTATCTCGCTCCCGCAGTTGACCCAAACACGAGAACATTGCAGGCGCGCATCGTCACGCAAAATCCCGGAGAAAAACTGAAGAACCAGATGTATGTGACGGCAACCGTTGTTGCGGGCAAGATTCCCAAAGCCATTACGGTTCCCGTGGCTTCGGTGATGCGCAACACTGAGAACCAGCCGTTCGTGTACGTGCAGACCGGATCGACACAGTTCAGCCGCCGGATGGTCGAGATCGGCGAAACACAAGAGGGACGGATCGAGATTCTCAGTGGATTGTCGCCGGGCGAGAAAGTCGTCGCCGACGGCAGCCTGTTCCTGCAGTTTCAGAATTCGCTGCAACGGTAGCAATGGCCCGCCCATGATCCATCGCCTGGTCCAATTCGCGCTGCGGCAACGCTTCCTGGTACTCCTTTTTGTGGTGACCCTCGTTATTGCAGGCTCGATTTCGTTTCAACGAATGCCCGTTGATGCGTATCCCGATCTTTCGCCTCCGATGGTCGAACTGATCACGCAATGGCCTGGCCACGCTTCGGAAGAAGTCGAGCGGCTCATCACCATTCCGCTGGAAGTGGAAATGAACGGCGTGCCGCACATGCAGATCATGCGATCGATCTCGCTCTACGGATTGTCGGACGTGCGCATGACATTTGATGAGGGCACGGACGACTACTTCGCGCGGCAGGTAGTCTTCGAGCGCATCGCGGACGCCGCGCTTCCTCCGGGCATCGTCCCGTCGCTTTCGCCGCTATCGAGCCCCAGTGGCCTTGTTTACCGCTACGTGATCCAGAGCCCGGACCGCAGTCCTCAGGAACTCAAAACGTTCGAGGATTGGGTGATCGACCGCGCGTATAAGTCCGTTCCGGGCGTCGCAGATGACTCCGGCTTTGGCGGCACAGTGATGCAATATCAGGTGCTGCTCGATCCGGCGAAGCTCTACGGCTATCACCTCTCCATTCCGACGGTGCTCCAACAGCTTGCGAACAACAACGCTAATGCCGGCGGAGGATTTTATTCGCAAGGTGGCCAGTTTTACTATGTTCGTGGCCTTGGTCTGATGCGCGACGTGCAGGACATCGGTAACACGATCGTCGGCAGCCAGAATGGCGTGCCGGTACGGATCAGTGATGTCGGGCAAGTTGTTATGGGGCACGCGCCGCGGCTCGGCGAATTTGGCTTCATGAATACGGACGACGCGGTGGAAGGCGTGATCCTGATGCGCCGCGGCGAACAAACACAGGATGTGCTCAAGGGCGTCGAGGCAATGACCGACAACCTGAATCAGCACATTCTGCCTCCCGACGTCAAAGTTCACCCGTTCTACGACCGCAGCGATTTGGTCCGGGTGACCATCGACACGGTTGAGGGCAACCTTGTCCGCGGAATGCTGCTCGTCCTGCTGGTGCTTTTTATTTTCCTTGTCAGCGTGCGCGCCGCAGTCATCGTGGCGCTCACGATTCCTCTGGCGCTGCTGTTCTCGTTCATCTGCCTCCACGCCAAGGGTGTTGACGCCAACCTGCTTTCGATCGGCGCCATCGACTTTGGAATCATCATCGACGGTACCCTCGTGATGGTCGAAAATATTTATCGCGAACTGGGCCTGCGCAGGGGCCAGGATTACAAACTCTATGATGTAATCAGCGCCGCCGCAGCCGATGTCGATCG
>DATEHB010000236.1:0-4243 GCA_035279805.1 Candidatus Acidiferrales bacterium
CTCGCGCGCAAGCCGAATTACGACGCGCTGCTCAAGAAATTCCCCAACGTCTTGATTAACACTTCCGGGCCATTCGTCGGACTTCCGCAGGGGCAGATGGGAAATAGCGAAGTCGGCCATCTGAATATCGGCGCGGGCCGCATCGTCCAAATGGACATCACGCGCCTCGACATGAAAATTGCGTCAGGTGAATTTTTTAAGGAGCCGCTATTGCTCGAAGCGATGCAGCGCGGCCGCGCGCATCAATTGCATTTGATGGGGCTCGTCAGCGACGGAGGCGTGCATTCGCACATCAATCATCTATACGCGCTCCTGCGCATGGCTAAGGAGAATAAAGTCGAGCGCGTCTTCGTCCACGCCTTCATGGACGGCCGCGATACCTCGCCGAATTCCGGCGTCGAGTTTCTGCAGCAACTTCAGAGAAAGATGCGCGAGCTGGGAATCGGCCGGATCGCCACGCTCAGCGGCCGCTATTACGCGATGGATCGTGACAATCGGTGGGAACGCATCGAGCGCGCCTATCGAGCTATTGTGCATGGCGACTCCGAAGTGAAATTCGCCGATCCTGTTGCGGCCATCCGCGCCAGCTACGAAAAACTTGTCACCGACGAGTTCGTTGTGCCCGCGGTGATTACATCTGAATCGGCGTCCGGTAAACCTGCCGCGCCTCTGGCTGTGATTCGCGACGATGACGCCGTGATCTTCTTCAATTTCCGCGCGGATCGCGCGCGGCAAATCACTCGTGCGCTCGCGGAGCCCGGCTTCAAGGAATTCCCGGATCCCGAGCGGCCCCAAGATCTTTGCTACGTTGCCATGACGCAATACGAAAAGAACTGGCCGTGGCTGCGTTACGTTCAGGGACCTGAAAAACTCGAGCACATCCTCGCCCAGGTGTTCGGCGAAATGGGTTTCAGAAATTTGCGTTGCGCGGAGACCGAAAAGTACGCGCACGTCACATATTTTTTCAACGGCGGCATTGAGAAAGCATATCCGGGCGAGGAGCGTATCCTCGTGCCGTCTCCTAAAGTTCCCACATACGACTTGCAGCCCGAAATGTCTGCCGCGGGAGTTACAGATGAGGTCATCAAAGCGATTGATAAAGGTGACTTCGACGCGATCATCATGAACTTCGCCAACGCGGATATGGTTGGCCACACGGGAAAGCTCGAAGCCGCTATCAAGGCGGTCGAGACCGTCGACGAATGCCTGGGACGGATTTACCAGTCCCTCGTTCCTCGCACAGGCGCGTGGATCATCACCGCCGATCATGGCAATGCCGAAATGATGGTTGATCCCGCCACAGGCGGACCGCACACATATCACACCACGAATCCCGTGCCGTTCGTCTTGCTTTCTCGGGACAATCACGCGCGGTTGCGTCCAGGCGGTTCGCTGCGGGATATTTCGCCCACCATTCTCGCAATTTTGGATATTCCTGCGCCAAGGGAAATGACCGGCCGCGATTTGCGCGCGCCTTCGAAATGACGAATCGCCACTGTTATGCCCTTCGCAGGCGCGGCTGTCGCCCGTGTGCTCCATCCGGAGCGCCCGTGAACTTTGCGTTTGTGGCGGCCGATCGGATTTATCGGCCCGCGTTGCGTGCTGTGAGACATTTTTGAGATATATTTGAATTGGCCGCAATCTTAGGGAAATCTCACCGACAAAATCCATGACACGAACGAAACCGGAAGATACAAAACTCGTAATCTGCCTTTGGCATTCTTTCACTCTGTGGCGCGCTCCCCAAGAAGTGGCGGCCCGGATCCGCCAGCGCTGGCCGGCCATGAACGTGCTGCACTTGCCCAATTACGAGCACGTGACCGATGAGCTTCCTGACGCGGACATCCTCGTCGGTTATTCTCTCCGCGCCCAGCAGTTCGCGCACGCAAAAAAACTGAAATGGATTCACGCAACTGCGGCAGGAGTCGGCCAACTGATGTATCCGGAGCTCCGGCAAAGCGGCGTGCTGCTGACCAATGCCAGCGGCATACACGCGGTTCCCATGTCCGAGCATATTCTCGGAATGATTATTGCCATGGCGCGGCGCTTTCCGGACGCGATGTGTTACCAGTCGCAAAGCCGCTGGGCTCAGCAGGAGATTTGGGACGCAAAGCCTCGCCCTCTCGAATTGAGCGGACGTCTGCTGCTCATTGTTGGTTTTGGTTCGACGGGACGCGAGCTCGCGCGGCGCATTCAGCCGCTCGGGATGCGCATTTGGGGCGTTACGCGTTCGGGTCGCGGTGACGCGCAGCTCGCCGAGCGCATTCTGCCGGTGACGCAACTTGCGAATGCTTTACCGCATGCAGATTTTATAGTCCTGGCGGCGCCGGAAACTGTTGAGACGCGCCAAATGATCGGAGCAAACGAATTCGCGTTAATGAAGCCTGAAGCCTATCTAATTAATGTTGCGCGCGGCACGCTGGTTGATGAGGCCGCACTCGCCGCCGCATTGCGCGCGCGCACAATCGCGGGCGCGGCAATAGACGTCGCCACGGAGGAACCGTTGCTTCCGCAGAATCCTCTGTGGAACCTCGACAACATTTTCATCACTCCCCACGTTAGCGCCGTCAGCGAACGTCTGTGGGCGCGTCAAGCGGACTTGCTGATGGAAAACCTGGAGCGGTGGTTTGATGGCAGGGAACTTATCAATCGAGTTGACCTTCAGCGCGGATACTGACTCAACTCAGCCTTACTCAAACAGGATGCTGCGTAACGCTGAAACCTAATCGCCCGTTTCCGCTTTTTGCGCCAGGTACCCTTCGCGGGCATAGATGACCACCTTCTTCATCTTCCCCTTTTTATTCGCAACCATCAGCGGCTCGCCTTTGTCGTCCACTACTTCCACTTTGATCTTGTGATACTTGCCATCGCGTGCGGATTCAGGAGGCGCGTATCCCAGCGAATACTGGTTGCGCAGGAATTCCACAACAGAATTAAAAATGTCGGGCATCTCGCCCTCGAAGCGCGGGAACCAGGCAAATCCCCCGGTCAGCCTGCCGAATGTAGTCAATTCGTTTTTCGCCTGAAGGTAAGTCACCGATTCGCCTTGCGGGTTGGAAACTTCAATCATTTCGGCGGCGCCGATGGAGAAGACGGTCACATTTGTCTGTTTCAAGACGTTGTAGGTTTGGTCCAGGGTGTGTTTACTGAAGGTATCAAACCCTGTGCTGACCAGAAGAATTGCCTTTTTGCCGGAAACATCTTTGAGACGATTGATCGTATCGATTAGCGCGTCGAATTCGTTTGCTTCGCTAAAACCGGGGAAAAAAAGCGTGGACATGGCCTGCTTGACCTCATCTCTATTGTGCGTAAAGTCCACGACGATGTGCGACTTTAAGTCATAGGTGACGAACGCTATCCAATCTTTTGGTCCAAGATGGTCTGTGAATCCGTAGGTGAGATATGGGCCGATTTGCGCAAAATAGGGGCCAAAAATGTTGCTGAACTCCATCAATAAGACGATGGTGATCGGCGCATCGTTCGGTTGAAAATTCGTGACAGGCTCCGCCTGATTATCATCAAAAATTCGGAAATTCTGCTGCTTCAGCCCGGTAATAATGTTGCCGTCCTGGTCGGTGACCACCGTGTTCACCTGCACCAGTTGCGACTGCACCGTGATCGAGTACTGCGGCTGTTGCTGTGGAGGAGGAGCCGGCGGTTTTTGCTGCGTCGGTAGCTGGGCAAAAACGTTCGCCGGCAGGATTAACGTGGCGGTCACCACGGCGAAGACAACCCAGCGGACCAGCAGGTTCTGTCGCATGAATCCATGCCTCCGTGCACCATAGGATGTAAAAACACCGCGCCGGGATGGTCAATTCTTTAGCAACACACCCTGCCTGCCGCCGCGACCCGCGAAATCGCCATGATAGTATGAACGTGGCGTTTCTGCTGAAAATTTACCGCACTCCTGGAGATACGGATGCGATGGAAGTCCGGAACAGTCTTTGCTCTCATCCTGTTTGCCTGCGCCGCAAGCAGTCCTGAAAGCGTCTTCGCACAAGCTCAGCCCGCGCCGGCGCAATTGCAGACACAAGCGACAGCGGTGGACTTCGAAAAATTGTATATCGATGCGCTGGGTTGGCTGCAGGGAATGATTCGCATTGACACGACGAATCCTCCAGGCAACGAAATGGCCGCGGCAAAATACCTGGCAGCCATTCTGCAAAAAGAAGGAATACCCGTAGAGACATACGAAAGTATGCCCGGGCGCGGAATCTTGATTGCGCGGCTTTCTGCAAATTCC
>DATEHB010000237.1:0-5219 GCA_035279805.1 Candidatus Acidiferrales bacterium
CCCAGCAGTGTGATCAAAAAACCTTTTCGCAAATCGTGCCCGGAAGAGCCGAATCCGAGCAGCAGAAACTGATCCACCAATTCGCGATGTTTTCCCAGGTTGTATTCCTCGACGCGCTGCAATCCGGGATTGTAAATATAAAGCGTGTCTCCAGCGCGCAAGATCGTCCGCGGATCCGGAGATTTCACTTCCAGGCGCATCTTGTCGCCGTGAACCCAAATCTCACCTGTTTCCGTAGATTTCACGTTGACTACAACGGTGACTTTCGTCCGTTCGATTTCGGCGGTCAGACTGTGAAAATCTTTCGCCTCTGTGTCCAGCTCATGCAACACCGAATCGAGCGTCACCGCGCTACGCGCTTGGGGGCGTGCAGTCGCAAAAGTGGTGGCTGCGCGGGCGGGCACGCGCGACGGCGGAAGCGCTCTCGTTGCGGCCGCTCCCGTGACGCCGAGCGCAGCGGCCAGAAAAATCCATCTCAATTTGCGAAGCAATGGCATGTTCACCTGAATGACACCTGAAAATTCTGCGGCGGAACGCCCGCAATCATAGCATAGCGATTGCAGCGCCATGCGAAGATCGCGGCTTTATTACGGGCGGGTACGCGAAAGAGGAACCGGGCGTTTTGCGGCTAACGTTTCACGTCCACCTGGTAATACAGAATAGAATTGTCCGCGCCGCGAACAGGTTCGATGCTGCGGATCTGAAACGTCCGCGTTTTCAGTTCGTCGACGGACTCGCGGAGAATTTCGTGCGTCTTCCGTTCAAGCTCCGGGCCTCTTTCCCGCGACGCTGGCGATGCGGTGAAAAGCATTGGGTCAATCCGGTAGGTTTCCGTATGGGCTGCTTCATCTTGCGCAATCAGCATTACTCCAGAATCGCCCTCGCCGTTCAGTCGCGGCTGGTCGTCAAACCATTTTCCCGGCGTGAACAGGACAAACAACACGATGAGGATCACCATCAAATCGTACGGCCAGCTTCCGCGCTCGTACGACCAAAAAATCGTGTTTCGCATTCCGCGCCAGAGTTTATGCATCTCAGTTCGCGCTCGCGCCGTCGACCACGTATCCATCGCGCATGTGCAGCACGCGATTTCCGTACGCCGCTGCTTCGGGATTGTGCGTGATCATCACGATGGTTTGGCCAAGGTCTTTGTTGAGCTGGCGCAGCAGGCCCAGGACATTTTCTGAGTTTTTCGTATCCAGATTTCCCGTGGGCTCGTCCGCCAGCACGATTTTCGGTTCGTTGATGATCGCGCGCGCGATCGCCACGCGCTGCTGCTCTCCGCCGGAAAGCTCGGACGGCCGGTGATCCAGACGGTCGGTCAGGCCGAGCATGCGCGTCACCACGTCGAAGCGGTGCGGATCGAAGCCGTCACCGTGGATGTGCTGTGCGAGCGCGATGTTTCCCTTGGCGTTGAGCGTGGGCAGCAGATTGAAACGCTGAAACACAAATCCCACTTTGTGCCGCCGCAGCAGCGTGCGCCCGCCGTCTCCAAGTGCGGCCAGATCATTGCCATCGAGCAGCACTCTCCCGCGCGTCGCTTGCGACAATCCGCCAATCACGTGCAGCAAAGTCGACTTGCCACACCCCGACGGTCCCATCACAGACACAAATTCTCCCGGATACACATCCACGTTGACGCCACGCAAGGCGGCGACGTCCAGCCTTCCCGCGCGATATACTTTCCACAAGTTCTCAGTCTTAAGTATCGGCTCCAACGCTGCTCCGCGCGGCAGGAGAGAATCGCTTTCGTGAGTAGAATTTTATTCTATGCGCGAATCGCGAGTCTGCCTAGCCACATCGCACTGCGGCGAATCTGCTTCAGAAAACTATTCATAGGCGAGCGCTTCGACGGGATCCTTGCGGCTCGCAATCCACGCTGGATATGACGCGCCCACCCACCCGCCAATGATGGCAATCGCCGCGGCGCGCAGCACCCACCAGGGCGCAACCACAATGGTGAGCGTCGGAAACGCCGTGAGAAAGAGCCAGCGCACGCCAAAACTCATCGCGATGCCCAAAATAATTCCAGCAAGGCACAGCGCGGTTGTTTCGCACAAAATCACGCGCACGATGTATCCGCGCGAAGCGCCCAGCGATTTCAGTACTCCGATTTCGCGCGTGCGCTCGATGATGGTGGTGTACATCGATAACAGAATCACGAGAAAACCAATTCCAGCAGCGAGCATGATCATCGAGCGAATGAATGTTTGCAGACCGGGAAGATTCGACGAAGTCATCAGTGACAAATAATCACGCAGCGGGCGCACTTCATAATGCGGCAAAAGCTGACTGATTCCGCTGATCACTTTAGCTGTCTGTTCCGGATGATCGCAGCGGATGAAAAACACGGAAGCCTTGTCGCGCGCGCCGGATAATTCCTGTAGCGTAGACATCAAAACAAACAGACGCGCACCTTTACCGTGTTCGACAATCCCCGCGACGTGAAAATCGTGACCGAGTATGTGCAGAGTTTCGCCGATTGCGACTTTGCGTCCTTTTGCGTACCAGTCATCCACGAGAATGTCATTCGCATTTTGCAGATCGCGGCCATCGTGAAACACAAATCCGCCGGAAACCTCGCGGAAACTTTCCGGATCGATTCCGTAGATGATATCGAGCCCGTTGGTGGAATTAAATTGGAGCAATACGGGCGCGACGGCGCGAACATTCTTGATTTGCGCCAGCTTCTGGCCGATTTCGATGGGCATGGGCGCGCCGCTGAAGGCCATGAATATGGAGGCAGAGGGCGGCTGCACCATGATATCAGCGCCAATTCCTTCGATCCGTTTCGCTGTGTCGGACAGCATGCCGGAGGTGAGCCCGACAACAATCAAAACGAGGGTAACTTCAATGGCCACGGCGATGATGGTGATGCAAGTCCGCACGGGGCGGTACATCACGTTGCGCAAAATCATATGGCGAATCAAAACTGATTCTCCTCGCCGAGTTGGACGAGATCAGTTCCTGACGGCTGTGCGAGTTGAAACTTATCGCCGGCGATCGGTTGATTCAACGTTAATTGCGTAATTTGGATGTCGAGTTGATACTGATCCGCGGGACGCGCCAACAGAATATCTTTCGGATAATTTATTTTGCCGACGGGTTGCCAGTTTTTTATCTGAATGTCGGAAACCAATTCGCCCCCGGGACTATAGATTTGGATCCGCGCAATTTGCAGGGTTGCGCGGTCGATCCAGATCTTACGGTCAAGCTCCCATCCTTGCGGGCCGTTCGTTGCTAGTGTCAGCACATAATACCGGAACGGGAGTGCGTCCGCCTCCTCTACAAGCGCGTTTTCGGTCTGTGGAATCACCGGCCAGACTAGCGCTTCAAAAAGATGCTGCGGGCGCAGATTTTCAATTGGCTTCTCAGCGTTTCGCCGCAAGTTCGCGGGACCCACGATAAATTTGTTTTTCGAGGGAATGTAAATCCGGAACATCTGACCATCGCTGGCCATGTCGAAGATGTCTTTTGCCACTACAGGCGCCTGGCCAATCACTCGGATCGAGGCGGGACGCGCGGCGAGGATGTACCCGTTGACTTCATGGTATTGCTCGATGACACCACTGAGCGCGGAGCCCGCTGTCGACGACATGCGCACCGAAGCGTTGAGTGTTTCGATGGCGGACGCTTCCCGGTTATACAATGCAATTAAATCAAGCTTTGCCGCGGTCTGCGCCGGTTGCGTTGCCACAGGAACAACAACTTTTCTTCGACTGATCGCGCACCCACCGAGCAGGATAAATCCGGAAGTGAGTGCCAATACACTTCGAACATTGCAAATTCTCAGGAAATCCCCCTTTATGTGGCAAAACGATGAATTTAGCAGCCGGGGATAGGAGTGTCAACGAACGTGCGGGAGGCTGATGCTTTCATGGAATCAGATTCGGAGATTCGCTATATGTTTCCACCGCGATCCTGCGCTCCGTATTGTTGATGACTGAGCCGATGCGACTCGGTCCTTTTCCCCATCGTTCCCTCAGCCAGCGATTCATCGGTTCCGAGAAGAACCGCGCCACAAGCTCGCCGAGAATTCCTGCAAGAATGACTGAGACGATGAAAAGCGCCGGTATTCCGCGGGACGGCTTCCCGGACGCGATGAAGATCTCGAATACTCCATACACTACAAACATGTGCGTCAGATAGACCTCATAACTCCTCTGGCCAAGCCAGAGAATAGGGCGAGCTATCGTTGGACCTCTGCGTCTTGTTTGCGCGACGGCAACGATGACCATGCACGTCCCCAATGCCAGGACGCTCATGTCGAGGCCCGTGCGCGCCAGCACGCTGTTTGAAAAACCCAACACCCAGATCATGGCAATCGCACCGATCGCTTCCGTGCAAAGCAAGACGCGACGTCCAAAACAAAGTTTCGGAAGGAGGATGGCCGTCAAACAGCCGAGCGCAATCGCATCCATGCCGCCCAGATACGAAACCTCCTGCCACGTCGGGCTATGCTGGGCGAATATCGTGCGCGCAAAAGGTCCCAGCACAATGAAGGTGGTGAGCAGCCCAATCAGCAATTTCCCGCGTCCCAACCATCGGCAAACAAGAGGAAAGAAAAAGTAGAAAGTTTCCTCGACAGACAGCGACCATAGCACGTACCAATTTCCCGGAAAACTTCCGTGGTGCGCTCGAAGCAGCAGGTTCATGCGGAACGTCAGCGCGGCCAACAACGCACCGCCTAAACCGCCCGGGACGATGAAGTTCTTAACGTGCGTAAGATCGAAAATGCTTAACACAGCCAGCAGGAGTATGAGCAACGGCGCGATTCGAGCGAAGCGCAGGAGATAAAAGTCGCGCACGCGGACGCGCGACGGCGTTCCCCATCGGCGGAGCGTCGTCGAAGCGATCAAGAAGCCGGAGACGGCAAAAAATATCTGGACGCCCCGCTGCCCGTTCCAAACGAAGTCATTGAGAAGCCTGTGCGGCAGCGCCTGGCCATACGGAATTTTTGCGATCACCAGGCGCATGTTAACGTGATTCAGCAACACGAAGAGGATGGCGATGCCTCGGAGCAGGTCAATGCCGTCGACTCTGTTCCAGCTATGTGCACGTTGGGCCGGAATCGCGATCACCAACACATCATCGCAGTATTCAAAACCTTTTCACGCAGGTATGTTCGCTTGGTTCTCGGAAACGATACGGTCCTGCGCGAACTTGAAACGCGACGAGGGCCAGGGCCTGAAGGTCTTGGCGAAACACGCAGAAGTGCT
>DATEHB010000238.1:0-12287 GCA_035279805.1 Candidatus Acidiferrales bacterium
AGTTTGCTGCCGCCGCCTTTACCGCCGAGGGGCGCGAAAATTTCGCGAAGGAGCGCGCCCATGTCACCGTCGAGTCCCGCCGATTGGGCGAGGACGAGCGCTTTTGCCGCGCGGCTTGCGAGGACGGCTTGCACGTTCGGAGTTGCGACAATTTTTGCGGCAAGCATGGCGAGGTAGCTCGGGGTCGCGTCGTCGGAAACGAAAACGATAACTCGTCGTTTGCCGTCCTGAGAAACTTCGGGGTTTCGCGTGAAAAGATCTGCTGCTTCGAGTTCGGCGAGGCGCTCGGCCAACTTTTTCGCGTCGCGCTGGCTGGTGCGGCGCTCTTCTTGAATTCTGCGCACGTTTTCCGGCAATTCAGCGATTCCGCACCCGAGATGCTCGGCTGACTGTCGCAAGGCCGCAAAATCTCCGCGTGCCGCGGCCAAAGCGCGCCAGCCTGCGACGAATTCGACGCGCCAATTTTGTTTCTGGCGCTCGCATTTGCGGATCACGAGCATTCCAGCCTGTCCGGTGCGCGTAAGATGCGTGCCGCCGCAGGGCTGACGATCAAAGTTATTGACGTCGATGACGCGCAGCGTGCCTTCGCGTTCGACTTTTTTGCGAATGCCCTGCGCGGCGAGTTCCTCGGCGGTTCCGTAGCGCACGGCAATGGGACGGTCATCGAAAATAATTTCGTTTACGCGGCGCTCGGCCTCTTCGAGCTGACGCGGCGCGACAGACGGCGCAGCAAGGTCGATGGTGGAAATCTCGCGGCCGAGATGGAAGGAAACGGTCTGATACTTGAACAATTCGATGAAGGCAGCGGAGAGCATGTGCTGCGCTGTATGTTGCTGCATGTGATCGAAGCGCCGCGGCCAGTCGATTACACAGTGAATCGCGCCCGCGGGGACGGGCTGATTCGTGAAATGCCTAATGTCGTCGTTTTCGGCGTCGAGCACTTCGACGACCGTGGCGTCACCTAGCCGGCCCGTGTCGAACGGCTGGCCGCCCGAAGTGGGATAAAACGCGGTGCGATCCAATCGCACGCGCCAGCGCGCGCCCTCGGGTTCGCAGGCAAGCACTTGCGCGTCGAATTCGCGGAGAAATGAATCGTTGTAGTAGAGACGCTCAGTCATAAATCGGTCAGCTATGATTCAGCAGAAGTGCGCGCTCGGCTACTTCAGGGCTTTTTGCCAGGCTTCGTTGTATTTGTAGCCGCAACCGGTGTTGAACAGCACGA
Source organism: Candidatus Acidiferrales bacterium (assembly GCA_035279805.1). Taxonomy (GTDB): domain Bacteria; phylum Acidobacteriota; class Terriglobia; order Acidiferrales; family UBA7541; genus DAHUXN01. The sequence continues at coordinate 1,223 of DATEHB010000238.1, forward strand.
CGATGTCGTCGGGCTTGATCCATTTTTTCTCGGCCAGCTTGCGTGCGGCGACAACTGTTGCACCGCCCTCGGGCGCGGCGTACATGCCTTCCTTCGCGGCAAGCTCTTTCGAAGTGGCGAGAATCTCGTCGTCGGTGGCGGCGACGGCGGCGCCTTTGCTTTCGCGAATCGCCTGGAGAATCAGGAAATCGCCGATAGCTTTGGGCACGCGCAAGCCAGAAGCAATCGTCGCGGCGTTCGTCCACATTGGTGCGCTGTCGATGCCTTTCTCGAATGCGTCGACGATGGGTGCACATCCCGCGGCTTGCACCGTTACCATGCGCGGCCGTTCGCTGCCGATCCAGCCCATCGCTTCCATTTCCTCGAAGCCTTTCCACATACCGATCATGCCGACGCCGCCGCCGGTGGGGTAAATAATTACGTCAGGAAGTTTGCCATTGAATTGCTCCCACAGCTCGTATGCCATGGTTTTTTTTCCTTCGATGCGATACGGCTCCTTGAGCGTGGTGACTTCGTACCAGCCGTTCTTATCTTTATTTTCGGCGACGTATTTGCCGCAGTCGGAGATCAGGCCTTCGAGCTTCCGAACGTCCGCGCCAAATGCTCGACATTCCATTTCGTTGGCGAGCGGCGTATCAGCGGGCATGACAATCACGCATGGAATTCCAGCCTGCGCGGCGTAAGCGGCAAGCGCGCCGCCGGCGTTTCCTGCCGTTGGGGTCGCCAAAACTTTGACGCCCAATTCTTTTGCGCGGCTCACGGCGGCGGAAAGGCCGCGGGCTTTGAACGAGCCCGTGGGGTTGAGTCCTTCGTCTTTTATATAGAGATTGCGCAAGCCCATGGAAGCGCCAAGGCGTTTCGCGTGCAGCATAGGCGTCATGCCCTCGCCGAGCGTGACGGGATCGCGCGACGGCAGCACTTCTTCGTAACGCCACATGGTTGCAGGCCGCGTGCGCAAGGTGTCGCGCGTGAGCGTCTTGGCGGCTGTTTTCAAATCGTAACGAGCCAGAAGCGGGCCGCCGCAGTCGCAAAGATTTTTCAGTTGGTTGTGAGGGTAAGTCTTCCTGCAACGGGAACATTCCAGATGAGTGATGGTGGTTTGCAGTGGTTTGGTCATAAGCGAAAAATTTTAGCACACCTCGCAGCAACAGATGCGCCGCTCGAACACTTCGCAGGTTACAATCGACGGATGCATGTGCGTCTGATTGCCATGGATATTGACGGCACGCTGCTCGACAGCCGCCACGAATTGCCTGCCGCGAACCGCGAAGCAATTGTGGAAGCTCACGCGCGCGGAATCGAAATCGTACTGGTCACGGGACGCCGCTTCGATTTTGCGAAGCTAATTTCGGAGCAGCTTCCGTGCGAGTTGACGCTGGTAGTTAATAATGGCGCGCTGATCAAATCGAAAGTGGGCGAGACTCATTTGCGCAATCTGTTGCCTCGCGCGCTGGCGCGCGAAGTGCTGGCGGCGACGATCGAGTTTCGCTCGGGAGCGGCCGTAGTGTTCGACCGTGTGCGCGAGCGACAATTGGTCTTTGAGCGCATCGACTGGAACGATCCTGTCAGCGGCGGATATTGCCAACGGAACCGCGAATTCATCGCTGAATGCGTGCCGCTAGAGACGAGCCTCGACGAAGATCCGATCCAAGTGATGTTTGTCGGCTCGGTTGCGCGGATGCGCGCGGCGCATTCCACGCTCAAGTCCATGACGAGGGTGAGCGATTTTTCGCTGGCGCTAACGGAATACGAGCAACGCGACTTGAGCATACTTGACGTGATTCAACGGGGCTGTTCGAAAGGCGCCGCATTGGCGGAATGGGCGCGACGGCGCGGCATCCGGCGGGACGAAATCATGGCGATTGGCGACAATTGGAATGACCGGGACATGCTCGAATTCGCGGGCTTGCCGGTCTTGATGGGCAATAGCGCCGCAGAGTTGAAATTGCTTGGCTGGACTGTGACTCTTTCAAATGATGAGGCCGGTGTCGCGGCGGCAATTCGAGCGCATGCGTTCGGGAAGCAGTTAGCAGTTGATAGTTAACAGTCAAAAGTCAAAAAAAAACGCAACGGCAAGAGCGAGAGAACCGCGGGGCGAGTCAATCAGGATGGTGGCGGCAGAGCGCAGAATAGGCAACGACGAGGCGGAAAAGCGATTCAAACGATTATGACCAATATGAAGGCTGATCGGCATTCAATTCTCTGGGGGGCAACAACGGCCGCGGGGCGAGTCGTGTTGGCCGGGCGCCATTTCGGGCGTGTTGTTTGCACGCGGAGAGTCATAACGCTGGGCGTTTTTGTGGTGATGTTCGCGTCAGTGATGGCTTTCGCGCCGAGCGTGCGCGCGGATTACGCGGTGCTGCATTCAGGGCAACGGTTGCACATCACAGGCTATCTGCGGCAGGGCGCGAAGGTGGTGCTTTATGTTGCGGGTGGCAGGATTGTCGTGCCGTCGAGCGACATTGTGCGATTCGATCCCGAGGACGTATTTGCGCCGTCCGCGAGCGCTCCCGCGCTGGATGTGCCCTTTGCGAAGCAGATCCGCGCCGCAGCAGCGCGGAACGGAGTGGACGAAAATCTGATTTCGAGCGTGATTTTTGCGGAGTCGAACTTCAAGCCTCGCGCAGTTTCGCGGAAGCGCGCGATGGGGCTGATGCAGCTCATGCCCCGGACGGCCAATCGTTACGACGTGAACAACGTTTTCGACCCGTCACAGAATATCGCGGGCGGCACGCGCTACTTGAAGCAGTTGCTCGACCAGTATCACGGCGATTTGCCGCTCGCGCTCGCGGCGTATAACGCGGGGCCGGAGCGCGTTGCACAATACGGCGGCGTGCCTCCATTCCCCGAGACGTACAATTACGTACATCGCGTGACCAACAAGCTTAAGAAATTGAAGGCCGAACAATCGTCCACGCAACCTCGCTGATCGTTGTGATACTCCAATCTTGAAGCATTTCACCCCTATGGGACAGAAGCAGATCCCTGCCTGCGGCAGACGCGGCCTCACGGCCGTCTCCGCAATTCGGAGCCGGGTTCGGGATGACAGAAAAAAGATGCTGCTCAAGAGAAAGAGTAGGGGAAATGCAAAGCCGGTACGCCGGGAGGCCGCCGCCACGATGTTCCGCGCTGTGCACGCCGGGCGCAGCAAGCAGCGCCCCTACGAAAGGCAACGGCAGATGTCTTCGGCGATGAATGGGGCGGGCCTGCCCTTTGTGCCTCAGGGTAAAAAGGCCGCCGCTACGCGCCGTTAGCTCTGCGGCGGCTGCGGAGGTTGAGGCTGCGGCTGAGGCATGCCGAACGGCGGTGTCGTTCCAGGTGGTTGAGTTCCCTTCTGCGCCGGGGCGGTCGATATAGTCCCTATCGTTTGAACTTGCTCGAGCGGATTGAAAATGAATTCCCACTCTTTATACGTGGCGCCGCCTTTGTAAACCTTGATCGACGATTTGTCGGACTTCCCTGCCACGCCGATGATGAAGCCGCCAATCACCGGTCCCGATCCCGACGAATTAGAGGATTCTGTGACACTTATTCCCGGATTCGCTGGGGTCTGCGACCGCAAGTCCTGAGAGAAAAACGGCTGCACGGGTTGTTGTACGGGTGGTTGGCCGCCTTGTGGACCGAGCGTCGCAGGCGGTGCGCCGGGCAAAACATCCGCAGCCACGCCGGACCCGCCAAGCACTCCTTGTTGCGCGGACGGCTGACCTGTTGGTGGCGGTTGCGAGAGCGCCTGTGCGCTGGAATTATCCGGCGGGGCGACTGGAATGCCACTCGTTCCTGCCGCAGTTACACCTGTGGTAATTCCCATCTGTCGCTGCTTATCGAGAAACGCCATTTGCTGCAGCGTTGTGTAACGAACGCTGCCGATCAGCTGGCCCGCGGGCGTGACGTAGATGAAGCGCCACGAGCCGTCTTCTTTGTTCATGGGATTTTTGTATGCCTCGCGCAGAAAACGAATGCCATTCTGCGCCTTGACCAGATCGTCGACACTCGTGGGAAAGCGCCCAAATTTGCGATAGTAGAGCCCGATCGCGCGCTCATATTGCTCGCCGCGCCAAATTGTCACGGCTTCTTTTTGCCGTTTGCCTTCGGTGAGCCGATTCACAAACACCACGGATCCGGTGACAATCAAAAGAGCGACGAGAAACAGCACAAAAATTAGCGCGAAGCCTCTGTCTGTGTAGCGACTATTGAACGGCCGCATGTTTATGGTTGTCCCTGCTGAGGCGGGACTCCCGTTGCGTCTGTTGGCTGGGCAAGCATTAATGTCGTGCGCCTGCCGGAAGAGAGTTCTTCTACTTCCACCGAATTGCTGCTGATCGTCACGACGCGAAATTGATTGAGAAGCATTCCACCCTCGGGAACGATGTACACATCATCCGTATTGGCAGAAAAGCAAGCACGTTTCCTGCCCGTATTCAAATCGGTGACGATTCCATAAAAGGTTGCCGGCACGGTCACCGGAGGAGGCGGTGGCGGCGTTACTGGACCCCTGGCCGCAGCCTGTTGATTCGCCAGCACTGACGGCGGAGGCGGTAACGGCTCGGCGCTGAATATATTGCGATGCCGCCCTTTGTATTCCTCTTTATGAATGCGATCCAGCAAATCGAGACGCAACGACGGATCCGGCACGTCCAGCGGCGTGAATTTCACATCGCTTGCGCTCACGCCGGTGAACACGGAATTGCGCGACTGACTTGAGTATGCCGCGATAGCGAGAACGATCAGCAGCGCGCCCAACACATAAATTTCGTATCTGGCTTTTTTTGTCATGGCGTCAAATGCGGAAATACGTCCGGAGGGTCACGTTCAGTTTGATGTTGCCTGATGCTTCCGACGCCAAAGTCAAACCGTCGAGCACATAGAAGTGCGGCGAATGCTCGAGACTGTTGATCAATCGAATCAGGCTTTGATAATTGCCCTGTACCGCCGCCGACATCTGCACTTCGCTCAACCCGCGATCTTTCACGGCGGTCTCGTGAAAACCGACGCCGCCGATCTGAACGCCTGCGTCCTTGCCCATTTGCCCGAGGTCGGAAATTACAGTGGAATAGCCCGTAGAGGCCGGCAACAAATTGGTCCGATAGAAGGCATCACACTCCTTCCCAACGTCGGGGAGATGCTTCTCTATGGCCTTTCCCTCTGCGACATCGGCTGCGAGCAACTTGTCCTTCTCCGCCAGATGATTGCGCTCGAGAGCCTGGGATTGCGGGGCTTCGTTTGCGATCCGCACGTTGGCAAAAATCAGGGCGCCATCGAGAACGAGTAGACAAGCAAGCGCAATCTTTACAGCCAGCTTCCATTTTCGCGAATTGTTTCTGGATGTCATATGGTTGCGTAATGCGCCTCCAGCGAAAGCAGCACGGCGCCCGTTTCTCCAGCATCCGCCGAAACTTTCTCGGGGTGGGTCTGCTGCGTCACCTGCACGCTGGAAAAGGCCGGCGACGACACGATGGAACTAAGGAACTTCATCTTCTGCTCGTCGTTTTCAGCTCCAATCACTAACATCACTTTCACATGGCCTTCATTATCCATCTGCGGGGAAATGCTGACGACGCGTACGCCCGGGGGGAGAATCTTTTCCAGGTCGGCAAACATTTTGGTCCATGGGAAAGTCCGCTGCTCGATGAGGTTATTGAGAAATTGGGAGCGATTCATCACCTCGACGGTCTTGGGATTCTTGAGCGCCACGCGAAGTCTCTCCTGCTCGCGCTGGGCGGAACGAATCTGATCCTCAAGTCGGCCAATGTCCGCGCGGATTGCGCCATTCGTGCGGCGCGCCTGTACGGCATGAACGGAAAGGAAAATCGACGCCGCGACCGCGATAATTCCCACGGTGACCGCGCCAGCGATGAACCGCCGGTTATTTTCGAGCGGCGCGGATGCGAGATTGAAGCGAGTCTTCAAGGGGTTGCAAAATCCTCCTGAGTACTAGAAGCCACGGTTTAATTGCCAACCGACCAGCGATTCGAGTCCCTGGGCGAGGAGAGATCGTGCTTCAGCCGAGAATTCTCCCGAAGCCGCCAAAGCTTCCGCCGGGCAGCCGATTTCGCGCCCCAGCATTTCGCGCAAGCCTTCCTCGCCCACGCCGAAACCCGCAACGCGCAATTGCTCGACCTTGTCGCCCCACGTATCCTGGTAAAACGCGATTGCCGGAAACACTTCGTCGAAAACGGATTGCGGTTTCAGTACATCGGTTTCCGTTCCCAACTCCGTCGAACGATACACACTGAGGGTTTCGCCGCGAACGATTGCAGTAGTCAGATTATGACCGCTCATGCGCGCCAGAAGCGTCGCGGCACTCGGATGGAGCAGCGGCAGAGTTGCGAGCGTGGAGCTCTGGACTACCCCGGCGAATATGCCCTGAGACTCGACCACAGATTCATATTCGCGCGTGACTCTCTGACGCGCCACGGCTGCTACGATTTCGATTTTCCCTTCCCGGCCCGTTTGCCCCATCCAGGATATGACGGCCTCTTCCGCGTCGAACGGCAGGCTCTTCTTCAGCCGCCAGCGCAATAGAGGACGCGCTTCGTCCGCCCGCCGCGGAAAAGTCTCAAATGGCAAAATGAAAACGCGAATGACGGCGTCGGGAACCAGCAGCGCGACTTCCTGTCCCTGGACGGGCACACGAGAAAGCACGCTGCGGACAGCGGAGCGCACAACGTCCTGGTCAAGAACGTTCTGCTGAGTAGCGGATGGAATAATTGCGCCGTCAGGCAAAGATTCGGCGCCAAAGGCGGAAAGGTGCGTTCCCCCGTGGCCCCATTTCGCGGCAGCAACGTGCGTCGCCGCAATTTCCAGTACGGTGGCGGGATGGGGCATCGCGTCGAGCCAACCAAAAAGACGGCGGCGCGGTGCGCTACCGCGGTCCGCTGGTCGCACGGTTGTGAGACTGCTACTCAATGAAAGTCACCTTATTGATTTCCCGAAGCGTGGTCATGCCGGCTCGCACACGAGCGAGTCCTGATTCGCGAAGGAACTCCATTCCCTCTTCTTTCGCAGCGCGTTTGATTTCAGAACTTGGCCTCCGGTCTATGATCATCTCGCGAATGCGATCTGAGAGATCGAGCAGCTCGCAAATGGCGGTTCGTCCATGAAATCCGCTGCCGGAACACTCGAGGCAACCCGCGCCTTCATACATCGGGACACCCGCCCATTCTTGAGGATCGAGACCGGCTTCCCGCAATACCTCATGCGGAAGCTGAACCTGTTTCTTGCAGTTGGGGCAAATCACGCGAACCAACCTCTGCGCGAGTATGCAGTTCAGGGCTGAAACGAAGTTGTACGGCTCGACTCCCATGTTGATGAAGCGACCAATCACGTCGGTGACGTTGTTCGCGTGGACTGTGGTGAAAACCAAATGGCCAGTCAACGCCGATTGAATGGCGATTTGCGCGGTTTCCTGATCGCGAATTTCACCGACCATGATCTTGTCGGGATCATGACGCAAAATGGAGCGCAGGCCTCGAGCGAAGGTGAGGCCTTTCTTCTCATTCACGGGAATCTGCGTGATGCCGCGCACTTGATACTCGACAGGATCTTCGATAGTGATGATCTTGTCTTCGTCGGTCTTGATTTCGTTGATTGCGGCGTAGAGCGTGGTGGTCTTGCCCGAGCCGGTGGGGCCCGTAACCAGCACCATTCCGTATGGCTCGCGAATATAGCGGCGGAATTTGCGTACATCTTCTTCCGCGAATCCGACCACGTCGAGGTTCAGAGTGCGGAATTTCTCACTCAACGTTTCCTTGTCGAGGACTCGCAATACGGCGTCCTCACCGTGAATCGACGGCATGATCGAGACGCGAAAATCGATGAAACGGCCCTTATAGCGCACGCGAAAGCGGCCATCCTGCGGGACGCGACGCTCGGCGATGTCGAGTTCGCTCATTACCTTGATGCGCGAGAGAATCGTGGAATGCCATTCCTTCGCGAGCGGCTGCATGGCGTATTGCAGCACACCGTCAATTCGATATTTCACCGCGACTTCGGAATTGCGTGTTTCGATGTGAATGTCGCTCGCGCGCCGCTCGAGCGCCGTGAAAATCACGGTATCCACCAACCGGACGACCGGGCTTACCCCGGAGTCGCTGGTGAGCTTCTCCATCGAAATGTTTTCGTCGCCCTCTTCCTCACTGACAACCTGCAGCGTGAATCCTTCCGTCGCTTGATCGAGCACGCGCTGCGATTGCTCCGTACGTTTGAGCAAATCGCCGATCTGGGTTGCGGTCGCAACGCGGATGATCAGTTTCTTGCCGAGGAGCAGGGACAATTCGTCATTCACAAGCAATTGGCTGGGATCAGAAACGACGACAACAAGGGAGTTGTTGTGAGCTTCAAGAGGAACGAAATTGTAACGGAACATCAACTCGGCGGGAATCGAATGGAATAATTCCGGATCGATTCTTTGCTCCGTCATGTCGATAAAAGGCACACGATAGCGATCCGCGAGCGTCTGTGTGCGTTCGCGCTCGGCCGCGTAGTCGCGGGCCGGTTCAGGATGCAAATCTCGATTCGTAGTCGCCATGATTCCCTATCCCGCTCCGTTACCGACCTGGAGGGAAAACAACGGCAGGTACAGCGCCACCATGATGAAAAAGATGAGCGAGGCAATCAGGATAAGAACGGCCGGCTCTATAATCGAGATGAGCGCGGCCGTCTTCAGGTTGGTTTCCTCTTCGTAAAATTGCGCAATACTTCCGAGCATGGGAGCAAGCGCGCCGGAAGCTTCGCCGACTTCGATCATATCGAGCGCGAGATCAGGAATCATGTGCGTGCCGGCCAAAGCCGTGTGCAACGAGCCGCCCTCGCGCACCTGCTTGGCCGCGTCGTGTATGGACCTTGCCACGAGGCGGCTCGTCATCGCATTCGCGGCGGTCTCAAGGCCCGCCACCAAGGGCGTCCCTCCGCGCAACAGCGTGCTGAGCGTTCGCGTAAACTGCGCCATCTGAAACTTGATCCACACGTCGCCGACAACCGGCATTTTCAACTTTGCGCGGTCGAGCGCAATGGCGCCGCGGCTGGTCATCGACCATAAAAACAGGAAAATCGCGCCGAAAACAACCGTTGCCGCAAATGCGATCAGCCAGATCCGGTAACCAACGACAATCGTAATCAAGAATTGCGTTGGGCCGGGAAGCGTGGTGCCCAAATCCTGATATAACCTGGCAAACTGGGGAATTACGTATGCCACAAGATAGGAAACGATACACGACGCCACCACAATCAGAATAGTCGGGTAAATCAAGACACCGATCAGTTTCTTGCGTATTCCCGTCGTGACGCGCTGATATGCGATGTAATCGTCCAATACGCCAGATAGGTCGCCGCTTTTCTCTCCCGCCCGCAACGAAGTGACGTAAACCGTGGGAAATGCTCCGGTGGCTTCAAAAGCGTCCGACAGCAAGTCGCCGTCTCGCACGCGCAGACGCACATCGTTCAGAAATGGCCGCATTTTGGGGAGCGCCGCGCGGTCAGCCAGCAAATCGAGCGCTTTCAGAATCGGCAGGCCCGCCTTGATCAGAGTATTAAATTGCTGATTGAAGATCAGGAAGTCGCTGGTGGGGAGTTTACGGCCTCCGCGAATGCCGCTGAAGGCCCGCGTCATGCTCAGATTGGGCCGCACGGTATAAACATAGAAGCCGCGGTCTGCGAGCTTCCGGCGAGCTTCTACTTCGGTCTGGGCGGTCTCCAATTGCTGGAAGACATGCCCAGTGGTATCCCCCACTTTGCAAACAAACTCACCCATAATTAGTGCGTTACGCCGGTTGCCTTCCGGCTTTGCCTTTCGAGTTTAGCATATTGAAGAGAACCGCTGCGGCGCGCCGGGGTTGCCTGTGTCCATGCGTAAATAGGCCAACGTGCCTGACAGACATCATTTCTTCTGTCTGTGAGTTTGACGCGTGACTGCGGTTGCCTACGACTCCGTTCTTGCGTATTATTCTTTCCTTTCCGGCACCCGCACGCGACTTAACGGTCCGGCATCCTGGAGGCAGGCGATGCGCATTCGGAATTTCTCGATTTGCTTGGCGACTTTTTTGCTGCTGCTCACAATGGCGCAAATGGCATTTGGCCAGGGAGCGAATCAGGGTTCAATTCAAGGTACGGTCACCGACCAGTCCGGCGCGGCAGTTCCCGGCGTGGACTTGAAAGCCACGAACACGCAGACCGGAATCATCTTCACCACGACCAGCGATGCGGACGGGCTCTATACGTTCCTCGTCGTCCCTGTGGGAACCTATACGGTCGTTGCCGAAAAATCTGGTTTCGCGACAATTACGCAAGAAAACGTCATCGTGACGGTCGGTTCGCGCATAACGCTCAATCTTTTGATGCCCGTGGCGGGTCAGCAATCGACAGTTACGGTGTCAGGGGAAGCCCCCATCGTCGAAACCACAAAGAGCGAAGTCAACGCCACGGTGAATGAGCGCGCGATCGCCGATCTTCCGGTGAATGGCCGCAACTTCATTAATTTCGTTCTACTTACTCCTGGCGTGACGACTGATAACCGTGGCGGCGACATCAGCTTTGCAGGCCAACGCGGCACTCTGAACTCCCTCGTCGTCGACGGTTCGGATAATAACAACACGTTTTTCGGTCAAACGCTCGGGCGCACCGGCTCGGGTCGCGCGCCGTATCAATTCAGCCAGGACGCCGTTCAGGAATTTCAAGTCAACTCGAATGATTATTCGGCGGAACTGGGTAACGCAGGCGGCGCGGTGATCAACGTCGTCACGAAATCGGGCACAAACCAATTCCATGGCGCGGCCTTTGAGTTTTATCGCGACCGCTCGATGAACGCCAACGACCCCATACAAATCGCCAAAGGCAAGCCGCGCCTGCCCTACCACTTCAATCAATTCGGCGGCGATCTCGGTGGTCCGGTCTTCAAAGATAAGCTGTTTTTCTTCTTCGATTACGACGGCCAGCGCAACACCGTTGCTAATTTTGTTTTCCTGAATTTGCCCACGGGCTTCGTTCCGGCCAACGCCAATGAAACGACTGCGGTCAATTATCTTGCCGCTCGCGCGAATTCCTGGAACTCGACCTTCAACCAGAACGTTTA
>DATEHB010000239.1:0-5320 GCA_035279805.1 Candidatus Acidiferrales bacterium
GAATATTCTCGAGGCCTTCGGTTCGCACTCGCACTCCCGCAAGACGCAGAGACACGCCAATGCCCCATTTGCCGGCGCGAAAAAGGAAATCACTGGTATGCGTGAGAAGAGAGTAGCCGATGACCGGCAGGCCGACGAAGAGGATATAGAGTGCGAGGAACGCGACGGCGAGAATGGTGCGAATCATCGGGCACGCCGTAAGCAAATTTGGTGCTTGCTGACGATTGTGAATTCGCGCATCGCGCTAATCCGTAGCGCCCTTCAAGATTCCATCGCGAATTCGTTTTTGCTTCGCGCTCGCATCGGGAATCTCTGAAATGGAATAGCTCTCCATGAGCTGCTTGCCGAGAGTCAGTGAAATTTCGCGCCGGCCGGCATTGCGTTCGATCTGCAATTTTACTTTGTCGCCGGGCGAGTGCGAAACGAGCCATTGCTGCGGGAATCGCGGGAACGGCTGGCCGTCGAGTGTGAGCAAGATGTCACCCGGTTGCAATCCGGCGCGCTGCGCTCCGCTGCCGGGAGTTATCGCCGCAATTTGAAGCGGGCCGCCACGGTTGCGCAAGACTTCAAATCCAAAATCGGCGATTGATTGCTGTTGCTTTGTCGTAGCGAGGCCCGCGAGGCGAAGCAAATCGTCATACGGAATGTCGTCCGTGCCAGAGACATATTTCGCGAAGAAGTCCTTGAAGCTTCGACCCGCGACTTTCTCCGCTTCGCGTTCAACGCCAGCGCTGTCGTCGTAGAAGCGGCCGCGATGCGCGTAATCTTCATCCATCGCGCGCAAGACGTCGTCGAGAGATTTGCGATTATCGGTAGCATCGCGAATTTCGAGATCGAGCAGCACGCCGAGGATCTGGCCCTTGTTGTAATACGAAATGCTGACATCGGGGCGATCATAGTAGTCGTATTTATCGAGCCAGGTGCCGAGGCTCGACTCCTCGGCGCTTTGCCAGCGATGAGCGGGGCGCGAATCGAGCGCGGTGAATTGCCGGGCGAGGTCATCGTAAAATTGGCCGCGATTCCACAAGCCGGTACGCACCATGGTGTACGCCGCGTAGGTGCTGGTGACGCCTTCGGCAAACCACAGCGCGCGCGTCCACATCTCCTTTGTGAAATCGACCGGTTCGAGCGTTTGCGGGCGTATACGCTTTACATTCCATAGGTGAAAAAATTCGTGGGCCGATACGTTTGCAGCCGCGTCGCCGGAAGGAACGGAAATTGCGGTGCAGTTTGCGTGCTCCATTCCGCCGCCGCCCGCTTCGGCAAACGGGCCAAAATGAAAAATGAACATGTATTCGCGGAACGGAACATCGCGCATCATTTTTGTTTCGTAAGAAACAATCTTACGCAAAGTGCTGCTGAGCCTTTCCTGATCCCAATCTTTGCCGTCAACGACCACGCGAAAATGCGCACGGGCGGCATCGAAGTGGAATTCGCGAAAGGCGCCGATTTCAGCCGGCGCGTCGACGAGCGCGTCATAGCTCGGCGCGACGAAAGTTTTAGCAGACTTCCCTTCCGGTAATTCTTGCGCGACGCGCCAATCGGCGGGTGCGTCCGCGTAGGCGACTTCGGATTCTTCGGCGCGGCGCGCGGGGATGTAAAAAAGAACTTCTGCAAGATTCAGAAATGCATGCTGCGAATTGAACTGTGAACTGAACGGGCCGGGCTCGTCCCAGTAATCCTCGTACTGAATCGTGACGTCGCCCAAATCCTTTTGCGATTCGGCGTCGCGTGTGATTCTCCACGTCTGTTTGTCGAGTTTGACGACGTGAAGCGGAATGGTTGTGTTCGACGGCGTCAGTTCAGCGCGCACATCAGTGACATGGTAGGCGAAATCGCGAATATCATACGTGGCGTTCCATGCGGGCATGGCGACTTCCAATTGGCGCCCGACATTTGGCACCGTCATCGTAACGTGAAACACGTGCTGCTCGGGATGCGCGAGGGAAATCGTGTATCGAATTGTCGCGGCAGCGTGCTGCGGCAGCAGGAACATCGCGAATAGAGCTACCTGCAACGAGATGATTGCCGGCTTGAGCTGTTTCGTCACGATTTGCGCGCCGCCGTTCCCTTCCCGAGAATTTCCATCAAGCGGCCGCACAAACCGTCGAAGCTGCCATTCGACATGACAAGCACAAGATCGCCCGGCAGAAGCTGGGACGCCAGGAATTCGGCGATTTCACCGGCCGATGCGAAGGCGCGCGCCGGTTTGCCGAGTTTGCGGATGGCGGCGGTAACGTATTCGGGATCGAGGCGTTCGTCATCCGATAAAAGCTGCGCACGATTGACGGCGCCGAGCGCCGCACCGTCGGCCATCGAAAGCGCTGCCGCCAGATCATCCTGAAAAATGCGGCGACGCATCGTATTCGAGCGCGGCTCGAAGGCGGCCCAGAGCCTGCGCTCCGGCCAGCGCGAGCGCGCGGCCTCAATCGTGGCGCGAATGGCGGTGGGATGATGCGCAAAATCCTCGACCACCAACACGCCGCCCGCTTCGCCTTTGATATCCATGCGACGGCGCACGCCCTGGAATTTCGCGAGCGCCACTTCGATTGCTTCACATTCCACGGCGCGCGCGAAAGACATCGCAACGCAGGCCAGCGCGTTCAGCACATTGTGGCGGCCCGCAAGCGGTATGCGAATGCGTGCAACTTCCTCGCCGTGGTAGGAGACGCGGAAATGCGTCATGCCCTCGCGCCATTCGATGTCGCCAGCGCACCAATCCATCTCCGGCGCGAGTCCGTACTTTTCGACGGTGCAGAACGCCTTCTGCGTGCAAGCCACAATATTCGGCGCTTCGCCCCAGACGAGAATTCTGCCCCGACGGGGAACGAGATTCACGAGGCGGCGGAATTGCAATTCAATCGCGGCCAAATCGGGATAAATATCCGCATGATCAAATTCGAGCGAAGTCAAAATCAATTCGTCCGGATGATAATGCAGGAATTTCGGAGCTTTGTCGAAATACGCGGAATCGTATTCATCGCCCTCGATAATAAATTCCTCGCCGCCGCCGAGACCGTAACTCTTGTCCGCGAAATTCGGGACGACACCACCGACAAGAAAATCGGGATGGCGGTTCGCGACCTGAAAAATCCAGGACAGCATCGCGGTGGTGGTTGTCTTGCCGTGAGTTCCAGCAATCACGATCGATGTGTGCCGCGGCAAAAACAATTCTTCGAGCGTTTGCGGCATGGACCAGTAAGGAATCCTGTCATCGAGCGCGGCTTCGAGTTCCGGATTGCCACGAGAGATTGCGTTGCCGACGATGAGCAGATCGGGCGCGGGCTTGAGATTTTCAGGCCGAAAGCCTTCCTTCCAAGGAATGCCGAGCGCGGAGAGGAGCGTGGAGGCGGGCGGATACACATTGGTGTCCGAGCCGGTCACGGTGTAGCCGCGCTCCTTGAGCATCCCCGCGAGGGGCGCCATGGCCGCGCCGCCGATTCCGAGCAAATGAATGTGCCGGAGCGTTTGCTTCAGGAGCGCCGTGACTTTTCTCCTTGCCTAGTTTCGTACTGCCGCGGGTTGGCGCATGCGGGTTCGAGAATTTCCAGGCGGCCGCTGCCATGAGCCACAACGCGGCCTTTGACTCCCAGGGGAATCGTGAGCATCGCGCGGGACGTGTGCCCGACCGGCGCGCCCCAGACGACGGGAATTTTCAACGGTTCGATGATTCGTTCAAACACGTCGCGCACCGAAGTGTTCCCGGGATGCACTTCGCATTCCGGGAATTCGCCGAGGACCATTCCGCGCACGCCTTTGAATTTTCCGGCCTGGCGCAAGTGTATCAATGCGCGGTCGATCTGGTACGGCTTCATGGCGCGATCTTCGAGGAGCAAAATCGCGCCGCTGGTCTGAATTTCCCACGGCGTGCCAAGCGTCATCTCCACCAGCGTGAGGCAGCCGCCGGTAAGAACACCCTCGGCCTGACCGAAAAAAAGAGTTTCGCCGCGGAGATTAATTTTCCAAGCGTGGCTTGTCTGCGTGAGCGCCTGCTCGAACGATTCGGAATCGTAGCCGCCCGCCGCGTTTGCGCCTTTGTCGAATCCGGACGCGGCCATGGGACCGTAAAAACTCACCCAGCGTTTTTTACGCCACAAAAAAAGTTGCAAGAGCGTGATGTCGCTATAGCCCAGCAGGGCCTTCGGCGATTTCAGATTGCGCGTCTCCAAGCGGTCGAGCAAATACGCGGCGCCGTAGCCTCCGCGCGCGCAAATCACGGCGCGAGATGCATGTTCCTCGAGCGCATGGGTTAATTTCGCGAGCCGCTCCTCCGCGCCACCGGCAAAATATCCCTGTCGCGCCAATACGCGCGGATCCCAGCGCGCTTCGTAGCCCAGGCGCTCCAGTTCCTCGCAGCCCTTGCGCAGCGCCGCTTCCTCGACGGGACTCGCGGGCGCAACGATTCGCACGGTGTTTCCGCGTTCCAGCGGCGGCGGTTTGACGGCAGGCGGCATTTGGCGGCACCGAGCATAGGAAACTTCGGGAGGCGAGTCCAGCGACACAACGCAGGGCGCATCCGATTAGTTCACTGGCGCACGGTTACATACGGGCGATGACCGGTGAAGGCGGCTAGCTTTCGCGTTGAAATTCTATTGGCACCATTTCGCAGCGCGCGGGGAGCAGGCTTAGACGCCTCATCAACTCGTGTTCCTGGGGCAAACCGAGGTCTGCGTCGAATTCCATGACGGATTCATCGGCAGCACGGCGCAATTCGGAATGCTGAATGGGAATCTTCATGTCCTGGAAAATTTCGCGAGCCTGTTTCATCACAGCATCTCCGTCAACGGCCGTCAGTCGAAATGTGGTGAGACGAGTCTTGATGCCCAGGCGCGCCTCAGCCCATCCGAGCGTGGTGAGAGAAATCAGGATGAGGGCAGTGGCGAAGATGGACGTGACGTACATGCCCGTGCCAACGCCCATTCCAACGGCCGCGATCGCCCAGACGGTGGCGGCCGTGGTGAGTCCGACCACGTTGCCGCGCTCACGCAGGATGACTCCAGCGCCGAGGAATCCGATTCCGGCGATGATTTGCGCCGCGATGCGCGTGTGATCGTCTTCGGGGTGCACGGCGGCGACGTAGGAAATAATCATGAAGAAGCATGCGCCCGTGCAGATCAGTATGCTGGTGCGCAGACCAGCCGCTTTGCGGTGCACTTCGCGCTCGAGTCCTACGACGCCGCCGAGCGCCGCGGAGAGCAAGAGCTTACCGGCAATTGTATATGTCAGGTCAATCGCCATCGGATGCCATTCGCGCGGTTGATTCTACTCATAACGCCGATGGATAGGCTATGCAAAAAACTTAAGAGAACATTGCGGAAAC
>DATEHB010000240.1:0-7416 GCA_035279805.1 Candidatus Acidiferrales bacterium
GCGTCCTGCACGCAAACGCGGGCCATCACCAGCCTCGATCAGTTGCGCGTCCCCGCCGGAGCCCTCGGCGATTTCTTCGGCCCCGGCACCACCGTTGGCATTCCCTTCGCCGCCCAACTTGGCGCTCGTTTCACCTTCTGAATCACAATTTTCAAGCTCCTGATTCGCCATTTCTAATCGGTACAACAAATTATTAGAATTCGGCGTAAGTCACACAAAACAAAGGTTCGGGGTCAGTTCTAATCGGTACAAAAGCGGTGTTTCGGCGAATCGCCTTTCGCGAGTATCTCGCGCGCTGTTCGTTCGAACGCACGGTAGTGCGCGAAACGCTCTCAACTCGTTAACTAGCGAAAATAAGGCATGGAATCCAAGCGCGACGAAGAAATTTCCCGGCGCGCGAAACGCGCAGAACGCAAGTGACTCTGCTCGCCGGAAAAGATATTCTTGCGCGTGTCTTTGGGCGAGGCTGTATTCCTCTTTTTTGCTGCTCTGGTCGCGGGTGCGCTGAATTCCGTCGCGGGCGGAGGCAGCTTCATTTCCTTTCCGGCGCTGCTGTTCACTCGAATCGCGCCCATCTCCGCGAACGCAACCAACACGGCAGCCATGTGGCCGGGAACGATCGCGAGTACCGTCGCTTACTGGAAAGAGTTGAAGGCGCCGCAAGTGCGCAAACTGCTGCCGCCGCTGCTGGTGACCGGCGTCGTCGGTGGAGTGATCGGCGCGCTTGTTTTGCTGCACACTCCTCAACACGTTTTCATGCGCATGGTGCCGTGGCTGCTGCTGGGCGCGACGCTTCTATTCGTCGCGAGCGGCCGCATCACGAAATGGGTGCGCGCTCGAAGCGGCCAGCCAGGCAGCCGGCGAATGTTCTTTGCCGCCGGCCTGTTACTGGAATTGCTGATTGCGATCTACATCGGATATTTCGGGGCGGGCGCGGGAATTCTGGTGCTGGCGATGCTGGCGCTGTTGGACGTCGAAAATATTCACGCCATGAATGGGATGAAGACGCTGCTCGTAAGCATGGTAAACGCCGTGGCGCTGGTTCTGTTTATTTCCGCGAAGGTGATTGTGTGGCCTCAGGCGGTGGTGATGTTGATCGGCGCGGCGCTGGGCGGATACGGCGGTGCGTACTATGCGCAGAAGATCAATCCACAATATATCCGCAGACTCGTGATCGTGGTGGGATTTGGGATGGCGGCTTATTTTTTCATACGAAAATGAAAAGACACGACAAGTGTTTCGTGACAAGCGGCGAGAAAATGCGAAACGAGAAACTAAACTTTTGCGTCTTCGAGAGCCTTGCGAAACCGGACCGTGTCAACCTGATGGCGGGCCACTTCGCGGGAGCCGATAAAAATAACGGGCACGTCATCGGTATAGAGTTTACGCAATTCCTTGTCGTCGTCGATATTCACTTCGCGCAACGACGCGCTGAATTCGCGGAGGATGGGAAGAATTGCGGCGCGCGCTTCGTCACAGAGGCGGCATTTCGGCCGCGTGTAAAGGGTCACGTCGCGGGGCTTCGCGACGGCGAGGCGCGCCTGCTCGTTGCGGCGGTAAACGTCTCCCCCGCCCGCGGGCTCGAGCGCGCCGGAGCGAACCAGCAGCTCGACGGCGCCGGGAATGTTGTTGCGACGCGCCGGATCGCTGCCGCCCGCGATCTCCATCATGGCATGGAGATCCAGCGTGTCGCGGCCCAGTTCGTCAAACACTCTCAAGATGGAACGCGAAATTTCGTCCATAAGGGAGACTCAAAATTACGGCTTGATCGTATAGCCCTTTTGAAATGGACCCATGACCGGGAAAAAAGCGCGCGAACGAAAAAGCTCCGCGATCTGGCGAATGTGCCCCAGATCGTGAAAAGCCCATTCATTCATGAGTTGCGCGACGCTGATCACGCCGAATTCAGTGTGCTGGCCTTTACGCGCGAGAACGCTTTCCGGCAAATAGCGCAGCCAGGAAAGACTGCGGTCGCGTTCATGACAAAAAACCTTCAAATGCTCGCGCGCCTTGCCGCCCGAATAGCGTCCGGCCTGATATTGCGCGTTCTGATCGTACGCGACGAGTTGCGGCATGTCTGCCTGGGCCATGCGCTCGATGCGTTCGCGAAAGCCGGCCACCTCGACGTCGGCCAAGTGCGCGAGCACCTCACTGATGGACCAGCGCTCCATCGAAGGTTTCCAGTGCAACTGATCTTCACTCGCGAGCGAAACGAGCTTCTCGATGATGATGGGTGTTTGCTCGAGAACATTCATTCCCGGCAGAGCCGTGGGCTCCAAGGCGGCTTTCATCCCGACCTCCACGAATTTGACGACGATTCCTTTATACCGCAATTCGCGGCGCGGAAGAAATACCGTGGGACAAATTCCGAAAGCCAATTTGCACGGCGTGGCATCCTAGGAGTTGCGGACACTCGCCGACGTTGGAGTAAACGGTTCGCGCGCGCGAATGCGTGATACATCCGGAGAATACAGCTCTTAACATGGAGGAGCCGTGGCGGAGATATTCGCACTCGTGAACGACATATTCTTTCAAGCGAAGATGATGGAAACGGCGAAACAAGCAGGCGTCGAAATGAAATCCTTCGCGACAGGCGACGCGCTGCTGGCGGAATTGGAGAAGCTGCCGCCGAAGCTCGTGGTGGTGGATTTGAATGCGCGACAATCTCCGATGGACGCGATCAAGGCGGTACGGACGCGCGCGGCACGAATTCGCATCATCGCGTTTTTCTCGCATGTGCAGACGGAATTAGCGACCCAGGCGCGCGACGCCGGCTGCACGGAGGTGATGCCGCGTTCGAAATTCACGAAGGAGCTTGCCACGATTTTTTCGCAGGCGAAAATATGAGATGAGAACTTCTATCGGAAAGAGATCAAAGAGCGGAATCGGATGAGTCGCGTCAGAAAGACAAACGCAACGGGAGTTTTGGCGCTTGCGATGATGATTATCGCGTCCGCTCCGAACCTGGCTGCGCAGACGCAGCAAGCGGCGCAACCGAATCCTGTCGAAGCGCTCGATCATGCACTTGCCGCGGCTTGCAAAGGAAACGAAGCGGACTTCGCGAATTACTTAACCGACGAAAATGCCGCCGCGTTTCAGAAACTTCCGCCAGAGGAACGAACGGGGCTGATGAAGCGCTTCGTACTCGTCGACACGGCCGGGAGGCCGCTGCTTTCGAACGACGCTCTGGGGCGTGACGTTCTGAGATGCGAGGCAGCCGGCGCGAGCTCGGAGTTCCGGTTTAACGCGGCGCGCGTGCATGACAATCTTGCGTATGTTCCGGTGACGGTGACCGGACAAAATTCGACTCAATTTGTGTTAGTGCGCGAAGATGGCCGCTGGAAAGTTCTGTCGCTTGGCTTGCTGCTGATCGATATACCGCAACTCCAAAAAGAGTGGAGCGCGCAAGCGATTGAGCAACGCGAACAGGGCGCGGTCGACGCGCTACAAAATTTGGAGGAGGCAATCGATACGTATAAGCAGGCGTTCGGCAAATTACCGGATTCTCTGGCGCAACTGGGACCGGCAAAGGACGGAATTTCTCCTGAGGCGGCCAAGCTGGTTGATGCTGAGCTTGCGGCCGGAAATAAAAATGGCTACAAGTTCCGCTATCGCGTCGC
Organism: Candidatus Acidiferrales bacterium; assembly: GCA_035279805.1. GTDB lineage: Bacteria > Acidobacteriota > Terriglobia > Acidiferrales > UBA7541 > DAHUXN01. The sequence continues at coordinate 3,621 of DATEHB010000240.1, forward strand.
GACAGCGCCGGACGGCGGCGAGCCAGGATTTGAAATTGCGGCAATTCCCGCGGAGTACGGGAAGAGTGGAAAAAAATCATTCCTGGTCGATAAGGACGGTAAAATCCACGCAGCGGATAAACATGGCGCCGTCGCCACGGTGGATGATCCCATCGTCGCGCCAAAGAATTCCGGTACGCCGTAGCGGCGGCACCGATTAGGCCGTGCGGTCATCTTAGTTGGCAGAGGCATGCGGCTGGAGCGGCTTGGGAGGGTTGGGAATGCACCGATTGCTGGTTGTGGTTCTGTTCGCGACGGTTTGCGTGCCGTTGGCGGCGGCCCAGGCGCGAGGCGGTCCGCAATTTCCAAAATACGAGATATTCGGCGGCTACCCGGAGATTGAAACCAATCAACACACCTTCGACTTCAGTACGGACTTCAATGCCATCCATAAGGATTTTGACAATGCGAACCGGGGATTCGAGGTTTCCGCAATACGGAATTTCGCAAAATATTTTGGGGTGATGGGCGATGTCTCGGCGCATTTCAGCAGCGGCGAGATCACACAGACGGTTCAGGAGCTCTGCAACAATCCACCGTGCCCAACGATCACACAAAACATTGCAATTAATCCGAGACTGTTCAACTTCCTTGGCGGCCCCGAGTTCACTTTGCGGAATCGCACGCGGTGGACTCCCTTTAGCGATCTGCTTTTTGGCGTTGCGCACGCAACCGCCTCATTCAAGGCGTCTGGGCCTACGATCCGTGTGTCGCGCTCAGATACGGAAACTGGCTTTGCGATGAAATTCGTGGGCGGGGTGGACGTATCCATCATTCCGCGAGTCAGTTTTCGCATGGACATGAGCTACGGCCGAGCTTATGTGGGATCGAAAGCTTTGCCTCCGCAGCGAGTGGAATTCTTCGGCTCATCAATCGGAGTTCTGTTCCATTTTCATTGACGGCGAAGATTCCCGGACGTTCGCCTGACGAGCGACCTGGTGGGGAATTTTGTGTTATGCTGTGGCGTCTGAAACGGCGCCCCAGCCGGCCGGAATTCACTCCACGAGATACCGCAGAAGAGCCGCAAGGCTCTGTGAATGCCGCCCGCCACAGCCGCAACGAAGGCCGGAGGAGTGCGCGTAAGCAGTTAAGAACCTAAATGGCTGCCGGAGACGAACTCTATGGGCGCACACACCGCAACAACCCAAACTTCGGAAATTCACATCGCGCACTCGCCGGATAGCGACGATGCATTCATGTTCTACGCGCTGGCGACTGGAAAACTGCGCGTGCCGGGACTGAAATTCACGCACGTGCTTTCCGACATCGAAACGCTGAACCAGGCGGCACAGGAGGAAAAATATGACGTGACGGCGGTGAGCGTCTACGCATATCCGTTCCTCGCGGATAAATATATTCTGCTCGATTGCGGCGCGAGCTTCGGCGAAGGCTACGGCCCGATCGTCGTTTCGTCACGCGCGATGAAGAAAAATGAATTGAAGGGATGCAAAGTCGCGATTCCGGGAACGCGGACGACTTCGTATCTGGTGCTGAAACTTTTTGAGGCGGGCGTCGAGACGGTGACGATGCCATTCGACAAGATTCTGGATGCGGTAAGAGCGAAGGAAGTGGAAGCAGGGCTGCTGATTCACGAAGGGCAATTGCTTTACGCGGCGGCGGGATTGCACCGCGTGGTGGATCTCGGCGTCTGGTGGCAGGAGCAAACCGGGTTACCGCTGCCGCTGGGCGCGAATGCGATCCGGCGTTCGCTGAGCACGGAAGTGGCCGTGCAAGTGGCGCGAGCGATTCGCGAAAGCGTGGGCTACGCTTTGGATCATCGCGAAGAGGCGCTGAATTACGCGCTGCAATTTGCGCGCGACATGGATCCGGCGCTCGCGGATAAATTCGTGGGAATGTACGTGAACCGGTGGACTCTGAATTTTGGCGACGAGGGGCGGAAGGCGGTCGACGAATTGGTGTCTCACGCAAAAGCGGCGGGGTTGATGCCGCAGACCGCGCACGTGGAATTTTTGCGCGAAGGCGCCTGAGACTCGCGCCTGCAGAAGTTTCGAACATCGCCATACCTGTTAAGATTTGGATTACGTAAATGCCATACGAATTCACTGAGTGGCCGTACGAACCCGAGACGCAATTAGCGGGCAGATTTGGCCGGCGTCCTCCCGGAAAACACATCGGTACCGATACGCTCGAACCGTCTGATTCATCTTCGCCTAAACCGCCTATATCGTCTGCGAGAGTTTTTTGTTTCCTCGCAATGCTGAGCGCCGCAGCAGGTATGATAGCGCTGGCTGTTTACGTGTATCGGCTTCTTGTCCTGAAATAGACGCTGCCGGCCGCGATTATTTCTCCAGTACACACAGCATATCTTGACGGCTTCCGGCGAATCGAATAGATTCGAGGCTCCGATGCGAATGAAACTACAAATCACTTTTTTGGCCGTGAGTTTTTTCTGCTGCGCTGCGATTGTCTGCGCGCAAAGCAAACCACAAACCACTACGCCACGGGAATATTCGTCCGCGGGAGAAACAACGCATCCGGCATGGCCGCCGGAGGCGGTACGCGCGACGCATGCGATGGTGGTGAGCGATGAGGCGCTGGCTTCGGAAGCGGGCGTTGAGATTTTGAAGAAGGGCGGGAATGCGGTGGACGCTGCCGTGGCCGTGGGTTTCGCGCTGGCGGTGGTGGAGCCAGCGGCGGGAAATATCGGCGGCGGCGGATTCATGCTGGTGCGGATGCGGGATGGCACGGCGAAATTCGTCGACTACCGCGAGGAAGCGCCGGGAGGCGCAATGCGGGATATGTATGTCGGCGCGGATGGAAAAGTCGTGCCGGGCCGGTCGACGACAGGGTACCTGGCGATTGGCGTGCCGGGGACGGTGGCGGGCCTGGCATTCGCGCAAGAACATTACGGCAAATTGGCGCTCGCTGCGGACATGGCTCCAGCGATTCGACTTGCAAAAGATGGTTACGGGATTGGAGAGAAACTCGCGGGATCCTTGCGCGGATCGGCGGACCGGCTGGGGCAATTTCCGGAGAGCAAGAAAGTTTTCTTGAAAGATGGAGCGCTCTATTCCGCGGGAGAAGTTTTTCGTCAGCCGGAGTTGGCCGCGACGCTGGAGCGCATCGCGAAAAACGGGCCGACGGAATTTTATGCAGGAAAAACGGCACAGGACTTGACCGCGCAGATGGCGCAGCACGGCGGCTTGATCACAATGCAGGATCTGGCGAAGTATCAAGTGCACTTGCGCGAGCCGCTCGATGGAACGTACACGGCGCGCGGCGCGAAGTGGACGATCATTAGCAGCCCGCCGCCGAGTTCGGGCGGGATCGCGATTCTGGAAGCGCTGAATATTTTGGAGCCGTACAAACTGAAATCGTGGGACGACGCGCAGTCGGTGCATCTGGTGGTGGAAGCGATGCGGCGCGTGTTTGCGGATCGTGCGACTTTTTTGGGCGATTCGGATTTTACGCACGTGCCGGTGGCGGGGTTGCTGAGCGAGAAGTATGCGGCCGAGCGGCGCGCGACGATTGATTCGAAAGATGCGACGTCGAGCAAACAGATCGGCGCGGGGAATCCCGCTCCGTTTGACCATTCAGAAGGCACGCCTGCGGGAAGCACGTTTGGAAGATTGTCACCCGAAGCAGCGGCGGCGTGGATGGAAGCGGCGGCGAAAAAATCGGGGCACACGACGCATTTTTCCGTCGTCGATGCTGATGGGAACGCCGTGGCGAATACGTATACGCTGAACGACAGTTATGGTTCGGCGGTGACGACGACCGACGGATTTTTGCTGAA
>DATEHB010000241.1:0-4395 GCA_035279805.1 Candidatus Acidiferrales bacterium
AGTTTCCGTTGCGCCAGTGGCGGACGTCGACGAAATGGCCTTCGATGGCAGCTGCCGCGGCCATCAGCGGGCTGACGAGATGCGTGCGGCCGCCTTTGCCCTGGCGTCCCTCGAAATTGCGATTGGAAGTGCTGGCGCAGCGTTCGCCGGAGAGCAGCACGTCGTCATTCATGCCGATGCACATGCTGCAACCCGCGTCGCGCCACTCGAAACCAGCATCGCGGAAAATTTTGTCGAGGCCTTCCGCTTCGGCTTGCGTTTTTACGCGGCGCGAGCCTGGGACAACAAGCGCCTGCTTCAGCGATTTTGAAACGTGCTTTCCGGCGACGGCTTTTGCGGCAGTGCGCAAATCTTCGAGACGGGAATTCGTGCAGGAGCCGATGAAGACGCGGTCGAGGTGGATGTCTGTGATGGGCGTGCCGGGTTTCAAATCCATGTAAACGAGGGCGCGCTCGGCAGCTTGCCGGTCAACCTCATTTGCAAATGAGGAAGGATCAGGAACACGTTGCGTCACGTCCGTGACCATGCCGGGATTTGTTCCCCAGGTGACCTGCGGCGCGAGTTTCGCGGCGTCGAGTTCGACGGTTTCGTCGAAATTCGCGCCCGGATCAGACGGCAAAGTTTTCCAGTGCTCAACGAGATGCTGAAAATCTTTTCTGCGCGGCACGAACGGGCGGCCTTCGAGATACGCGAACGTGATTTCATCCGGCGCGACCATTCCCGCGCGCGCGCCCGCTTCGATGGACATATTGCAAATGGTCATGCGCGCTTCCATCGAGAGTACGCGAATGGCTTCGCCCGTATATTCGAAAACGTGGCCGTTGCCGCCAGCGATTCCGAGTTTGCCGATGATGGCGAGGATGATGTCTTTCGAGGACAGGCCGCCGCCGAGTTTTCCCTTCACTTCGATGCGCGTGGTTTTCGATTTGAATTGCGAGAGGCATTGTGTCGCGAGCACGTGCTCAATTTCGCTGGTACCGATACCGAACGCGAGCGCGCCCATGGCTCCGTGCGTGGATGTGTGGCTGTCGCCGCAAACGATGGTGAAGCCGGGCTGCGTGATGCCAAGCTCAGGTCCGATGATGTGGACGATGCCTTGATTGCGGCTGTGCATGTCGAAGAGACGCACGCCCGATTCGCGGCAATTTTTCGCGAGGGCTTGGAATTGGCCGGCGGCGTCCGCGTCCAGAACAGGGAGTTCGCGATTTTTTGTGGAGACGGAATGATCCATTACCGCGAATGTCAATTCGGGGCGGCGGACTTTGCGGCCGGCGGCTTTGAGTCCCGCGAATGCCTGTGGGGAGGTGCCTTCGTGAATCAGATGCCGATCAATATAGATGAGGGAAGGCTGGCCGGGAACTTCACGCACGACATGGGCGTTCCAGATTTTTTCGTAGAGAGTTAGCGCGGGCATCAGGCCGCCATTTTCCTGGCATTCACGGTGCGTATTTTCATTTGCATTGTCACAGGGTGATCAATGGGACGCGAATCACCGCGCATTTGGACGACGGCGGAAGCCTGAGCGTTGCGCGCAATTTGGGCGAGAAAGCGCTGTGCAACAAGTGCGATTTTGTACCGATTAGAACTGAGTGCGACTGTTTGTTTTGTGCAGGTTAGAGGGAATTCTAATAATTTGTTGTACCGATTAGAAATGGCACCGGATGATGTGCGAAACAAAGCCTCGCTGTTGAAGCGGAGTTCCCACCGTTCGCGCCATTGTCCACAACCCGCGCCCCCTTCCTTCGTCAGGGTAAACAGGATGGGGCACGCGGACGGGCTGGCAGTCGACTCTGTTTTCGCTCTGTCGATGCGCGTTGAGAGAAGTGCGATTTTGTACCGATTAGAATGGTGCGCTGTTGTTTGTTTTGTGTAAGTTACGGGGAATTCTAATAATTTGTTGTACCGATTAGAAATGGCTGAAATTGACTGGAAATCCGGCGTCTGATTGGGAAATTTCATCCGTCGACACTGTGGCTGCGCCGCAGCTTGCATCGAACTGCAAACCTCTCAAACAAGCGTAGCACAAACGTCGGAATTTTTCAGAAGCTACGGCTGTAAAGATTGGAGGTTTCGGGAATGGAATTTTACTGCGTTGACGCAGAGCTGGAAGAGGCCAACGCCGTACGGTAAGTTTCGTCCGAGGGAAACGGGACGAACGTGCATGAGTGCGTGAGGTTGGAACAGGCGAGAACTCCACGGAGGACGATTCTCGTCGCTTCGCCAGCGGGAAAGGAATAAGGGAATTTAGCGGCTCGAAGAGAGGCGGCATAGTCCGAAAGAACGGCCTGCAGCCTGGCATCGGGTGCACCATTCGATCCGACGTCAACCTGTTTAGCGACTTCAGCCTGGGAGCCGGCAACGGATGATTTTGTGGGGATGGCAGCGGCGAGCGCGGGCTTCTCGTAATTATCGTCGATGGCGATGAACTTTGCAGACTCCACCGAAGATGTATCCGGCTGCGCGCCGGGCGAGAGCAGGATCCAATATTCGGCAGTCGCGTCGATTTTTTGCGGGTTCGGCAGCTTGAGCGAACGGCGCGCGGAGAGATCGGGCCTGACGGAATTTTTCTCAGCTTCGATTTTGGAATCGCCGATGAGAGCCGCCAGGCGCCCGCGCGTTTCGAGGGGCGGCGCATGGCAATCAAGCGCCAGGGCGTAGGCATGGATGGCATCGGCGCGGCGGCCTTCCTTCTCGTAAATCTGCCCGAGGTGGTCACCCATATCCGCGGCGTCGACGAGCATCCATGCAGAGTGGATGTATGCTTCGGCGGCCTTCACATCGCCCTGTTTGAACTTAACCCAGCCCATGGTGTCCCAATAGGCGCTGAGCGAACTGACGAGCCCGGCCTGCACGGGACCTACGGTGTCGAGGGACGCAGCGTCCAATTGCGCTTCCACGGTGCGAATGGAATTCCGTGAGTACTGCTCGGCGAGGTCGAGGTGAGTGCCGTTATCGGCGAGATAGTACGCGACGTCGTTCCAAGTGAACGGCGACGGGAGTTTTTCGAGAACCTTTTGGAAGGCTGCGAGAGCGGCGTCGTCCTGGTGAAGTCCCAGGTCTGCGTTGCCAAGTCCGATATTTAACCCGAAATTGTTCGGGGAGACTTTTAGGGCTGTTTGATATTCCTTCTGGGCGAGGTCGTATTTTTTCTGTGTTTGATACACGCCGGCCAGATTTGCGTGGGCGTACTGATCGAGCGGGTTGATTTCGATCTGTTTCTGGTATTCCTTGATCGCGTCATCATAGCGGCCAAGCCCGGCGTAGGAAATTCCGAGATTGTTATACGCAAAGGGATCGTAGGCGTTTTTCGCGATGGCCTTTTCAAGGGCCGGCATAGCCTGATTATATTGCTGCAGCATGTTGTAACTGTGGCCGAGCGCATTCCATACGCCCTTGTGATCAGGATCTTTGTCCGCGGCAGCCGCGTAGAAGCGGGCTGCTTGCGGCCAGTTGCGGCTATTTTCGGCATCCACTCCCGCTTGAAAAAGGTCGTCGGCGGACATGCCCGAGGGAACAGCGCCGTTGGCGGGCGAAGAATTCGAAAACGTCAACTTTTGCTTCTCGTCGTCGAGCACCGTATTCCGAAAGGCCTGGAAGTCATCGAAGCGGGCCGGAGGAATTTCGACTTTGCGAAACAGGAGATGGCGTTCGACGGTGACGCTGTCGCCGGAGGCCGTGTAGTTCGATTGGTAATCCGCGTAATCACGCGGGACGTGAACAGGGAGGGGCAGCGTGGCGGTGAGCTGCGACGGCAACTGAATTTTCCACGATACGGTTTCATCGCCGACGAAATTGAGCTTCAGGGGATCGGAGTCGCCCTTATCGGGCTCGGCGACTTGCGGCAAATCGATGCCCGATGCAGGCACGGCGAGGACCGCATCCTTTCTTGAAAGGTCAACGAAATTGGGATCCGAAAACTGAGCGTCGAATTTGATGGGTTGATCGAGGTCAGCCGGGTCATCAAAATGAAAATCGCTGAATTTCGCTTCGGGTCCCAAGAGAGAAGTCGCAAGGCTGTCAGAGATTTTGGACCAATATGCCTGCGGCACCAGGCGCAACGCGGTGCGAAACACCACGGCGGTTTGACCAGTAACAGAAAAGGAGAATTTGCCCTGCAAACGGCCAAAAGGATCAATCTTGCCGTCGATGTTCACAAGCTCGACCGGCATAAAAGACGGAATTTCGGGTGTGCGCACGAGCGAAGGCCTTGCGTTGGGCGTGATGGCAAGGGCCTGTTTATCCCAAAGTTGCGGGAGGATGAAATCGAACGGAGCAACGCCGGGAGTTGTATCGGCCCAGTAATTCTTACCATTCAGCACGACAATATTGATGAGGTGATCGAATTGGCCGGGCGACGGAACGTCCGGGTCGACCTTGCGCCCAGAATTGATCAAA
>DATEHB010000242.1:0-7200 GCA_035279805.1 Candidatus Acidiferrales bacterium
CCGCTGGGAGCGGCGTGTCGTGCGGGAACAGCCGTCGAGCCGGGGTCAGGTTCCGGCACAGGCTTGGGCATGTTCTCCGCCTTGTAACGAGGCACCATTTCGTCGGCCATGGCAACCGCGTAGACTGCCGAAGCGATTTCCACCGCGCCTTCGCGCACGTCTTCCTCGTAAATGCGCTCGTACGTGTCCAGATTCGTGTGATGCGTGAAACTGCCATAGTCAAATGGATCTTGTGCCAAGCCGATGCCGGGCAGTCCGGCATTGTTGAACGAGGTGCTGTCGGTTCCACCCGTTGCACGGCTCGCGCTTGCGCTAACGCCCGTGAATCCCCAATTCTGAAACGGCATCAGCGTGCCGCGAACCATCGCAACGGCGTCCGCAGGGCCGAATACGCTCGCGCCGCGCGGTTTGCCCGTGCCGGAATCGATGTTGAAGTACGCGTCCAATTTTGCATACTCCGGCTTGGGATTCTCGAAACTGCCAAAGTGCTGCTTCACATACGCAAGCGATCCGAGCAAGCCTTCTTCTTCGCCGCTCCATAGCGCAATGCGGATTGTTCTTCGCGGCTTGACGTGAAGCGTCGCCAGTATCCGCACCGCCTCGAGCATCATCGACGAGCCGATGCCGTTGTCGGTAGCGCCCGTCGCGTCATGCCAGGAATCGTAGTGGCCTCCCAGCATCACAATTTCGTCTTTCTTGTCGGTGCCGGGAATCTCACCAATCGCGTTATAGACAGTAGTGCCTTCCGGGTACTCTTTGTTCTGAATGTTAACGCGCAGCGTGACGGGCGTGCCGTCGGCGAGGATGCGCGAGATGCGTCCGTAGTCCTCATTGCGCATCACCAATGTGGGCACAGCTCTCGACCAATCGTACGCACTGTTTTGCTGCGCGACGATTACGCCGTGGGCGCGACCCGCATCGTTGACGCGAACGAGCGCGCCATTATCGACTAGGAACTGATCAACTTCTCTGGCGACCTCTTGTCGCGTCAACTGCCCCGGCCCCAACGGCGGCTGCTGCGGACGATTTCCGAATGGATTACGCTGCGGATTATTAGGATCGAAACGCGCGGTCCATTCCTCATCGGGACGGCGAAGCGGCGCTGGGTTGAGGTCTTCCGCCACTTCCACGTGATTGCCTACCAGCACGATCGCTCCGCGAACTTTGTCCCGCATGGAGTTCAGATATGCGTCGAGTTCTGCTTGCGTGGGCTGCTGTGGACGTTCAGCCTTCTGCGGCTGCGGCATCGGGGGAGGCGCCCAGGTTGGCGCGGCGGGCGCAGCGTCGGGCCTACCGAAACCGCCGCCGAATGCAGTGAGTCCCGGCGGCAGCAACATTACAACCTTCGCGGTAACCGTGCCGTGCGTGCTGGGCGTCCACGCCAGCGGCTCGACCATTAATTGTCCGTGGAATGGCGCAACGGCTTCGGCCGAGAGTTCCATGTTTTCCCAGCCGGGCACAGGTGTAGCGGCGCTCGGAGGTTGAAACGTCCACGGCTCCAGATGCGTGTTTTTCAATCCCCAGGAAGCCATTGTGCGGACAGCCCAATCGTCCGCGGCCTTCAAGTTCGGCGTGCCTGTGACGCGTGGACCGTAGACATCGGCGACTTCATGGATGATCCACATGATCTTGGAATTATTCGTCTCTTCGGCGCGGATCTGCGCGTACATGTCCGAAATGGCCGGAGACTGCGCCAATAATGGCAGCGTTGCCAGCACGAAAAGGGACAACAGGTAACCGTAGCGTTTCGCCAAGGAATCCTCCTAAAAAATCGCCGGAAATTTCTATTGCTTCTTTTCGCGACCCGGACAATATACGCTCGACAGCGCCTATCGGCAACGCATCAGGGGAGTTTTCAGCGGGGCCTGCGCTTCGCGGAGGATTCAGGCGGCGAGTGCGCACACGCTTCGGTCTGGAGGGCGCGGGTTCTGTGAGCGCAAGGCCGCTGCGGTTCCTCATTTTTGCTTCTTGATGAATCCGCAGACATCTTTTACGGCATTGCTCAGCATATGCGTAGTTGTCCCGAATACTGCCTGGCCTCCCGGCTTGAACAGCGTGAACTTGTAATTGCCCGACCATCCGGCCGCTTCGAGCATGTAGTCTGATTTCGTCGAGTCCAGCGTGATGGAGACATTCGGACATTTCACGCGCAGGTTCTTCAGGAGATCGGCGGTGGGCACCGTTGACGCAGGCGACAGTACCAATTTAACGGGTTTCGGCTCGTCCTTCGCAATTCCCGTGGACGCCGATAGCAGCAGACAAAGCAGGGAAACGCCGATTAGCATTCTTCTCATGAGCTGATCCTCCCGAGCTGCACGCCTCCGATGTACAAATCCTGGGACGGATTTCTGACTCGAATGGTTGCATAAGGCTCTCCGTGACCCGGAAAAGATGGGCTAACACCGCGAATTCGCGTCCACGCAATTCCGGCTATTTACACGTCGCGCTAATTCAGAGAAGATGCGTGCGCGCACTTCACATTCGAGTGGCCCGAGGAGGGCTCTATGCGCAGAATATTCGTCCGCGCGCTTGCGATAACCGCGTTATTGCTGTCCACCACTTCGCTGCGCGCGAAACAGGCTTCCATTGCCGCCCCGGCCGCGCCGTCGTCGACGCGGCAAACAGAGACGGACGCTTACACGCGTTACGAATTGCTCTCTCCAGAGTCCGCGAGTTTCAAAATTTATTACGAAATCACGGCCACGACCGCTGGCGCGAAGTATTTTTTCAATCCGATCCGTAAGGGAAGCATTGCCAGCGATGAATCCGTCTACGACGCGATGACGGGTGAGCCGCTTCGATTTGAAGTGGTCAGCGGCGCAGATGCGCGCAAGGATCTGTTGATGACTGACGCTGACGCATCCACGGATTACATCAAGGTGACTCTGGCGCGCCCGGTGCCGCCCGAAGGCCAGGGCCGCATCGTGATCCTGAAAACGTACAAAGACGCGAAGAGCTATTATCGCGACGGCGACGCGATCGTCTTCAATCGTCCGCTCGGAATCAAGCGCAACAAAGTTGTGCTGCCAGCGGGATATGAATTGATTGCGTGCAACGTGCCGTCGCAAGTCTTGACGGAGCCAGACGGCCGCATTTCGATCAGCTTCATGAACGGCAGTGCCGGTGAAGCTCCGCTAATCGTCAAAGCAAGACTCGGCGCGCAAACAGGAGCGGCAGCGGCGCCGCGCGTCTTGACTTCGGCGCGGAGTTGGGAAGCGCCATTCCAAGGCGAAGCCGAACGCCAGCGCCTCTCTGAACGCGCTCATCAGGATCGCGACATCGTTTACTTCCTTCAAGAACCGGAAACGCACTCGTTCAGCCTTTACCACGATTACACGGAATCGCGTCCTGGCGCAGACAAGTATCTCAACGTCGTCCGCGAAGGCAGCACAGTTTCGGACCCGTCCGCGTATATTCTCGACACAGGTGAAAAGCTCCAGAGCCGCATTATGACCGGAGCGGAACTCGCTGCTGCGAAAATCGACACAGGAGGAGAGTCGGTGACTCCAACCACGCAAGTGGTTGTGATTCCGTTCCCACCCATAAAAAAAGGCCAATCCACTCGCCTGCGGATTTCAGAGACGTATACCGCGCCGGTCAGCTACCGCCTCGACGGCGACGAATTGGTTTTTGATCGCAGCTTTGGCCGTTCGCGCAATGCCGTCGTTTTGCCCGCTGGCTGGTATTTGTCGGCGAGCGCTATTCCAGCGACAGTGACGCAACTCTCCGATGGGCGCATCCGGCTCGATTTTTGGAATGGCCGACCGGATTCAGTCGACGTGCTGATCAAGGCGAAGCGTCGCGCTGCATCGACGGTTGCTCAGCAATAAGAGCAGCCATGCTTTTCGCTTCGACTTCAAAATATTTCGCCGCTAGCTGAGATTCGAATCTTTGCGGTGGGGTGCATACAAATGAAAACTTCGTTTCGCAACGCAATGCTGGTCCGGCGCGCAATCCTGCCTGTTGCCTTAGTTGTCGGTACGCTGATAATCGCGCTGTGCTGCCTTCAAGGAATTGCCGGCGCTCAAACCAAAGCAGCATCCGTGCACGCGCAAGCACGCGTCAAGAATTCCAAGACGCCGGATCTCAAGCATGAGCCAACGCTTTACCTCGTTGGCTACGCGCATCTCGATACGCAATGGCGCTGGGAATATCCTCAGGTCATTTCGGAATATCTTCCCGACACGATGCACAAGAACTTCGCTCTCTTCCAAAAATATCCGCACTACATTTTCAATTGGACGGGAGCCAATCGCTACATGATGATGAAGGAGTATTACCCCTCAGACTACGCAAAACTGAAGCACTACGTCGCTACCGGCCAATGGTTTCCGGCGGGCTCGTCGATGGAAGAGAATGACGTCAATTCGCCGTCGCCTGAATCCATCATTCGCCAGGTCCTCTACGGCAATGAATATTTTCGTCGCGAATTTGGCAAAGCCAGCGAAGAATACATGCTCCCCGATTGTTTCGGCTTTCCCGCCGATCTGCCCAGCATACTTGCTGCGGCGGGGATCAGAGGCTTCTCTACGCAAAAATTGACCTGGGGCTCGTCTGCTCCCGCCGGTGGCCCTGACTCCCCGGAGCAAACGCCCGTTGGCACACCGTTCAATGTGGGCATTTGGACAGGTCCCGACGGCCGCGGTGTAATCGCCGCTCTGAACCCTGAAAGCTATTCCGGCGGTGTCAGCTACGATCTCAGCAAAAGCACGCCGCCTTCCGGAGTGCGCGATTTCATCGACTGGCCCAAGCGCGTCGATTTGGATGGCAAAGTAAGCGGCGTTTTCGCGGACTACCACTATTACGGCACCGGTGATATCGGCGGCTCGCCGGATGAAAACTCGGTGAAGCTGGTTGAAGAAATGGTGACGAAGAGCGCGGGCGCTTTGCCTGTACAAAAACGGAACGAAGACGACGAAGATGAAAACGCGTCAGCGCCGCCATCTGCTCCGCAAGTGCGCATGGGCGCGGGGCCGCTCCATATCATTTCGTCGGACGCCGATCAGATGTTCAAGGACATCCTCGCGGAGCATTTGACTGCCAGCCTGCCGCGCTATCAAGGCGACTTGGAGTTGACGAACCATTCCGCGGGCTCTCTAACCTCCGAAGCAGTTCACAAGCGCTGGAATCGCGAGAATGAAAATCTTGCTCACGCGGCGGAGGAAGCTTCTGTCGCGGCCGCGTGGCTCGGCAGGCGTCCGTATCCGTTCGACCGTTTGAATCACGCATGGCGTCTTGTGCTTGGGGGACAGTTTCACGACATCATGGCCGGCACCGCGACGCCGAAATCATACGAATATTCCTGGAACGACGATGTTATCGCGATGAATCAGTTCGCAGGCGTACTTTCGAGCGCCACCGACGCGATCGCCTCTGATCTGAACACCGAAGCGAAAGGAACGGCAATCGTCGTTTACAATCCGCTGTCTATTGCGCGCGAAGATGTCGTGGACGCGAACATCGATTTTCCCGGTGGTGTGCCGCGCGCCGTTCGCGTCATTGCGCCCGACGGCAGGGAAGTCCCGGCGCAAATTGATGGTGGGGAAAATGGCGCTGCGAAAGTTTTGTTCCTCGCGAAAGCGCCTTCCACCGGCTTCGCTGTTTATGATATCCAACCAGTGGACGCGTCCGCCGCTCTCGGCTCTTCCGAACTCAAAGTCACCGATTCGTCGCTAGAAAACGCCCGGTATCGCATTCAATTGAATCACGACGGCGACATCGCGAGCATTTTCGACAAAAAGCTCAATCGTGAACTTCTCTCCGCTCCCGTGCGCCTGGCATTCCAAACTGAAAAGCCGTCGCAATGGCCTGCATGGAACATGGACTGGGCGGATCAAAGCAAGCCGCCGCGCGGTTACGTGGCGGGTCACGCGAAAATCAGCATTGTTGAGAACGGCCCCGTTCGGATCGCGTTGCGCGTAGAACGCGAAGCCGAAGGCTCGAAATTCGTTCAGACGATTCGTCTCTCTGCGGGCGATGCCGGCAATCGCGTTGAATTTGCGAATTCGATTGACTGGAAGACGCGCGAGGCCGCACTTAAAGCCACTTTTCCATTGGCCGCGTCGAATCCCCAGGCCACTTACAATTGGGGTGCAGGAACCATCGAGCGCCCCACCGATAACGAAAAAATGTTCGAGATGCCGTCGCATCGCTGGTTCGATCTCACGGATCAGAATGGTGACTTTGGCGTCACAATCCTTTCCGGCGCGAAGACCGGCTCCGATAAGCCGAGCGACAATGCTTTGCGGCTCACGCTGATCTACACACCGGGCGTCAGCGATGCTGGCCAGGCCTATCGCGACCAAGGCTCCCAGGATTTCGGCCACCACGAATTTATCTACGGTCTTTCGAGCCATGCGGGTGGTTGGCGGGATGGTGACACTGCCTGGCAAGCATACCGTCTCGATGCTCCGATGATTGCATTTGAAACCACAAAGCATCGCGGAGCGCTCGGCAGGACTTTGTCTTTGCTCAGAGTCAGCGATAACGGCGTTCGCGTGATCGCTTTCAAGAAAGCAGAGGAAAGCAACGACGACGTTGTGCGCCTGGTTGAAATGACCGGCAAGCCGCGGCGCGGCATTCGCATTTCATTTACCGCTCCGGTTATCACGGCGCGCGAAATTAACGGACAAGAGTTACTCGTCGGCTCCGCCTCGGTCGCTAAAGGCGATTTGATTGCAGATTTTGCTCCGTATGAAATCAAGAGTTACCAAGTGAAAATCGCGCCTGCGCGCGTTCAGCCAAATCCTACGCATTGGCGCACAATTCCGCTCCACTATGACCTCGCCGCTGCGAGCAATGATGGCCAAAAGTCCGTGGGTGGTTTTGATGGTGCGGGAAATGCCCTGCCTGCGGAATTATTGCCGTCGGAAATTGCGTATTCCGGAATTCATTTCAAGCTTGCGACAGCCGCTGCTGGTAAACAAAACGCCGTCATCGCGCGCGGCCAAACTCTTCAGCTCCCAGATGGAAAATTCAATCGCGTTTACTTCCTTGCCGCGTCGGCTGATGGCGATCAACAGGCGGATTTCAAAGTCGGCGATCAAAGCGTTGATCTGACCGTCCAGAGTTGGAGCGGCTACGTTGGCCAGTGGTACGACCGCTCATTCAAGATGGAAGCTCTCACGGTGCCGCCCGAACCGGACGTAAACGACACCAGTCAGCCGGCTCAGAGAATCCGGCGTCTTCGCGCTCGTGTCC
>DATEHB010000243.1:0-8545 GCA_035279805.1 Candidatus Acidiferrales bacterium
CGCGCACGCAAGCACCAGAAGCTTGATTGCCGGCGTAATGGACCAGTCCCAATCGAACTGAAAACCGGAAGAGCTTGTGGAATAGCGCCGCATGTACAGTCACTGAAGTGTAAGCGGCAACAGACGCGGAGTCAAAGCACGCCAAAGCGCAGTGGTAGGCCAGTTTGAATTTTCTTGATCGTGACACAAGGAGTCACAATTCAAATGTCATTCTGAGGAGCGCAGCGACGAAGAATCTCGCCTTGAAGCAAGGTACTTCACCCCAACAATCGGCGTTCAGGGGTAGCCACCTTCGGAATGACGAGTGGGGGGGAGTTTTTCAGCACCCTATTGCAGGACGAACTCACTCCATTTTGCGCCGCGCGAAATAGTATTGCGTGCCCCCCAAAATCGCGAACATCAACACCGCAAAAATTCGATTGTTTGCCAGAGCGCCCAGCACTTGCGGACCGATGTGTAGGAAATGTTCCGGCAGAAAGTGATATTTAAAATTCGGATCGCCAAAAAGGTAAATCACGATTCCCAGCAACCCAAAAATTCCTCCGCCCGCGATCAGCCCGCTGGCGTAGAGAGGCCCTGGGCCGATTTCACTGTCGGCCGCGCTCTTGTCTTTCGCGCCGCGCTCCGCCAGCCAGCGCACCACGCCTCCCGCAAAAATCGCCATCGTCGTATCAATCGGCAGATACGCGCCAACCGCAAACGGCAGCGACCGTATACCGAGCAGCTCGATCGCGATCACCAGAAACACGCCCACAAGAACCAGCCGCCACGGAAGCTGCCGCTGCAAAATCCCGTTGATCACCGTGGCCATCAACCGCGCCTGCGGAGCGGAAGCCTTCTCGCTCCCGATGCCGTGAACCCACTGAATGTCGATCTCGTGCGCCGATGAATCGTAAAGATAATTCCCGTCGGGCACCACGTGCGAACCAATTGCGTTCAGCAGCACATAATTTTTCCCCGCATGAGCGAAATTCCGGTTCTGCACGCTCACGCCTGACGGCAATTGATTAATGTCCAGAGCAATCTGCGCGGGCTTGAACTCTTCGAGGCCCACATTCATCAAGTTCAGCGTCGCCCCCACGGCGAACACGGAAACCATCACACCAATCATCAAGGCAAGCTGCTGCTTCGACGGAGTCGCGCCCACCAGATAACCCGTCTTCAAGTCCTGCGAAGTCCCGCCCGCATTCGACGACGCGATGCACACCACGCCGCCAATTGTCAGCGCCAGCACTGAAAACGCGCTGCCCGTCCAGCCCAGCACCAGGAACATCGCGCACGTCGCCATCAATGTCGCGATTGCCATTCCGCTGATCGGATTCGATGAATTCCCGATCAGCCCGCAAATCCGCGACGACACCGTGACGAACAAAAATCCAAACACCACCACGAACACTGCCGCAATCAAATTTTGAAATATTGTCGTCGCCGCCCCGGGAATGGGGCGAAACGTCAACAGCGCCCACATCATCGCGATAATCGCCAGCGACCCGAGCACCACAATTTTCATCGAGAAGTCTCGGTCCACGCGCCGCATCGCTGTGTTCACCGCGCCCATCGCGCGGCTCTCGCGCATGTCCTTTAACCCGGCAGCCAGCGCGGAAACAATCGTCGGCATCGTCTTGATCAGCGTAATCACGCCCGCCGCGGCCACCGCTCCCGCGCCCATCGGACGAATGTACGACCGGTACAAATCATCGGCAGCCATCTGCCCGATGGGAATCAGCCCCGGAAAAAGAGGCTGCGTCATCAACCCGCCGAAAAACTTTATCGCCGGCATCAGCACCAGCCACGAAAAAACGCCGCCCGCAAAAATCACGCCCGCCACGCGCGGCCCGATAATGTACCCGACGCCCAGATATTCCGGCGTGATGTTCGCGCGGAAAGACGCGCCCGGCAGCCATTTCGGTTGCACCTCCGGCGTGTCGCGCCAGAATCCCATCGTCTCCATCAAAAACGCGTACGCGCCGCCCAGCCCAAATCCCCAGAAAACCCGGCTCGCAAACGACCCGCCTTTGTCTCCCGCCACCAGCACGTCCGCGCACGCCGTCCCTTCCGGATACAACAGCGCGCCGTGTTCCTTCACGATCAATTGCCGCCGCAGCGGAATCATGAACAGCACGCCCAGCCATCCGCCCAGCAACGCCAGAAAAAACACGCTCCAGTATTCCAGCGGAAAGCCCAGAAAAATCAGCGCGGGCAGCGTGAAAATCACTCCGCCTGCAATCGACTCGCCCGCCGACCCGGTCGTCTGCACGATATTATTTTCGAGCACCGTCGCTTTGCCGAACGCGCGCAGTATGCTGATCGACAGCACGGCAATCGGTATCGACGCGGACACCGTGAGTCCTGCGCGCAGCCCCACGTAAACCGTGATCGCGCCAAAAAACAATCCCGCGAAAATCCCCAGGACGATCGCGCGCCCCGTGAACTCCGGAATCACTTTCTCTGAGGGAATATAAGGATGGAACTCACCCGGCGGTGCTATCGAACTCCACGGTTTGGACGCCACGCATTACCTCCGAGGCCCGCCGCCACTCGCCTCTTGCCTTCGTAGGGGCGGGGCTTGCCCTGCCCGCCCGTTTTCGTCCCGCTCTTGCCTTCGCTGACCACTCACCACTGGTCACTGGCTTTCTTGCCATTGTCTCAGTCTTGCTCTGCTGGTCACTGTCTACTCAGCCCACGGTCTGCACATCCCGCCGCCGAAACGCACCGCACGGTAGCATTACTCCGTACACGTGGCAAGCTCCGCCCGTTTCGTCCAGTGCCGTTTTTGCCTTTGCTGGTGACTGACCACTTACCACTGTCCACTCGCCACTGACCACGCCAATAGTCCTATTGATCCTCACGTAACGATTCCCCAAACTACCTCTGAAAACGAGTTGACATGGGCTCGCAGCCTGGATAGCGTAGGTGCCAAGTCACCCAGCGAGTAACGGCTCATTGGGGTGTGCCGGCTCCGACGCGAAGAACCAAATTACGTGCGAAGCTTGCTCCGATTCCGCAAAATGGAGTGTGCCATGGCTTCAACGCAACGCGTATTGTCCGCATTTTTTCTTTCCTTGGCGATTTGTGTGCTCATGATTCTCCCGCCTGCCACACGAGGGACTGACGAGTGGTTGCCCATCAACCCCGCCGATCTCGCATTGAAGGACAACCCGGCGAGCCCGGGCTCGAACGCCATGATCCTTTATCGCGAGGAATCCGTCGATGACTCGCGCCATCTCGAATCCGAGTATTTCCGCATCAAGATATTCACCGATGCAGGGAAAAAATCGGCGGACGTCGAAATTCCCTATTCAAAAGGTACGGAGAGCGTAAACGCTGTGCGCGGGCGGACGATTCTTCCCAGCGGTTCGATCATCGACTTTTCTGGAAAAATTTACGACAAAGTGGTGGTCAAGACGGGGGGCCTCAAAATTTACGAGAAAACCTTCAGTCTTCCTGATGTTCAACCGGGCTCCATCATTGAATACAAGTATCAGGAGCCTTTCGATCCGGGAATCTATTTTGCAGTGATGAAGTGGGACATCCAACAGGATCTTTATCTTAGAGAAGGTAAGTTCACATTTGTTCCCTTGGAGGATTCCCAACTGACGCCGTATCCGTACTTCGCATGGCGGACGCTATTCTTGCCACCTGCCGCCCGGCCTGAGAAACAGAAGAATGGCAGTTTCATTCTGACTGTCCACGATATTCCGGGGTTGGCTGATGAGCCTTACTCCGTGCCTAAAGACATGCTTCGAAGCCGCGTTGAATTTTATTACACGCAGCAAAGTAAGGAATCCCCGGACCAATTCTGGAAACAGACCGGGAAAGATTGGGACAAGAGGCTCGATTCCTTCGTCAACAAAAAAGGCGCCCTCGAAAAGGATTTGGCCGCAACCATCCATCCAAACGACGCACCCGAAACCAAACTCCGCGAAATCTATCTTCGCGTGCAAAAAATCCGCAATCTTTCTTTCGAGCAGACCAAAACAGCCGAGGAAAACAAGCGCGAGAAGATCGCCGACAATGCAAATGTGCAGGACGTTCTGAAACACGGCTACGGAACCTGGCTTGACATCAATGCCCTCTACGTCGGTCTCGCGCGCGCCGCGGGATTCGATTCAACTCTCGTGTACGTTGCACCTCGCGATCGCACTCTATTTTCGCCGAATTACGAGGACCCGGGTGAGCTCCAGGTCAACCTGGTCGATGCCAAACTGGGATCGCAGGATGTTTATCTCGATCCGGGCTCGCCGCAATACCCTTACGGACTGATTCCGTGGTACGAAAATGGAGTAAGTGGAGTCCGAGCCGCCAAGGACGGAGGACAGTTCGTTAAGATTCCCTCGGATGACGACTCGCGCGCGCAGATTCTCCGCCACACGGATTTTCACCTGAATCCCAACGGTTCGCTCTCCGGCACCCTGATTGTGGATTTCGTCGGCCAGGAAGGCGCGGTTTGGAGGTCCGACGATCGCAATGATGATGACACGGGTCGTCGCAAGGATCTCCACGACGAGATCAAGGGCTGGCTGCCGTCCAATGCGACGTTTACAATCACCAAGTTCTCCGATTGGGACGACAACTCCAAACCTGTCCACGTCGAAGGAACCGTAATGATTCCCAGCGACAACACTCGTGCGCTCGGGCGAATTATCTTGCCTATGTCGCTCATTCAATCTCAAGTGGCCCGCTCATTTACATCGGCCCAGCGCGTGAACGACGTTTATTTCCATTATCCATATCAGGAACAAGACGAGACCTCCATTCAACTCCCGGCCGGCTACAGGGTGGAGAGTTTTCCAAAGGTCACTACCATCTCGCGGGGCGCGATTCAATATTTGGTTGGCGCCACCTCCCAGGGAGACGCGGTTCACTTAACGCGCAAGCTCGTGGTTAACGGAATCGACTTCCCGGTGAAATATTACCCGACTGTGCGAGCCATTTTTGACATGGTGAAGACTGGTGACACTGATGACATGGTTCTCGAAGCACCTACTAAAGCACAGAATTAAAGCGTTCCTGCTCACGTTTGCCGTGGCGTTCGGCGCTCTAACAGCAGCGGCTCGAGGCCATAGCGCGCCTCCTTGGCTTACCGCGGCAGCTCAACAGCATATTCCGGATTATCCTGCCGATACCGTGGCTGTGACTCTCTTCGAGCAGCAACAGATAACCATCGACGCCAACGGCCATGTCCAGACCCTATATCGCGTTGCCTACAAAATACTTCGCCCACAAGCCCATGATACGTACGGCACGTTAGTGGTCCCTTTCGACAGCGAGACGAAGATTAAATCAATTAACGCTTGGTCGATTCCACCCAGCGGAGACGTCTATGAGGTCGGCGCCAAGGAGGCGATGGAAACAGGCATTTCGCCAGATGCCCTCTATAGTGATAACCGCCAGAAGATTCTGTCTATTCCTGCCGCGGACCCCGGCAACGTCATCGGCTACGAGTACGTCCAGCAGGAGCGTCCGTTCATCCGCGAAGAAGAGTGGCGATTTCAGGAGACGATACCTGTTTTGAAGGCTTCGTTCTCCCTCCAGCTGGCGCCGGGCTGGAAAATGGATTCGTACTGGGTGAATTATCCCGAGTCCAAGCCGCAAATCTCCGACCGCGGAAATTATGAATGGAATCTTACGGACATCCCCGCGCTACCCCACGGGCAGGACTTCATGCCTGCGTTCGCCGCAGTCGGCGGAAGGTTGGCCATCGAGTATTACCAGCCAGCCGGCTCCGACGATCCCGTCACCTGGCAGTCGCTCGGATCCTGGTATGCCAGCCTCACCAAGGACAGTCGGCAGGCCACTCCGGAAATCCAGCAAGAAGTGGCGCAATTGACTGCCAATGCGCATACCACCCTTGATAAAATCAAAGACATCGCCGATTTCGTTCACAGCCAGATCCGCTACGTTGCCATCGAAATCGGAATCGGCGGTTTCCAGCCCCATTCAGCGGATGTCGTTTTCAAGAACCGCTACGGCGATTGCAAAGACATGAGCACTCTTCTAAGTGCCATGCTCGAACAAATCGGCGTCAAATCCTACTACGTGCTGATCGACGCCGACCGCGGCGTAGTTCTGCCAAATGTTCCGACCTTGCACGTGGATCATGCCATTCTCGCTATCCAATTGCCCGCCGATGTTCCGGCAACCACTCTTTACGCCACCGTGGATGATCCGAAACTGGGTAAATTGCTTTTCTTCGATTCAACCGATCCACATTGTCCCCTGGGTTATATCCCCGCTTTCTTGCAGGATAACTACGGCCTCGTGGTCACCCCTTCGGGAGGCGAGTTGGTAAAGCTTCCTCTGCTCCCACCGCCGACCAATCGCCTCATGCGCACTGCGCAGTTCACATTGAGTGCCTCCGGCGACCTTTCCGCCCAAACTGAGGAAGTACGCTGGGGCGCCCCCGCGGAAGATCTCCGTTCAAGTTTTGTGGGCGCCGCGCCGAAGGACCGCGTTAAGATCATTGAGAATTTTCTAAGCACCTTCCTCACGAATTTTCAATTGACCAGAGCCCAAATCGGCAATCTCGATGCCTCCGACAAGAATCTGCTCGAGACTTATGACTTTGTTGCGCCCAGTTACGCCAAGCAATCAGGGGACCTTCTCCTCCTGCGGCCCTGCGTGCTCGGTGAGAAAGAGTTGACGTTCGATTCAGAGAAGCCCCGGCAATATCCCGTCGAATTTCCAACGTCCACTTTGGATACGGACCAATTCAACATTACATTGCCTCCCGGTTACATCCCCGAGCAGTTGCCGGCTCCGGTCCAGATCAGCGATCCATTTCTCTCCTATAAAAGTGAAACGAAATTGGTCGGTAATGTTTTGCAGTACACGCGGAGCTACGAAGTGAAGGCCTCGTTTGTTGCGGTGAAGGACCTCAGCCAACTGAAGCGCGATTTCGCGGCAATTTCCGATGACGAGCGCAGCCTCGCCGTTCTGCACCACGTCGCACCCTGACCGCCTCGGCCCGCGCCCGCCCTGCCCGCTGACTCCCCTGCATCTGTACCGTTGCTCTCGTAGGGGCAAATTACAATCGGCCCGCGCCCGCAACGCGAACCCGCACCTCTCGCCAATGACCGTCGTTTTTTGCTTTTGCTGGCCACTGTCCACTGGCCGCTCGCTTCTGGCCTTCGTTCTGTTCGCCTGGCCGTTGTCTCTGCCTTGCCCTCGCTCTCGTAGGGGCGGGGCTTGCCCCCGCCCGTCTTGCCGTTGCCTTTGTAGCGGCCGCCTTTAGGCGGGCATCCTTTGTCTTTTCTGACCACTGACCACTCGCTTTCTTGCCGTTGTCTCTGGCTTGCTTTGCTCGTGACTGACCACTTTCCATTCACGGCCTTGTTTTTTCTTGTTGTCATTCCGAATCCGGCCGCATTTTGGCCGTGTGAGGCTTGCCTGCCGCAGGCAGGAAGCTGCTGTTCGCTGCGGGCACTCGTAGGGGCGGGGCTTGCCCCGCCCGCCCGTTGTCCACTGACCACTGATCACCGGCCACTGGCCACTCGCTTCTCACGGTCCGGCGGACAAATTGCACCAAAATTGTGCAACCCGACTTTGCGATTTTTCTAGCGGATTGTCTCTTTGCAAAGATCTCCGCGCGCGAGCCATTTGTGCTCGCGAGTATCGTCGCAAAACGCAAGCCTGTGGCCCTGAAACGCGTGTGCACATCCTTCCGCGTCGTGCAAACGTGTCAATTTCAATATTTGAATGGCCTGGTAAAAACAGGCCAATTTTGCCGAAAATAGCTCTGCAAAAGAGCCAAATTGGACTGTAATGGACTGGTCTGGTTCCTGGGCTCGACCGCGGTCAAGAGAGACGTTCGCGGACTTTATCGCTCAGCACTTTGCCATCGACCGTTTTGCCTTCCAGTCTCGCGCGCGCCGCTTTGATCACCGCTCCCATTTGCTTCAGCGAATCGCCGCCGGTTTCCGCGATGGCGTCTTCAATGGCTCGCGCAATTTCGGCGTCGCTGGGAGCGGCGGGCAAATACGTTTCGATGATGGTGATTTCTTTTGCTTCCTTCGCGGCGAGATCGTCGCGTCCGCCTTTCGTGAATTGCTCGACGGATTCGCGCCGCTGCTTCACCAGCGTCTGTAAAATTTGCAGCGCTTCCAGGTCCTGCAACGGGTGCATCTTTTCGATTTCTTTATTTTTCAGCGCAGTCTTCATCATGCGCAGGACGCTCAAGCGCAGCTCGTCCTTTTCCTTCATTGCCGCGGTCAATTCTTTTTGTATGCGATCCGTCAGGCTCATTTTTTAGATTCTCCGCGATTCAGAATAACCGGAAACCGAATCTTTGAGAAGATGCCGGTCACAGCACCCGATGGCGTGTTCGATTTGCGCGCAGCGGCCACGCTGCGAAAAAACAATCAATAGCTGCGTCGTTGGTTCAAATCGCGGGCGACTGGCCGCAATCGTGGAAGATATGTTATCGTTGAAGCGCTTCAATAAGCTGTTTTCATCTCCGCGTACACGTCGGGGCGTAGCGCAGCCTGGCTAGCGCGCCTGGTTCGGGACCAGGAGGTCGATGGTTCAAATCCATTCGCCCCGACCA
>DATEHB010000244.1:0-7580 GCA_035279805.1 Candidatus Acidiferrales bacterium
TAGGGCTGAAATAGTCAGCCCGCCGCTCTGGCGCGCTTCGTGGTTCGGCTAATTCTTACCCGGAAGAATCTCGTAGCGAAAGCTGATGTCTGCTGTCTTCTTGAGGGTGGCCGCGGCGCCACAATATTTGTTCTGGCTCAGCTCGATGGCCCGCTTGACGGCAGCCTCATCGAGTTGCCCGCGCAGTCGGTACACAAGCTCTAGCTTCACCCAAACGGATGGCGGATCCGACGCTCGTTCTCCACGGATTGCTATTTCGAGCGATTCCAGTTTCTGCCGCTTCTTCGCCAGTATCAGGACGATATCTGTCGCGGTGCACGCTCCCAGCGCGGCCAGCATTAACTCCATGGGTCCTGGCGCGGAATTGTGCTCGCGGTTCGCATCAACCGGCACAGCATGGCCCGAAGGCAGAGTTGCTAGAAACTGTTCCTCTCCCACCCATTTCACAACCGCGGTTTGCATGAACGCGAAATCCTCTGCAGGAAAAGATGCAAGATAACCGTCAGAAAAGCAATCGGCAAGAGTAGGAGATGATTTGTAGCCGGATTTCAGAGCATGGCGTTGTCGGAGGATCCGGATTGGTCGTCCGCCGCGACGTGCTCCAGAATGGGATGTGGTTGCTGCCGGATCACCTCAGCGAATAGGCGGACCAGTTCGGGGTCGAACTGGGCGCCGGCGCACCGTCCGATTTCTGCCAGCGCAGCTTCCGCTGTGCGCGCCTTCTTGTAAACGCGTGGCGAGGTGATTGTGTCATAGGCGTCAGCAACGGCGATGATACGCGCACCCAGTGGGATACGGTCGCGCTCGAGCTGGTCCGGATAGCCTGAACCGTCAAAGAATTCGTGATGATACTTCACCATCTCGCGAACATTTCGCAGCGCCAGCAGCGGGTCCAGAATGCGCCATCCGAGAACGGCGTGTGATTTCATCGTTTCCCACTCATCCGCATCGAGCGGTCCCGCCTTATTCAGAATTTCTTCCGGGATTCCGACTTTGCCAACATCGTGCAGCAAACCGCCGAGGCGCACTTCCTCGATCTCCATCGGTTTGAGTCCTGCCGCTTGCGCGATCAGAGCCGCATACGTCGAGACTTTTCTCGAATGTCCGTGCGTATACTGATCTTTCGCGTCCACCGCATACGCGAGAGAAGTCATCGTTTCGACCACGGGCGTGGGCAAGCGTTCAAAGGATAAAGACGGGCTTCTCTCATTCAGCGATTGCGAGAACTGCTCAATCCTCTGGTAAATTTCGTTAAATGCTTCGGGCCCGGTCGAAAATTGGCGGTGCAACATTACGCCCAGATAAGCCTCAAGCACATCGCGCTTCCACGTTTTCGAGTCGCCGGGCTCACGGGGTTCCGCCGTAAAAACGGCGTTACCGCCCTGATGTTTCGACAAGTACATGGAAGCGTCGGCCACTTGAATCAATTCTTGTGGCGTTGAACCGTGGACCGGATAGCTTGCGATTCCGAAGCTCGCCGTGATGTTCTTATCGCGCAGCAGCGGATCCGATGCCACCCAGCTTCGGAGTTTTCCGGCGATTTGCCGGGCTTGCTCCACGCTTGTTTCGGGCATCAGGACCACAAATTCGTCGCCGCCATAACGCGCCACCACGTCCGAACGCCGGCAATTCTGTTCGAGGATCAGACCGACGCGCTGCAGCACGACGTCACCTTCCAAATGCCCGTAGAAATCGTTGACGAACTTGAAACGATCCAGGTCCATCAGCGCCAGCGAGAACGGCCTGTTCGCGCGCGTGGAGCGTTTCCATTCCGCCGAGAGCGCCTCCATCAGGAAGCGGTGCGTCTTCACTCCTGTCAATCCGTCGGTGATGGCTTGCTCCTGGGCTTTCTGGAACGTCATTGCGTTATGCAGCCCGCCGGCAAAAAGATCAGCCAGTGTGCGGAGCAACTGGATCTCTTCCTCTTCGAATTCCGAGGGCTGCGACGATTCCACATAAAGAACGCCCAGCAAATTGTCCGCGACGTTTATGGGAAGCGCGATGGCCGATGCCGATCCAGGGAGCACGGGGCGCTCGCTCGTGGCATTCACTTCTCGCACAATGGCAAGCGTTCCCGTTCGCGCGACCTGGCCGACCAATCCGTCGCCTAACGTAATCCGGCGTCCGACCGCATCCCGCCTCGTGCCTGCCTCTGCTTGCACGACCAATTCTTTCGCGGAGTAATCCAGGATTGCGATGCCGATGTGGTCGTAGGTCAACCCCAATTCGAGCTCTTCCGCCACTTTTGCCAGCATTTCTTCGGGATTCAGAGTTGTGATCGCGTGGTTCGAGATCTTGTTCAACAGGGTCAATTGGCGCGACTTTTTTTGTTCCTGCGCGAATAGCCTTGCATTTTCCATCGCGATGCCGGCCTGGCTTGCGAGCACGCGCATCAACTCCAGATGTCCTTCGTCGAACGCGCGCTCCTGGGCGCTGTGAATGGCCATCACGCCGATGGCCCGGTCATAGAGAATAAGCGGTACGCCGCAAAAACATCCTGCCGGCCGCGTCGTTTTGACGCCAAGTCTGTCCAATTCCGCGGAGAAGTTCTCGCGAATCAGGATCGGCTGCCGTTCCCGAATCATGTACTCAGTCAGCCGGTTTCCAGCTGGACGCACGCGCTTTGGCAGTCTGGCGTTATCCACCACTTCGAGTTCATAGCATATCTGTTCGTGCGCGTTGTCATACGTCGCAATGTAGAAGCTTGCAAGGTCGAACAAACGCCGCATCTCGATGTAAATCGTTTCGAATAACGTGTTCGTATCCAGAGTCGAGCTCATCGCCCGGCCAATCTCGTTCAGGATGTGAAGCTCCTCGCTGCGCCGGGAAGTTTGCTGTATCAGATAACTGTTCTCGACGGCCATGCCGATCTGATACCCGAGCGCCAGCAGGAGCCGCAGCTCCGGCGGCGTGAACGGACGGCTGTCCGGCGTTCCGAGCAGCAGCACTCCCAACACTCGTTCCTTTGCCTGCAGGCTGATTCCCACCACGGTTCGAAGATTCTGGGCCAGCAAAAGCTCGCGAATTCGCTTGAAGGAAGGCTCGCGTTCGAGCGCCTCCCACATGCCATCTTTAGCCAGATCGCGCAAGACGACCAATCCGCCCAGGCGTGCAACCAGCTTGACAATCGCGTCCTCCAGATTTTCTTCGAGGACTTTCGAGCTGAACTCATCCGTCAAGCCCGTTGTCACCACCGAAATAGGTCCGCCAGCATCTCCGTAATGCAGGCACAATGCACCGCTGGGAATGCGCACCACGTTGAGCACGCGATCCAGCGCCTGCGCGAGCATTTTCTGAATTTCACCGCCGACGAAGCTGGAGGTCGCAAGATTCAAATTCGAAAGCGCCAGCATGTTGCGTTCGATGCGATGCCGCTCTTCCTCATAAACCGCCATCACCATCAGCACGCCGCAGAAAAGCTGCGGCACCAGCAGGGGCAGATGAAGATCAAGGCTGCTCAACCACGCGCTTCGTGGTTGCAGCAGAATTCCCAAATCCAGCACGCCCCACGTGATAAACGAGGCAGCCAGCAGAAAATCCGATGGCGACTCCCGCTTGCGCCCTTCCTGCCAGAAGACGCGCGCCACAAGGAACAGGAGCATCGCCACCCCTAAATATAACGAGACCGATACCCACGCCTCGGTATGCGCCACGGCCCACAGAGCGGCAACTGCGGCCACGCCGGCAATCGTGCTCAGCCGTACCGCGGATCTTCCGTAGAGGCGTGCTGCTGCGAGAAACAACAGCGCCGCAACAGCGAGCAGCCATTCCTCTGCTGCGAAAATCCAGGCCCCATGCCCGAACCACATTTCCAGGACGCCGCCGAGCGAATTCAGCGCGACCGCAAGCCACCCACCCGCCCAAACGAGGAGGTAACTCTGTCGTTTCAACGCGTAGACGTACGTGAAGAACGCGGCCAGAAGCAAGGCTCCGGCCAGCAGGACGACTCCGACGATTCCCGCCTGAGTCAACAATTCACAGCTCCAATAAGAATCGGGGGTGCGCTCTGGGAGGATAGCAGAAATTGTCACGGACAAAGTGCCGCGTGCTTGTGCGGTTGACGTTCCGCACAATGCTCTCCCAAGCGAACCTTTCCCCCAATTTGCGCTTCAAACAGCCACAAAATGTAGCCGATCTGTCAATCCAACTATAAAGAATCCGGCCGTTTCGCGACAACGGTACGACAGTACTTGCTGGAGCTAAGATCTCAGCGTACCGAGAGAAATCCTCTATTGCTTTCCCATACGAAACATGCAATTCTTCCTATGGGCACACCATAGGGGGTTCAAACCAACTCATGACAGACAAGATTCATGGCAAGTCACCTGACAAATCGAATGGCAAGCCGGACGTCCGGCAGGGAACGCTGGCCTTGATGATTTTGAAGACGCTCGATTCGATGGGCGCTTTGCACGGCTACGGAATCGCCCGTCGCATCGAGCAGACCAGCGGCAATTTGCTGTCATTGAATTACGGCACGCTCTATCCCGCGCTCCTCAAACTCGAACAGGAGGGCAACATCGCCTCCGAATGGGGCCTCTCGAACAACAATCGCAAGGCAAAATATTACAAGCTGACGCGCGCCGGCCGGAAACAGCTCCAACGCGAAGCACAAGACTGGGAGCAAACCACGGCGATCCTTGCGCGATTTTTATCGCCCGAAGCCGAACGCACGTGAGAGCAATGCCTGGCTGTGAGAGGCAGGTTCTGCTTGTGTTCCGTAACAATTGCGGGGACCTCGCATGAGAACGCTGCGCGCTTGGCTTTTACGCTTCGCCGGACTATTCAGTCGGCAACGCCGCGATAGTGAATTAGCCGCCGAGATGGAAAGCCATCTCCAAATGCACATCGAAGATAATCTTCAGTGCGGCATGACTCCTGAAGAAGCGCGCCGCCAGGCGCTCATCAAACTGGGCGGCGTCGAGCAAACGAAAGAAAGTTACCGTGACCGTCGCGGCCTCCCATTCCTTGAAACGCTCCTCCAAGACATTCGTTTCGGCTTCCGCATGTTGCGCAAATCCCCCGGCTTCACCGCCGTCGCTGTCCTCACCCTTGCTCTTGGGATCGGTGCCAATACTGCCATCTTCAGCCTTCTCGACGGCCTCGTGCTTCGCGATCTTCCCGTGCCGCATCCCGAGCAGCTTGTTCACGTCGCCGCGTACGCGCAGACTGATTCCTATTCGGCCTTGTCGCTACCTATGTTCGAGGAAATAGCGCGCGACCAGAGTGTGTTTTCCAGCATGTTCGTGTGGGAAGGTGAGGGCGTCGTCAATGTCGAGACAAACGGCTCACTCTCACGAGGCGACGTCTGGCCCATCGGAGGAAATTTCTATTCGGATCTCGGCGCCATCCCGGAGATTGGACGACTTATCGATCCAGAGGACGTTGACGTGAACTCCGCGACTCCCTCATTGGTAGCGGTGCTGGGATATGACTTCTGGCGGGCTCATTATGGCGGCGACCGAAGTGTGATCGGCAACACCATCAAGATCGAACAAGTTCCGTTCAAAATCATCGGGGTGACGCGGCAGGGATTCAGGGGAATGACGGCCGATATGCCATTTGAGATCGCAGTGCCGTTCATAGCCGAGCCGCTGATTTACGGACATCAAGACGTTCAGAAGCATCTGCAGCAGCGTGATGTTCTTTGGCTCGACGCGGCTGGACGCCTAAAACCCGGCACCACGCTCGAACAGGCGCGTGCCCAACTCGATTCGTTGTGGCCCGCAATCCGCGCGGCGACCATGCCCGTGAATCCCACTACGGAAGAACGCGCCCGATTCCTCGATCTTCGGCTGAAAGTGACGTCGGACGCGACAGGCAGCTCATATGATCGCGAGCGGTTCTCGACGCCACTTTACGTCCTCTTGAGGATTTCTGGACTCGTTTTGTTCATCGCGTGCGTAAATCTGGCCAGCCTCATGCTCGCGCGGGCTGCGGCGCGAAGCCATGAAATGGGCGTGCGCGTTGCGTTGGGAGCGGGGCGCTGGCGGCTCGCGCGCCAGATGCTCACCGAGAGCGTAATGCTGTCTGTCGTTGGAGCTTTCGCTGGTTTGGTTCTTGGATTCTGGGGAAGCGAGGCGCTCTCCAATCTTATTTTCGCGGAAACCTATATCGTTCCCGGCGCGCTAAATCTCACACCCGACCCGCGAATGTTGGGATTCGCGGCGGCGGTCGCTATTTTCACGGGGATCCTCTTCGGCCTTGCCCCTGCTTTGCGCGCCTCTGCCGGAGATCCGAACGCGGCCCTTCAGCAGAGTTCGCGGAGCGTCGGTCGCGGAACCGGCAGGCTTGGCAAAGGTTTGATTGTCACGCAAGTCGCTCTTTCGCTCGTGCTTCTTGCTGGCGCCGGCCTCTTCATTCGCAGCTTGGAGAAATTACGTGGAGTCGAGCCGGGATTCCGGGCGCAAGGGTTGCTCGACGCCGATCTTTATCCGAACCCGGGCGGATATCGGAATCTGGATTGGGCAAACTACTACCACCAATTGACCGACAAAATTGCGAATCTTCCTGGCGTCGAGTCGGCGGGAATCTCCCATATGAGGCTCGGCTGGATGGAGTGGAGCGAGCAAGTTGGCCCGAGCGGTTCGCGTCAAACGGGTATCAAGACTGATTGCGCCATGGGTATGCCGGGATTTTTCCATACCGCCGGTATCGCCCTGCTTCAGGGCCGTACCTTCACCTGGCGGGACGATGCCCGTGCGCCTCGTGTCACCGTCGTAAGCGAAACTTTTGCCGAGAAAGTATTCCCGCACAGGAACGCGATCGGCCAACGCATTGACTTCAACACCGAACCGAAGTGGCAAAATCTCCAAATCGTCGGCATCGTCAGCGATGCCAGCATTTACAACATTCGCAAGCACGCCCCGCCCACGGTTTATTTGCCTTCAATTCAGTACGGCGATATTTCCGGCTGGTCTCAATTAATTATTCGTACCAGTGTCACACCTGCCCTCATAGAAAAATCCATCCGGCAGGCCGTCGGATCGCTCGGCCATGAATACGTGCCCGCGATCGGCACAGTTGCTGCTGACATCAATCGCTCCCTTCTACAAGAGCGCATCATCACAATGCTATCGGCATTTTTCGGTGCGCTGGCGCTCCTGATCGCCGGGATCGGACTTTTCGGCTTGATGGCTTACGGTGTCACCCGCCGCACACGCGAATTGGGTATCCGCATGGCGCTCGGAGCAAAGCGCGGCAGCGTTCTGTTCATGGTTCTGCGCGAGACGTTGCTTCTCACATTCGTGGGTATCGTGATTGGAGTGCCCTGCGCTCTTGCGGCAACGCGCTTCATCGCCCACATGCTCTTTGGCGTAACGCCGTACGACCCGGTGACGCTTGCGGCTGTCACTGTCGCGCTCCTCACCGTAGGCGCATTTGCCGGTTACATCCCCGCGCGGCGCGCGATGCGCGTCGACCCCATGGTCGCCCTGCGTCACGAATGACTTTCCGCATCTGCCTGCCGCTTGCCCGCTGCGAGTAGGTGGCCGTTTTCGCATAGGCAATCGCGCGAGGCCGTGACGTTCCCTGCCGTCGAAACTCGATTTTGCTCCGTCCTTCCGTTAAGATGGACGTTT
>DATEHB010000245.1:0-43165 GCA_035279805.1 Candidatus Acidiferrales bacterium
GGACGTCCCCTGTAGTGGTATCGACAATCGTTAATTGCGCGTTCGGCACAACGGCTCCGCTTTCGTCGAGAACCGTAACGTTTAAGCTGCCGTAAGCGCCGTTTTGCCCCCACGCGGAAGGTACGCTGAACGCGAAGAACAACGAGAAACACGCCACGATGCCACAAATCAAAGCGCGAGAAAAACTTCGCGACATACATCCTCCTTTGACGTTTCCAAGCTCTGTCTGCGTCCCGCAGAACGCGACTTGCGTCTTGTTTCGCATATGATCATCCGATTCCGGTAGGATCCCTCTAAAATGGCCAACCGCCGCGCCGTTGTTTGCGATTTGGAAGTCGTTGTTATCCGTTACGGGAAGGATTCGAGCACTACTGCCAGCAGAAGAAAAAGCTTTGCGAAGCCATGAACTACTCGCTCTGATTGCCGGCCACGTTCGGCGCTGCGCGAACAATGGCATCACAAGTAAACGTTTACTCATGCTTTCCACCCCAACTGACCACAACCCCCCAGTTGTGGTCGTCTTGTATAATGTATTTGCGCTGCTTGTCAAGCCCAAAATTCCTCGGCGACTTGACTCCCGTTAAAAGCTGTTAAAATGTCAGAAGGTTCGAGACCTCCGAGAAACGGAGGGCGCATTCGGCACATGTTCGAACTCGGGATAGGAAATCATGCACAAGCATCATTGGCGTTTTATCGAGTTCCTGTTGCCGATCGGCGCGCTACTAGCGCCTTTCCCCCGGTATACACGGGCCATGTCTCCAGTAGCATTCGGCGATGTATTTCAAATTCAAGCGCTCGACCAGTCGGATTCCTCCAGCACCCCGGAATCGGAACTTCAACATGGCATCGCCCTCACGCAGCGGGGGCGTTTTTCCGACGCGATTCCACATCTTCTCGCGGCACGGGGACACGTCTCCGACGAATACGCCGCGAACTTTGATCTCGCGTTGTGTTACGTGAGCACAGCTCAGTTCGATGAAGCGATCCGGATCCTTGGCCCAATGAAAATCACCGGTTATGCGACCGCCGGGGTGAACAATCTGCTAGCTCAGGCCTATATTGGGAAGGGCCAGGATAAGGAAGCATTCAGCGCTTTCCAGCAAGCGGTCATGCAAACTCCGCTAGACGAAAAACTCTATTTACTTGTGTCTGAGGCGTGCATGGACCACCAGTCTTACGATCTCGGCTTGGAAGTTCTTAATATCGGACTGCAGCATCTTCCCAATTCCTCGCGTTTGCATTATGAGCGCGGCGTTTTCTTCTCCTTCGAAAATGAACCTGATTCGGCAGCCTTCGATTTCGGTCTCGCCAGCAAACTCGGAGCCGGAACTGACATTTCTTACATGGCTTCCGGTCAGAAAGCGCTTATGGAAGGCGATCCTTCTGAGGCGGTTCGAATCACGAGGGAAGGAATACGGAAAGGTCACAACAACTATATTCTGCTGGCGATCTTCGGAAATGCCGTGGTTCATTCGGGCGCCAGTCCGGACCAACCGGAATTTCGCGAAGCGGAAGCAGCGCTGGTAAAATCCGTGGCCGAACGTCCAAACTATTCCGTCTCCCAGGCCGCGCTCGGCGAACTATATCTGATGGAAGGTCGAACCGATGAGGCGATTTCCTCTCTGCAAGCAGCGCGAAACCTCACTCCACAGGATGCGTCGATTTATTCGCACCTCGCTGTTGCTTACCGGCGCAACGGTAATCTGCAGGAAGCACAGCGCACGTTGACGATCCTCGCCACCTTGAATCAAAAGCAGGCCGCAAAGTACAAATCCGATTCGCCCAGCCACAAAGCTGGTTACGTCTCATCCGGACGGCCGCCTCAACAACCTTAATTTTCCTTAATTCCCTTGATGCCGTCGCGGTCAATCAATCTCCACCTCCGCGTCGAGCCACTCGAGGGAACTTTCTTTCTACTAAGCCTTTCCCTTCCTCAACCGCGATGATCTGGTCGCTCTTGACGTTTGTCAGTATCGTGACCGCGCCGCTCGGCCAAGCAATCTCAGCCGCATCCACGCCCACGTGGGTTCCCAGGCCAAAATGAAGCCGCGGATCCTGCGCCGATTGGTAACTCATTCCGCCCTTTCGCTGTTCGTAAAGAACAAGATTGCCCGCGGAAACTTTGACTCGTGCACCCACTCCGTCTCGATTCGACCGCGTGCCAATCAGCAGAATCTCCAGCCAGTGATTTGCATTTCCGCCGTCATTTCTCAGCAACTGCGGCCACCCGCCATTGTTGTTCACCAGAATGTCCAAGTCACCGTCATTGTCGAAGTCAGCGATCGCTGCTCCGCGGCTCACCCGTGGAAGCTGAAGGTCGCGTCCGAGTTCGTCGCTCACGTTCTTGAACGCGCCGTGGCCCATGTTGCGGAACATCAGTTTCGGCTCCGCGTAACGAACGTTGGCGTTGTAGCGCTGAATATTGTCGAGCACATGCCCGTTCGCCATAAAAATATCGGACGCACCGTCATTGTCGTAATCCATAAAGCGAGCGCCAAAGCCGCTCATACGAAAAGTGGCGTAGCCAAGCCCGCTGCGCAGCGTTGCGTCCTCAAACGTTCCCTTCCCCATATTTTGATAGAGCCGCGCGAGCTGGCTGTCCAAGTGCGTAACAATCACGTCCATGCGGCCATTCCCTGTCGCATCAGCCGCATCAGTTCCCATGCCCGCTTCAGGCAGGCCATCCGCACTTACCGCAACGCCCGCAAAATATCCTACTTCGCGAAATGTTCCGTCCCGGTTGTTGTGAAACAGAAAATTGGCCATCGAGTCGTTCGCGATAAAAATGTCCTGCCAGCCGTCATTGTCATAATCGAAAGTCACCACGCCCAGACCGTTTCCCGATTTCAATCCCACTCCGGACTGTTTGCTTACGTCCGTAAACGTTCCATCTCCGTTGTTGTGGTAAAGCGTCGGCGGTTCCCCATCGTAATCATCCGGATGGCAGTAGCTGCGCATTCCTGGACCGTGGTCCCCGCACCAGAAATTCCGGTCGGGAGACCAATCAATGTAATTCGCAATCACCAGATCAAGGCGGCCATCATTGTCATAATCAAACCACGCCGCGCTCGATGCCCACCGGCCCGAATTCTGCACTCCCGCACGAGATGTCACATCACTGAAGGTGCCGTCGCCATTGTTGTGATACAGAATGCATCGACCATATCCGAGCACGAGCAAATCGGGATATCCGTCGTTATCGTAATCGCCCACGGCCACGCCCATTCCGAACAAGCCCTCGGCCCCTACGCCTGCTTTCATCGTAACGTCGGTAAACGTTCCGTCCCCGTTATTTCGGTAAAGGGCGGCCCGCAACGGATGCGCCGGCTTGTACAATCGCGTTTCCGCGCCGTTCGCCAAATATAAATCGAGCAATCCGTTCTGGTCGTAGTCGATCCAACCGCAGCCGGAACCCATGGTTTCGATCAGATATTTCTCGGGCGAGGCCGCATTGTCATGTCGAAAATCAATCCCGGCAGACTGCGCGATGTCAACGAACTCGACGCGCGGACTGGAGGATGCAATTGCGCTACTGAGATTAAGGGAACCGCAGGCAACAGTAGCTCCGATGGCTTTCAGCAAGTCCCGCCTCGAAAATGTCGAGAAAGTTGTCACTTCGGCCGCGCCCTAGAAAGTTCCGAGTCGCGCCAATTTCGCACGCGTGTGTTGATTCACGGTTCTTTCAATGTTAAAGCTACATTTTTATTGCTATCCTGTTCCGGAATCATGGAAACAGGAAAACGTTTCCTTTGCAACGCCAGACCGTAAGCGCGTTGCGCTCGACGGGAGGAAAAGAGGTCGTAGCATAGGCATGTCTGTCACTTCGCCTGCACACTTGCGCGCGCTTTCCCGTCGCCGCCTGCTGCACATGTTGGGCTGGCCCGGTCTCGCCGCCGCGCTCAGACCACTCGACCCCTCTCTTCTGTTCGGCGGCGTGCTCTCCGCCGCAGATTCCCTGCCTGCTTTTGAAGAAGTTGCTCCCTCGAAAACTGGTATCTCGTGGGCTCACGTTGGCGGACTTTCGCCCCAAATGTATGAGCCTGAAACGCTCGGCGCCGGTTGCGCGTTCGTTGACTACGACAATGACGGCTGGATGGACATTTTTCTGGTGAACAGTGGCAAATGCGACTTTTACAATCCCGTCCCGCCGCTTCGCAACGCGCTCTATCACAACAATCGTGATGGCACTTTCACGGACGTCACCGAAAAGGCCGGAGTTCCGGGGAACGCTTACGGCATGGGAGTAGCCGTCGGCGATTACGACCGCGACGGTCTGCCCGACCTTTACGTGACGCAGTATCCTCGCAGCATTCTGTATCACAACAATGGTAATGGGACATTCACGGACGTAACGGAGAGGGCCGGCGTCGCCGCGCCCGGTTGGGCCACCAGCGCCGTATGGTTCGATTACGACAATGACGGTCAGCTTGATTTGTTCGTGTGCCAATTCGCGGATTGGAGCAAATCGAAAAACAAGTTTTGCGGCAATGATTTGACGGGCGAGCGGTGGTATTGCAAACCGAATGTCTACGATCCCGCGCCCTGCCGGCTCTTTCATAATAACGGAGACGGCACATTTACGGACCTGAGCGAGAAATCCGGCGTTGCGAAATCATTGGCCAAGGCATGGGGCGTGGTCGCGTGCGACATCAACAACGATGGGCTGATGGACCTTTTCGTATCCAACGACACGGTCGCCAATTTTCTTTTTCTCAATCAGGGCAACGGGCGATTCTCTGAAACCGGACTGCTCGCGGGCGTGGGCTACAACAGTTTTGGCCGGGCGCGGTCGGGCATGGGCGTGGACGCTGCCGATTACGACCAGGACGGCTGGGTCGACCTATTCGTCTCCAATGTGGATCACGAAATGTTTTCTCTCTATCATAATAATAAAGACGAGACGTTCTCCGATCTCGCGCCCTCTGACGGCATCGGCTCGGCGACCATGTTAATGAGTGGCTGGGGGCTGAAGTTTTTCGATTACGATAACGACGGCGACCTCGATCTTCTCCTCTGCAACGGCCATCCAGACATTGCGGTCGAAAAACACATGCAAAACGTCGAATATCGCGAACCCATGCTGCTTTTCCGCAACACCGGACGCGGCTTCCGCAACATAAGCGCGCAGAGTGGCCCGATTTTTTCGCGGCCTATAGCAGGACGCGGTATGGCGCTCGGCGACTTTGATAACGATGGGTCCGTGGATGTTCTAGTCGCAGTCAATGACGCTCCGCCGATTCTTTTGCGCAATAACGCAGGACGGCAAAACCACTGGTTGGGAGTGCGCTTGGTGGGACGAAAATCCAATATCGACGCCATCGGCGCGAAAATTACGTATCAGGCAGGCGATTTCAAACGCCATCGCTTCAAGGTCGGCGGCGGTAGCTATCTCTCGTCGCATGACCCTCGCATAGCCCTGGGAATTGGGCAGCGCCCGAAAATCGACTCGCTCGAAGTGAAATGGCCGCAGCCGGGAGGTGCAACCGAGCGCTTCACGAATCTTCCCATCGATCGTTACATCACAATCGTCGAAGGCGAGGGAAAGTGGAAATAGTGACGCGAAACTCGCAAGACGTAATCTGCCAAATTTGAGTGACTGTGTTACGGGAGTTTCCAGCTAGTGTTGGCCTGGATCTTGCGGTCCCGCGGGCAACGCTCTTTTCTCCGCTTCGTGTTGAAGAGTTATCTCGCGTTGCGCGTCTTCCTTGCGTCCCGTTCGCGCATAGGCAATTGCCAGTTGATAGTGCCCCGCAGGATCCTCCGGATCCATCTTCACATATTTTTCCAGTGGCGGGACAGCGTCGGAATTTTTCCCAGCGGCGTTGAGCGACAAACCGAGCCCAAGGTAAGCTTCCGAAAATCCGGCATCCAGCTTCGCGGCGCGTGAAAAATGAGCAATTGCCTCGTTCCAGTCCTGCGCCTGTCGCGCAAGATCGCCCAGCATGAACTCCGCCGAGGCCGCGGTGGGACTGATCTTCAGTTCCGCTTCAAATTCCTTCTTCGCGTCGTCAGCGGTCGTCGTGGTCGCGGGTTCTGCCAGGATAATCCGCCCGAGGCGATAATGAATCCCAGGCTGGCCAGGATACTTGTCGAGGATTTTGCGATATTCACCCGCCGCCTGTTCCAACTTCCCGTGCGATTCAAGCGCCTCCGCCTTAAGCTCCTGCGCTTCCGCCGACGTAGGAGCCATTGCTGCGAGTTCTTGCGCCGCATGCGATGCCAACTCGGAGTAAAAGTGTGTCGCCGTGTAGAGAACTTTCGGATCGCGCGGGAATTCCCGGCGCAGCAATACCAGGGCCTCAACTATGGCGTCCTCTTGACCCGCGCTCATTCCGCATTGCGCCGTCGCCATTTCCACGTTGTACCTCATTTTCTTTTTGGCCACGTGCCCGATTGACTTCCGCAGCACCGGCAGCGCCTCTTTGCAAAAACCCTGTTCCGCGAGTTGAAGACCTCGCTGAGCGGACGCCGTTGCATCGCTTGCCGCCGACTTCTTCGAAGTTTGCGCGACAGAACAATTCACGAGCAATCCCAGAGCGAGCGGCACGCCGAAAATCGCCACAAGGAGTCTGTTCATCGCGCGGACGCATAACCGGGGAAAAGATCGCATGGCAGATTATAGCGTCACTTCACCGCGTCGGTACAGTTTCAGGAAATCCAACAAACCAGCTTCATCAGAATGAAACCTCAATCGGCCGCCCTTCAAACACGAGTTGCCGCGTTGCTTGCTGCAACCTCACTTCAATCCTTCGCCGCAACGGCGGGAGCATGCGCGAGCCTTCGGCAAGATGCAGCGACAACACGCGTCGCGAATCGTTCCACGCAGTTTTTATGCCCATCCAATCGTCCCGGCGATAATTAAAGGACGCCCCGTCATCTTCATACAGAAGAAACGAACCATCCGCACCTGGATATATAGTGAGCGACATCGGCTCATCGACTTTCTCACCGGTATATTGTTTGACAGGACCCAGCGGCACAATCGCGCCCGCGCGAACGAACAGCGGCATCGTTTCCAGATCGACATCGCGCGCAATTTCGCGGCCTCCTTCCGTGCGTTCGCCAGTCCAGAAATCGTACCAAGCGCCGCGAGGAAGATAGATGCGCCGCGAAGTTGCGCCTTTCTCAAACACGGGCGCGACCAGCACGTCGCGTCCCCACAAGTATTCATCGTCCCGCGCAACGGCGACTGGATCATCCGGATAATGCAGCCACAAGGCGCGCATAATTGGCATGCCGGTGGTTGCGCACTCGCGCACCGCGCTGTACAAATACGGCAGCATGCGATAACGAAGCTCCAGATACTTGCGGCAAATGGGCTCAACCTGCGTGTTGTGTAACTGGCTTGCATCAGGAATCGCCGCGCCGCCATAATTGCTGATCTCGATGGGTCCAGGATCGCCTGTGTCCCAGCCCCACGGCAGTCGCAATTTCCACGTTCGCCCATGGCAGCGAAACAGCGTGCAAAACGCGCCAAACTGAAACCATCTCAAGTAAAGCTCCGCAGTGAATTCTTTCGTGGGAACGAAGCCGCCAATGTCCGTGCCCCAGTAAGGAATTCCTGAAAGCGCTGTATTGACGGCGTTCGGAATGTGAACTTTTAGCGTTTCCCATGTGGAGTACACATCGCCGGACCACAAAAACGACGCGTATCGCTGCATTCCCGCGTATCCGTTGCGATGCAGCGCGTAGGGACGTTCGTTCGGGCGGTCAATCTGCGGACCCTCCCAATACATTCGATTGCGCGTCAGCCGCGACGCGATATCCAGCGGATCGCCCTCATCGGGCCACCAGCCGTCGACGCCCATGGCGAAGTCCTTGCGGTGCGCGTCCCAGTAGCAGCTTGCTTCCTCTGCGTCGAATCGCGCGAGTCCGCACGGATCATGAACTGTTCCGTGAAGCTTTCTCGTTAAAATCACGGCATGCAGCACGGCGCGAAAATGATCTTTGTGAAATTCCCTGAGGATTTCCTTCGGATCGGGAAAGACGCGCGAATTCCACGCGAAGGATCCGTTTTCGGTGTTCCATCCTGACGGACAGAAGCCTGTGCCCAAATAGATCAACGCGTCGCAGGGAAGTTTTTTTTCGCGGAACATTTTCGCTTCGGCCACAATTTCCTCGCGACTCGCAAGCGTGCGGTGCGACTGCTGATAGCCAAACGCCCACAGCGGCGGCATTTCCGCGTGCCCAGTAAGACGCGCATATTCCGTCATGATCGCGGCCGGCTCGCGTGACGCTACAAAAAAAATGTCCAGCGGAAGCGCTGTATCCGGACTCTCCGGCTGAAATTTACTTTCTGGTCCGGTGAAATCGAAAGTTCCAAATGGCTGGTGGATGAACATCGCCCATCCAGCTGTTCCGATCAGCCACGGAATCGGGACGCGCCCGCCGTGCGTCGCAAGTTTGTAGCCGCCCTGCCCGCTGTGCATCCGCTCGGTCGATCCGCGCCGATCGAATTGCGGCCCGCCTTCTCCGAGCCCCAGGATTGGCGAGTCTCCCGTGAGAAATGAAACGACTCCCGTCTCTTCATCCACTTTTATTTTTTGGATTTGCTCGCCGGAGGCAACAGACTCGATTGTAAAAGTAAGCGGGTCGGTGCTGATTCGCACATTTACGTCACCGCTTTTCACCGTTCGCGCACTGAGTGCGCCGCGAAGTTTCGCAATTGGCGCGCCCCAGGATTCGCGCAACAGCGATCCGTCGGTCGGGATTGTTCCGACTTCCCTATTCACGATGGGCAAAATGCTTAGGCGAAACGTACGCTTGCTCACCGAACTGATTTGGATTTCCGCATCCTGGCCAGCAACTCGCAGGTGACGAGAATTTTCAGTCCGCTCTTGTTCTTCCGGCAGCAGAAACGCCGCGCATGCCGCGCTCATGCCTTTCAAGACTTGCCTGCGATCGTATCCTCTTTTCATATGGTCGTTAGACTCGATCTTTTTCTACTGTTTTGCTCGCAACTGGACCCAAGTCGTTCCTTTGCGCAACGGAATCACATACGCTCCTCGCTCAACCTTGAATGGCTTTTCGAGTTTGTACGAGCCGACGCCCGCGATTTTCGCCGGTTGCTCAATGCGCAGATACGCGGTCGGCGTGAATTCCGTCGCGGAGGCAATGCCAAGCCGCACGACGCCGGTCTTGGAATTCATGTCCACTGCGTCGAATTTTCCCGCGTCGAGCGTGAGCCACAGGCCCAGGGGCGCTAGGTACACGCGCATGCGAAACGAATCGAGGGGCGTGACTCTGATTGTTTGGCTCGCGGCCTGGAGGTTTCCGCCAAAAGCCAGCCATCCGAATTCCGGCTGGTCCACAATATATGTGGCCGTGTTCAATGCATGGCCGAAGAAGTTAGGACCGTAATCGCCCGAGTATGGATCAAACTTAAGCATGTCCGGAAAAGCGTGGAACGCAGCCGAGGCGAATCCGTCCTGATCGATATCTGTCAGCGCTCCCATCGTGCCGCCGTAACCTACGCGCAAGAGATAAAAGTCATCTGGATGCTCGCGATAGGCCGCGAGTAGCGGAATGGCGTTGATGCCGGAGCCGTAATGATGAAGCTGCCGTTCGAGACGTTGATCCTTCGCGGCGTAAATAAAATCCCAATAACGTCGCGCGCTTCCGTTATAACCCCAGCTCGGAATGGTCGGATCGTAGCCAAGCACTGCGTTCAGAGTCACATCGGCTTTCGCTTCGTAACCGAAGTATTTCATCCACGCGTACACTTCTTCCTGGCCCGTCGAGTCCCACGGCATTTCACTACCGAATGGATATGCTTCTTCCTTCCAACGGTCGGCGCGCGCGCGCATTTTTGCTTCGAGGTCGTCGGCTTGGGTCGTCATCCCTTCGAGTCGCAGGTCCGTCATGATCTTCAAAAATATATCGCCTTCCATTTGCCCGAACCGCGCCAAACCCGGCGCGTCGTTCGTCATCGCGATGGAAGTTTCGTAGGCGTGCGTCAGGTACCACTGCCACGAATGGTCCGTGACGAGACCTTGATAGTCGCGCGCCAGTCGATAAAGCACCCAGTACGCGGCCGCGACGTGCGGATAATTGAACGAGCGGTCGACTGCTTCTGATGCCTTTTTATTCCAGCTTGTCCAACTGCGCCAATCGAGGTCGCTTCGATAATATCCGTGCGGCAACTCGTCTGGCTGATAGTAAAAAAGGCTCTTTCTTACGCCGTATTTTTCCGGGCCATCTTTGTACTGTATGCCGCCCCACAGCACTCCATCCACAAACTGCTGATACTTGTCCAGCTCTTTTTTGTCCGGCTGGCCAAATTCTTTCATGATTGCGGCCAGCCAGGAGCCGGCACCGCCTTCGTCGCTCAACCCAGCAATCCACACACGGCTGTCTTGCGTGACGATTTGATTGGTTTCACGGTCATAGGTCATCGCCGAAGGGCTGCGGTGAAACGGATCCTTCGGATCGACAAACCACTGTTTCGTAGTCAGAAAATGCCCCAGATCAGAAACCACCTGCGACTCAGGTTTGATGACAAAATAATTTATTGTTTGCACCAAACCATCTTCGTAAGTGATCGTCAAACGCGAACGGCCCCACGTTCGACCCTTTAATGTAAAGGATTTCCAGCCACTCAATGTTGGCGCGTCTTGATGGATATCAATCGCACCAGTTGGTTCCACCGCCACCGACTTCACGGCATTGCGATATTTCAGAAAAAGGCGTGCATTGATATCCATCGGCAAAACGTAACCAGGAATCCCAACTGTAACGGGACGGCCGTTTGCAGTAAGCGTTTTCTCGATGTGGCGAATTGAGTCCGAAAGGAGAAATTTTACGCCGTACGTCTTTAACTCGCCCGGTGCAAGACTGAGCATGCTCGGCGGATTCCACGACTGCGCGTTTTTCCACTCGTTTTCGGCGTACGCTTCGCTGTATACCATCCAGTCGTAAAATCCTTCGAACGTCACCCCGCGCGGTGTGAAATCAGTGAAAATCGGTACTGCTCCGTTTACTTTTCGTTTGTTCAAAATCGGATTGTACGCTTCGAACGGCGTTTTGCCGTCCGGCACCACCAGCAGAGCAGGACCGTGGCCGTTAAGCCGTGTGACCTGCAGGTAGCCAGCATCCTCTCCTATGTACGGATCATAGAAGGAGCACTTCTCGTGCGCTTCCGCGAGGGAACGCTTGTTCAGTACATTATTGAAGACCATCGGTATGCCCAGCGCGCCAATTTGCACCACGTGTGCAGTCGTGTTTTTCAAAGTGAAGCGAAGAACCAGCTCGCCATTGTCGACCAGCCACGCGCGCGTCACATCGAGGGGAAAATCCTCGGGCAATGTCGGAGTCAGATCCGCGGCTGCCAGAACTTGCCCCGATATTGAAAGAGCCTTTACAGGAGTGCGCTCCACGGCTGTCGAGTAACTTTTCCATTCGCCCGTATTCCCGACGCGCAAGCGCAAATCCAAATCGCCGAGGTGGTAGTAACCGTTGTGCGACCGCGACACGAGCAAATCGCCCGGCGTAAAATCAAAACCGTCGGCCCCTTTCGGTTTTAGCGCCGCAACTGTTTGCGACGAGCGCACGAGACTCAACTCAAATTCTGGCGTATCGAGATTAATGATTCCCTGCTCCAACATCGGCCCAGGCGTCGGCGGTCCCTGCACCCTCCGTCCTTGTGCCGCGGCTTCGTGGTGCAATCCCCAACCAAGACTCAGTGCGCACAACAGAACAATCGCTTTCGCAAATTGAAATCGCCGCCTCTTCATTTCACCAGCCTCATTTTCATCTTCATTCTCGATTCCACAAATTTCCACAGCGGGAAAACAGCACTATCTTGCTCCGCAGGCAAGAAGTCAATCCTTCATAAACACGGCGGTCTCTATT
Organism: Candidatus Acidiferrales bacterium; assembly: GCA_035279805.1. Taxonomy (GTDB): domain Bacteria; phylum Acidobacteriota; class Terriglobia; order Acidiferrales; family UBA7541; genus DAHUXN01. The sequence continues at coordinate 11,851 of DATEHB010000245.1, forward strand.
CTTCGCGCGATCGTCCAAACCCTTCCTGAAACCGTTGCAAGACCAAAAGCAAACACTCGTCTGGGGTCAAGCTCTTCCAGCCGGTCGCGCACCGTATACCAACGAGTCTGCCGCAATTCCTAGAAAACGTTTACACGCATCCCGCGGAGTATGGTACAAATCTCACCCGAGAGCGAAGCTAAAAATTACCAAAGAAATTTCGCCCGCCAAGCTTGTTACGGAAAGGAGCGCCATGGATCGCCGCGCCTTTTTACAGAATTTCGCAGTCACCACGGCAGCTTTGCGATATTTGCCGAAGCCTGGTGATGCGGCAGAACGTCCCACGGTGTTCGCAAAGCCCGTTCGTCCCCATGAGCACGCGCCTGACGTCGAAGGCCACACCTTGGTCTGCGAATTCAAGATGGATTCAACTACATGGAAAGTCTTCGAGGATTTTCGTACGCGCGATGGCGCTATCACGTTTCTTTCGTCGCGCGGAGATAGTCGCGTACTTCCGAAAACCGCCGAGGCCACTTTTGCGGAAGCGGATCCGCCTTATCTTGGGTCGAGCTTGGAGGACATCGGCATGGCCGATGGCGATCTGCTGGCGGACAAACTCCTCCAGAACGGCGATCCCGATCCCGATTTGGTAAAGTCCGCTGCTCCTCCCATGGGTTCCCGCACCGGCGACCGCCCAGTATTTTTCCGTCTGCCCTGGAATACGTTCGTAGGCACAAGAGAATGCTCGGATACGATGCCCGTCTATCCGTCAGGAAGCACGCGCACATATCACCCCGGCCAGTATTTTCCAGAACTCAACATGCAACAGACTCAGAAGCGCTACGAAGGCCTGATCGGTGGATGGATGCCTGCGGTCCGCAAAATCTTTCCTGTTTCAGACATCGCCTATGACGAAGTTGTGGTATTTGGCGACGTGAAAGCGCGCGACAGATTTATTGTGCAGACCTGGCATCGAACCGCACAGATCGAAGACGGAAAAATATCCAAAGTGGTTTATGGCTACAGCTATCCGGCGTATCCTCCCGGCCGTGAAGATCCTCCGGTGGAAGATTTCTACCGCGCACTTCTTCTTTTCGCCGACTACTGGGATGCCCAGTTGCGCGATTTTGCAACAGCATCGCTTCCACAAAACGTGTGGGTCGACATGTCGAAGCACGCATTCGCCAAAGAACTGATGGTGCGACCCGGCGGCGTGTATCCGAAATATGGCGCCGTCGACCGCGATTACTACGGCTCAGAGTACGACGGTTTTCAAGATATCTTCACCATGGCGGTTTTTGCGAATCTCGAATGGGGCCGATTCGATGCGGCGCACGACATCATTGATAACTATTTTTCCGATTTCACCGACTCGAAGGGCATGATCAACATGCGCGGGCCGGAGACAGCTCAATTCGGCATGGAGCTGATGCTCCTCGCGAAGTATTTCAACTACTCGCGCGATGCCGCGTTGCTTTTGAAGCATCAAGCGAAAATCGAAGCTACCGCGTCAATGCTCTGCGAAATGCACGACGAAAGCCTCCGCTTGTCCTCGAACGATCCGGGCCACGGCCTGATTCATGGCTGGAGCGAATCGGATTCCTGCCTCGCTCCGAAGCCTGCCACGTGGTGGCTCCCTTATTTCGCCAACAGCGCATTCGCCGCCAGAGGCTTGAAAGATTTGAGCCACGCGTGGAACAGCATTAAACCTGCGCGCGCGACTGAAAAATCAACCGCCGATTGGCTGCGACGCAGCAAAGTCCTGCAGGATAGTGTTGCAACAAGCATCGAAAAAAATATCCGCCACGATATGAATCCGCCGTACATCGGAACCTATCCCGGAACCACTCTCACATTCCGCGATTCCCTCACGAAGGAACGCCCCAGCCCTCAACAGTGGGCGCATCGCCCATACGCGGAATTGTTGCAAGCGGATGTCCTGCCCCCCAGCCTTGCGAATTTGGTCATCGACTGCATGCGCGCGTACGGCGCAACCACGTTAGGAGTCGTCGCAAACGTCGAGCGACCTCATCCCACAGGACGCGACATTCTCGGCTTCATCTCGTACGGCTACGCGCAAATGCTGCTCCGCTTGGATCGCGTCGAGGAATATTTGTTGTTCCTCTATTCGCACCGCTTTCACGACCATTCGCGCGGGAGCTGGACTGCCGGCGAAGTCTCCGGCATCGAGGGTGGCACGGCAACTTTCTGCATTCCGGCGCAGCAAACGATTCCGTTGCTGGTGCGCTGGATGCTGGTGTTCGAGGATTCGGATGAGGAAAAGCTCTATTTCGGCAAGGGTCTTCCGCGCGACTGGGTGGTTTCCGGGAAGGAAATTAGGCTCGATCACGCACCCACTCGCTGGGGACGTGTTAGTTTCAAAATGGTGACAAATCCCGCGACAAAACAAGTCGCAGCGTCGGTGGAACTCGCGCGGCCCGGCGCGCCGAAGGAATTGCAAGTCAAATTCCGCTTGCCGGCTCAGAATGCATTACAGAAAGTCACCGTGAACGGCACCGCCGCGACACTCGGTGGCCCGCATCACGACGTCGCCATCTTCCCGACGGCAAACCAGAAGCATTTCGAACTAGTCGCCGAGTTCACCTGACCTGGAAGGAACGTCTGATCGGGCCGTGTGCAGGAGTGTCGGCGACGATTGCGCGATACGAACGCACTCGCAAAGATTTTCGTAGGACTCAACATGATGTACACTCGCCCATTGAAAACAAGGGAGAGCTCAGGGCATGAAAAAAGCAATCAACCGAGGTCGAATCTATCCTATGAAGCCTTCAAAGAATATTTCACGGCCAGAATCTGTTTCTCTAAAAGTATTTCTCGGCGTGTTGCTGAGCGCGATTTTCTGCTTGCTGCTCGTTGTGCCTTTCGCAGCTGCGCAGATGAACATCACAGGATTCTGGATCTTCAAGACTCCCACAGGAGACGGGAATTTTCGCGAAATGTTTCTCGATTTGAAGCAGGACGGCGAAAACGTCACCGGCAAGGTGATGTTCGGCCCGCGCCGCGAGATACCCATCAGCGACGGAACGTTGCGCAATGGGACGCTGCACTTCACAGTGACCTTTGGACGTCCGCCGCAAACGCGCGAGGTTACGTATGATGGAACAGTCGAAGATGACAAAATCTCCCTGACGTCGGCATTTCCCGGCCGCGCGCCTTTGAAAGGAACTGCGGAACGCGGCGACCCGAAAGTCATGTTGCCTCCCGCTCGCATTCCTCCTCCCGCGCTTCACGATGTTTCAGACAATGGACTGGCCCGTACGCCGCCCATGGGCTGGAATAGCTGGAACAAATTTGCCGGCAAAGTAACTGATGCGGACGTTCGCGGAATGGCGGACGCCATGGTGTCGAGCGGAATGAAGGACGCGGGCTACGTTTACATCAATATTGACGACACTTGGGAGGGCCCGCGCGACGCGAATGGCAATATTACGAGTAACACGAAATTTCCCGACATGAAGGCGCTCGCAGATTATGTTCATTCGAAGGGCCTGAAGATCGGCATTTACACGTCGCCCGGTCCAAAAACTTGCGCCGGTTACGAAGGCAGCTACGGGCATGAGCAACAGGACGCGAACACGTATGCGGCATGGGGCTTCGATTACCTGAAATACGATTGGTGTAGCGCAGATCAAATCTATAAGAACGAAGACATGCAAGCGGTCTATCAGAAAATGGGCGACGCATTGCTCAAGACTGGACGCCCGATTGTTTTCAGCCTCTGCCAGTACGGCGAAGAGGACGTGTGGAAGTGGGGCGCGAAGGTCGGCGGAAATTTGTGGCGCACCACGGGAGACATTAATGATACTTGGAAGAGGATGTCGGAAATCGGTTTCAAACAATTCGACATCGCCTCCTACATTCGCGTCGGCCATTGGAACGATCCGGACATGCTCGAGATCGGCAACGGTGGCATGACGAATGACGAATACAAAACGCACATGAGTCTGTGGTCGCTGTTAGCGGCGCCTCTGCTGGCCGGTAATGACTTGCGCACGATGTCCGGGGAGACGAAAGAGATTCTGATGAATCACGAGGTGATAGCGATCGACCAGGATCCTGACGGGAGGCCGGCCAAGCGCATTTCGGACCCCGCTGCCACGGCGGTTGTTGTGGCGCGGCCGCTGCACGATGGTTCCATGGCTGTTGGACTCTTTAACCGAGACGACCAACCGCAGGCCGTCACGGTGAAATGGAGCGATATTGATTTGTCCGGGAAAACGCTGCGTGTCAGGGACTTGTGGAAGCACGCGGACGTGGCAACGTCAGAGGATGGCTACACAGCGACTGTTCCCGCGCACGGCGTCGTTCTGCTGAAGGTGACCTCCGGGCAATAGTAACTCTGAATTAATGCAAGGCATTAAGCGATCTCCTCGACACCATCCGAAGCGCGGCACACGTACACGTCTGCTCTGATTCCAGTGCGGTCTTCATAACACTTTGCGAGCTTGCCAGCGAATTCCGTGGCCGCACTCGCGCGCACCAGATTCATTGTGCATCCTCCGAATCCCGCCCCCGTCATTCGTGCGCCCAGGATTCCTGGGATTTTTTTCGCTAGGTCCACCATCAAGTTCAATTCACTTGAGGAAACCTCATAGTCCTTGTCCAGGCTTGCGTGTGCGTCGGAGATCAGCCGGCCCAACTTGACGAAGTCGTTTTTTCGCAGCGCTGCCGCGGCGGCATGGACGCGCAACATCTCAGAAGTTACATGGCGCGCGCGTCGGCGAATGTTATCCGGCCATGTCGAAGCGATCCTCTCAATCTCCACCCAGGATACATCGCGCAGAGTTTTCACGTTTGGTCGCATCGCGCGGATTCTGGCTACCGCATCGTCGCATTCCTGTCGCCGCCGATTGTATTCCGATGAAGCTGCGAGGGCGTGCCTCACCATTGTGTTCGCAACCACCACTGCCACGCTGGATTCATCGAACGGCACGGATTCGATTTCGAGAGTCCGGCAATCAATCAGTAGGGCATGCCCGCGAAGTCCACAGCAAGCGGCAAGCTGATCCATGATTCCACAGCGCATTCCAACGTATTCGTCTTCCGCTCGCTGGCAAACGCGCGCAAGCTGAACGCGATCCATTTCCAAACCCGACAGACGCAGTAGCCCATACGCCGCGGAGACTTCGAGGGCGGCGGATGAACTGAGCCCCGCGCCCATCGGCACTTCGTTCAAAATAAGAAGATCTGCGCCTCCGATGGACTGGCCCGTTTCGCGCAGCGCCCAAGCAACACCGCGTACGTAATTGCTCCAGTGATGTTGCGCCGGCCGCGCCTCATCCAAATCGCACTCAAATGTCTCCTGCATTTGCACCGAATGAATTCGCAGGCGGCGGTCATTTCGCGGTTTTGCGGCAATGAAACAGGAGCGATCGATGGCGATCGGAAGGACCCAGCCTTCGTTGTAATCGAGGTGGCCGCCAATCAGATTCACTCGACCCGGCGCGCGAAAAATCCGCGACGAGCCGCCAAGAATATCGTGGAAGGTCTTACGTAAAGCGTCCAAAGAAGTCATTGCAAGCTAGCTATTCAAGGCAATGCGGCCGACAAGAAGTGCAGGCAGTGGACCGAATCCAAACCGCGAAAGAGATGCGTCGAATAAGAGTGCAGTCTTCACGACACGCGCCCAGCGCGAGCGCCTCCCCAAATCATCCCTAACCCGAATGCAGTCATGATAAGGCCCCATCCGAGGTTCATGTTGATGTGCAGTCCCCACAAATCCGTCCGGCTCGCCGAAAATATGCCGTATATCGCAACTGCCGCGCCAATTGCCAGGAAGAGCAGCCCGATAGGCCACCGAATATCAAGTCCAGTGCCGGAGTCACTCATCGGAATATCCAATTTAGCGCAATGGCAATTACGGCGACGACGATTCCCAAGGTCAACGGCCTGCGCAGCACGGATAGATGACTGTAGTTCTGCCTCTTCGTCAACGAATATACTAGCCCGCCCAGTTCCGTTTCAGCACGTGGCTGCGTAAAGAAACTAACAATAATCGTAACCAGAAAACAGACGCCCCACGCATAAATTGCCCGGTCGAAATTCGCCGCCATTTCACTTCTGTAAATGAACCATCCGTGCAGCGTCGCAAAATAATGGAAAGCGGCCGCTGCGGTTCCGCTCGCTAAACCGAAAAAAGCTCCGTTCGATGTGGCGCGTTTCCAGAACATGCCGAGCAGAAATGTGGCAAACAGTGGCGCGTTCACAAACGAAAACAGCAATTGCAAATAGTCCATGATGTTGTGAAAGCTTAGCGCGACATAGGCCGCCAAAACGCTTAGCAGCACCCCGCTCACGGTGGCAATTCGTCCCATGTTCAGGTAGTGCTCGTCGCTCGCCGCCGGCCGGATGTAGGACTGGTAGATGTCATACGTCCACACGGTGTTAAACGCCGTCACGTTCCCCGCCATTCCGGACATGAAACTCGCGAGCAGCGCCGTGATTCCTACGCCAAGCATTCCTGGCGGATAGTAGTGCGCAAGCAAAAGCGGCAACGCCATGTTGTAATCAATCTTCCCCTCGACCAGAAATGCCGCCTTTGGCAGCAAAACCCACGCCGCCATTCCCGGAATAATCACGAGGAACGGAATGAACATCTTCGGTATCGCAGCGATCAGAGGAGTCTTCTGCGCCGCAGTCATGTCGCGCGCGGCGAGCGCTCTTTGAACCACCAAAAAATCAGTGCACCAATATCCGAAGGAAAGAACGAAACCAAGGCCGGCGACCATTTGAAACCAGTCAACGCCCATCGGATTGGCGGCGGCGTTCCCCAGATTTGACCACATATGCGTGAAGCCCGGCGGCATGCGCGCTTCCAGACCTCGCCAGCCTCCTGCATACGTGACGCTCACGACCGCAAGCGGCAAAATGCCGAACACGATCAGGAAAAATTGCAGCACTTCGTTGTAGATCGACGACGTCAGCCCGCCGAGAAACGTGTAGACCAGCACAACAATCGCCGACAGCAAGATCGTTGCGTGAATCGACCAGCCCAGCATCAACTTGAACACCAGCGCCATGGCATAAAGATTAATGCCGCTCGCCAAAATCGTCATGATCGCGAACGTAAACGCATTGAAGGCGCGCGTTTTTTCATCGAAGCGAAGCCGCAAATATTCAGGTACGGACCGCGCACGGCTGCCGTAATAAAATGGCATCATGCACAGGCCCACAAAAATCATCGCCGGAATTGCGCCAAGCCAGTAGAAATGAGTCGTCAGCATGCCGTACTTCGCCCCGCTCGCGGCCATGCCCATCACTTCCAGAGCGCCCAGGTTTGCCGAAATGAAAGCGAGTCCGGTGATCCACGCGGGAATTCGACGGCCAGAAAGGAAGAAGTCCATGCTCGTGCGCATGTGCTTCTTAAGCGTCACACCAACGCCAAGCACAAATGCGCAGTAGAGGCCGATGATTGCGTAATCAATCCACTTCAGGTGCATGCGTCCGCCAACTCCCTATACAACGATGCGAGAAATGATGATGGTTACGGACGGCGTGTCAAAGCTTTCAAGGACTCTCCACAAATCGCCGTTCACGTAACGCCAAACCATATCACCACCACCCTGCTCTGACGTACGATTTTGCGTTTGCGCCCAAGTGCCGTCGGCCTGGCGATTTGAAGCAACTCTAGGGATAATAACGCCGTCGCGCGGAACGGCGAAAGTGCTGTTGCGCGGACGCGGATCACAAGTTCATGAACGGAGAAAACGAGAAGCGCAATAAGTCATCTTCTGAAGATATCAGCCCGTCGGGCGAAATCCGCAAAGCCGTCATTCTCGCTCGCGGCCTGGGGAAAAGAATGCGGTCGGCGGATACGTCTGCATATCTCGCCGCGGATCAAATCCGTGCCGCCGATGCAGGAATGAAAGCGATGATTCCCGTTGGGCGGCCTTTTCTCGATTTCGTCCTCAGCGCGCTGGCCGACGCAGGCTTTACCCAAGTCTTTCTTGTAGTCGGTCCGGAACACACGACGATTCGCGAGTATTACGCGAGGGTTTCTCCACATCGAATCGAGATCCGCTTTGCAATCCAGGAGAAACCCTTAGGAACCGCGAACGCGCTGCTCGCCGTCGAACATTTCACTGCTGACGACGATTTCTTAGTGTTGAATTCCGACAACTATTACCCTGTGGAAGTGTTTCGCGCCCTGCGAATGCTCGGCGAACCCGGACTGCCGGCTTTCGAGCGAGAAAGCTTGGTCCGCGATAGCGAAATTCCGCGTGAGCGAGTCCTTCATTATGCCTTGCTGCAGATAAGTGCGGCAGGCTATCTGGAGAAAATTGTCGAAAAGCCTGACGAGATTCCCCACCGGACGTCAGATGGCGAAGTGTTCATCAGCATGAATTGCTGGCGCTTTAGCCGATCCATCTTTCGCGCGTGCCGACTGGTCCCCCGTTCCGCGCGCGGAGAATACGAGCTGCCGGAAGCAGTTCAATTCGGGCTGACCTCACTCGGCCTGCGTTTCAAGACGATTCCGTTCCATGCCGGCGTGCTCGACCTTTCGCATCGCTCCGACATCGCCCAAATCGCCAGACGCTTGGCAGACACCCCTGTAGATTTATAGACTGATGCTGAAATTCCCGCGCGCCGCGTAACAGGATTCATTCGCGAAACCTGCGTTGCCTATATTTCTTCCATAGACGGAATGGCCGAAGGAGAGCATAAGATCCTGAAAATCGTCCGGGAATATCCACCATGCCCCAATCTTCTTGTGCCGGAGCTGTCGACAGTCGCATCCAATACCGCAGCCCATCCCAAATCCCTTCAGTCATTCGTATGCGATACAGCGATCGCTGAAGGACGCCGTCGCCAAGTGTCTCGCCGTTCATCAGCTGCCGGCTGATCTGTCGCGTCAACAATTGCACCGCTCCGTCAGATTGAATTTGATTCACAATTTCGGGCGGCAAATCCAAATCCAGAATTTCGCGCGCAACCGAAAACGCGAGATTCAGCATACGCGTGGCTTTCAACCTGTTCGCCTCGGTGACTAAACCCTTCCAGTCAAGGCTCCGCGCTTGTTTAACAATCTCCGCGACATCCGCGACCCAGATCAGACGGCTCCAAAAGTCCTTAGCGCCGTGAACGGCAAGCATCAGCAGCGCATCTTCAATCGCAAACGCAGGGACATCCTTGCTGTCAACGGACACGACGACAGATCGCTGAGTCATTGCGTCCACGTCCGGACACACCGGAAAATGCCTCAACGTCAGCTCCGTATGCAGCTCCACCATCGCGTTGCTTATCCGGTGAACGAATACATATTCCCCTGGAATCGCTTGCGGGTGGTTCGTGGCAAAGCGCTCTCGCGGAAGGCGCGTCTGATAATCGAGATGCAGCATCGCATCGTAAACGGCGGGCATAAACGCCTGCGGCGTCACAATGTCCAGGTCATCAAACTGCCGCAGTGTTGGACTCCCGTAGCCGCGCGCCGCCAGCACGGGACCTTTATAGGGGATCGCCCGAATATCTCGATGCCGAAATTCATTCAAAATGCGCAGCAACTCGGCGGTAAGCGAGAGTCCGCGCATCGCATTTTCGCGGCTCTCTTCCGATATTTGCTTTAGAACATTCGGTGGAACGTTACCGGCGGCGGCGGCGAGATGCTTATGCAGCAGCGGCAACAAACCATTTTCGTTCGCCAGGCCCAGCAGACGCGCCCAGTCGAGCTCCCCTGCGACAAGTTTGCATAGACCACCCCGTTCCGCTGCGCTCAACTGCCTGCGCGCGCATGCCACGAGCACTTGCACTTCCGATGAATTGCCGATGGTTCGCTCAGGCACGGCTAGGCGAGGCTCCTTCGTCAAGACACCCGACGAGCAGCGGCAATCTTACCCTGAACAGGATGCTGCGGTAGAAACAGAAGCGGAAGCGTTACAATTTGGCCAGAGCTTGCTCCAAATCTTCTTCCAGATCCGCGGCGTCCTCGACGCCCACGGAGAGCCGGATCAGGTTATCTGTGATTCCCAACCGCTCGCGCTGTTTGGGTGAGAGATCGCGGTGCGAAGAAATTGCCGGATAAAGCACCAGGCTCTGAACGTCTCCCAACGAAGTCGCTTTCAAAAATAATTCGAGCGAATCGACAAAGCGGAAAATCTGCTCACGTCCAGCGCCGCGAATCTTCAACGACAGAACTCCTCCTGAACCCGCACCACAAAATAACTTGTTTGCCAAATGGTGGTCGGGGTGCGAATCAAGCCCAGGATAATATACGCTCTCGACGCGCGGATGCACCGATAGCCACTCGGCGAGTCGCTGCGCATTTTCGCAATGCCGCGCGAACCGCAACGGCAAGGTTTTTATCCCCCGCAGCGTCAGCCACGCTTCAAACGGCCCCAGGACCGCGCCCACCAATCTTGCAAAGTGTCGCAACTCCGCCGCATAATCTTCGCGCGCCACAAGCACCCCGCCCGTCAGGTCTCCGTGTCCGCCAAAATATTTCGTCGCGCTGTGAACCACTAAATCAGCGCCATGCTCCAGTGGCCGCAAGAGCAGCGGAGTCGCAAAAGTGTTATCGACGATAACGCGCGTTCTCGCCGCACGCGCTTCTTTCACCAGCGTTGGCAAATCCGGAACGCGAACCAGCGGGTTCGTCAGACTCTCGAGCAGCAACACTTTCGCTTCGAGTTTCCAAATATCTTTGCGCTTGGCGGAGTTGAAGACATCCACGAACTCAATCCGGGCGCCCCATCGCGCCGCCACATCGAGCAGGAACTTTGTCGTCACTCCGTACAGATCCTGCGAAGCCGCAATCGTGTCCCCCTGTTCTACTCCCGCCGCTAACAACCCCAGCAAGATTGCGGACATTCCGGACGCAACGCTTAGCGCGACCCCGCTGCCTTCCATAGAACCAACCGCCGCTTCCAATGCCGCGTTTGTCGGATTGCCGTGTCGCGAATACGTAAAGCCTGCGCGCTCGCCCGCACTGATTGCGTCAATGTCGGCGATGTGGTCGTAGATGAATGTTGCCGTGCTGTAGATGGGCGTCGACATAGGAACAAATCCATCTGGCCGTGTCCGCTCGCCCGCATGGACGGCACGTGTAGCCAGGCGCCTGGTGCGAATATCCCGAGCCATTTCGACTTCCTCCGATTTCGAAAAGGAGAGCAGCCATGCTATCGGGCCGCACCATGAAAATCAATCAAGCGGTGGGATTTCCTGCAGGGAGAAAAAAATGCGTGCTCGCTGACTGCAGTCAATTCTGTTGGTCAAGGGTTTCGCGTACCTTCAAAGCGAGTGAGTTCAACGTGAAGGGTTTTTGCAGTAGCACTGCTCCGCGACCCAGTATTCCATGGTGAATAATCGCTTCGTCCGCATAACCAGACATATAAAGGATACGGATCCCGGGACGCAATTTCTGCATTTCTTCTGCGAGCTGCCGCCCACTCATCCCAGTCATTACAACGTCTGTGAACAGCAACTCGATCGTGCCTGTGTGATCTTTCACGATTTTCACCGCGTGCTGCGCATTTTCGGCCGCGAGAACCGTATACCCCACTTGTTCCAGATATTCGCGGGCGAGTTCTCGAACCCCCGTTTCATCCTCCACCAGCAGAATCGTTTCGCAACCTAGAGGGAACGATTTCGTCTCGGGTTTTTGCTTCGCAGGCTTTGCCGCCTCGCGTACTCGCGGGAAATAAACCTTGAAGGTCGTACCCTTACTGGCCTCGCTGTACAGCCAGATGTACCCGCCGCTCTGCTTAACGATGCCATACACCGTGGCAAGGCCAAGTCCTGTTCCTTTGCCTTTTTCCTTTGTCGTGAAGAATGGCTCGAACACATGCGCCTGTGTCGCCGCGTCCATTCCGCAACCCGTGTCGCTCACCGCGACCATCACATATTCACCAGGCTCAACAACCGTCTGTTGCGAATATGAACTGTCGAGTTCGACATTCGCTGTCTCAATCGTCAGTTTGCCTCCGCTCGGCATGGCGTCGCGCGAATTGACCGCCAGATTCAAGATAACTTGCTCCACCTGGCTGCGGTCGGCTCGGACGTACCACAGATCCGGCGGATTCACGGTCGCGAGTTCCACGTCCTCGCCAATCAACCGCTGCAGTATGCTCTCCATGTCGGAGACTACGGATTGGATATTGAGCACCTGTGGCGCGAGCATTTGCTTGCGGCTGAAGGCCAGCAATTGCCGCGTCAGTGAAGCCGCGCGTTGCGACGCTTCATGAATTTGCTCCGCATTGCGCCGCAACGGATGTTCGCCGCCCAGCCGGTCCAGCAACAATTCTGTGTAGCCTTGAATCACCATCAGCAGGTTATTGAAATCGTGCGCGATTCCACCTGCAAGCCGCCCCACAGCCTCCATCTTCTGCGCCTGACGCAACTGCGCCTCAAGCTGCTTGCGATCTGTGATATCCAGCGCCATGCTGATCACGCCGAACACGTTCCCTTCTCCGTTCCGTAGCGGCTCCGCGTGACAAGCGTACGATGCGCCTGCCCAGTCCACGTGGAACGTCACCGATTCTCCGGTCAGCGCCCGCCGGTGCGCCGCGATCGGCGCGAAGTTGCGATCCTCTGTTTGGAAAAATTCGAACAGCGACTTGCCGGCAATTTCCTGGGGCTTCAACCCTAAACGAGAAAGCCCTGCACCAACCGATGATGTAAGACGCAACTCGTGGTCCGTCGTCCACAGCACCGCAGGCAATTGCTCCACCAGCACTCGTAACCGTGCTTCGCTTTCTCGAAGCGCCGTTTCCGCCCGCTTCCGTTCAATGGCCAGCGCGATCTGCCCTCCCACGGAAGCAAGAAACTCCAAATCGCGGTGTGTATAGGCGCGCTCATCTTCATAGTGTTGCACCACCAAAACTCCGATGGTCGCCGAGGGAGTGCGCAACGGAACTCCCAGCCACGAAGGCGATGGCGTCCCCACCAGTTCAACTTCGTTCCGTTCCACGAGCGTGTCGAAGACACTCTGCGGAATCAACATTGCCTCGCCCTTGCGGAACACGTACGTTGTGCAGCTTCTTCCCATCTTTTGCGCCGGCGGTGCGCTGTCATACTGATCCACAAAAAACGGAAAATAAAACATGCCCGAGAGCGGATCATGAAGAGCCACGAAGCAATTCTCCGCATACAAAACGCGCTTCAGCGATTGGTGGATTCGATGAAGCAGCTCATCCAAGTTATCCGTCACGTTCGCCGCGTGAATAATTTCAAAGGAGACTTGACGCTCTGCTTCTGCGCGCTTCTGCGAACTCACATCCTCGAGAGTGCCTTCGTAATAGCAGACTCTTCCGACGATATTCCGCACCGCGCGCGATGTTTCTGAAATCCAGATCCTCGTCCCGTCCTTCCGGCAGACCTGAGTTTCGAATCTCTCCACGACGTCGAATTTCTCCATCTTCTCTTTGAACTCTTCGCGCTGCATCGCGTCGATATAAACTTGCCGTCCAATATCGCCGATTGTTTGGATCATTTCTTCAGGCGACGAATAACCGAACATTCGCGCCATCGCCGGATTCACGCTGATGAACCGGCCGTCCGGCGTGGATTGATAAATTCCTTCCACGGCATTCTCGAATATGCTGCGGAATCGTTCTTCCGCCTGTTTCTGCGCTTTTTCCGCCCGCTGCCGCGCGGTGATATCTCGGAAAGTAACCACCGCGCCCACCACATCTTCGCCTTCCCGAATGGCCGTGCTGATGAACTCAACCGGAAAACTCGTCCCGTCCTTTCGCCAGTACACCTCGTCCGCGCCATGTCGCGTAATTCCGTCGCGCAACACCGCAAACGCTGGACAGTCCTGCTCCGCATAAGGCGTGCCGTCTTCTTTACTGTGGTGCCAAAGTGCGTGCCCGTTCCTGCCAATGATTTCTTCCGGATCGTATCCAAACATGCGCGCAGCCGCGCGGTTCACAAACGTCGGGTGTCCTTCCGCATCCAAGCCGAAGATTCCGTCGCCGGCCGAATTAAGAATCATGTTCGTTTGCCGGCTGAGTTTCATCAACGCAGCTTCCGCTTCCTTGCGCTCCGTGATGTCCAGCATGAAACCGTGCTGCAACATCCGTCCGTCCTTTGTCCGGCTGACCACTGCGCGATCGCGGAACCACACCAGACGACCGTCTCGCGCCAGCATTCGATACTCGATGTCGATATTTTCGCCCGTTCGCTTGCTGCGCTCCTCCGCGTCCATCGCTTCTTTGCGATCGTCCGGGTGAACTTGCCGCAGCCACTGGCCCGCGCTCGACAGCCATTCCGACGGCGAGAATCCCAGAAAACTGGCGATTTGCGGGCTTACATATTCCCAGTTTCCCGCCGTGCCGAACTCCGCCACGTAGGTGATCGCGGGTAGCTGTTCGACAAGCTGCCTGTACCGCGACTCGGCGGCGCGAAGCTGCTCTTCGGCCCGCTTCCGTTCGGTGATTTCCTCGTACACAGCGAAGATTCCCGCAAGCTTGCCTTGAAGCATTAGCGGAGCGGCATGAACTTCGACGTCCACAAGGCTGCCGTCCATGCGCCGGCGTCGCGTTGTTGCCTTAAGGCTTTCTCCCGCCAAAACTCGCCGGGTGAAATCCGCCGCTTCCGCGGTGAATGCCGGAGACGCGATGAGACCGTCCACGTCGCATCCAGCGATTTCATCCAGGCGGCAGGCAAACAGGCGTTCGAACGCCGGATTGCACAGCTGCACCTTGCTGTTTGAATCAAGCACTACGCTGGCCAGCGGATTATTCTCGACAATCGCTGCCAGGAATACGCTGCGCTCGCCGATGGCATTTTCAGTCCTGTCACGCGGGATGGGCTGGTTTTCGTCGGGGATTGGGAAAAGATTGGCGATTTGAGACTGATCGTATCCGTTGCTTCGGCGTGGAGACTTGCTCTTCTTGCGGTTGGCGCGGACGGAATCGACCTTGATCGGCATGGATTCGCTGTACGTTCAGCTATGGCAAAACAAATTGCGCGGACAAACTTGTCCTCGAATTGTCGGAGTTGGCCGAAAAATTCTTAGCCTTTTCTATGGCTTTCAGAATCCCACACCCAATCAACAATTTAGCGTTCCGCGCGGAAGAACAGCAATGGTACGTTCGTACCACAGAGTATCCTTTAAGCCACATGAAACACGTTGCGACGCCCTATGAAACACCCACTCTCCCTTTTCAGGGATGCGGCGGAGGCTCCGGAATCGCCGCCCCGTCTTTTCGCGGATCCGAAGCGCCGAAATTAACTGCCGTTGCGAAATTTCGTTGCGTCGCCTGCCCACCGCCCATTTCCGAGGAGAACGCCCCGCGAACTTGCACCTGATGTCCACGCTTCTGAAGGGCCGCGCGCACATCGGCAGGAATACGATCCTCCATTTGCACGTCGCAACCGTTGAAACTGACTTTGCGAAAGCGCGCTGCTTCCATCGCCGCCTGAATATTCATCCCGAAGTCCACGATGTTCGAGACAAACTGCGCATGTGCCTGCGCCTGATTGAATCCGCCCATGATCCCAAACGCAATTCGCAGATTCCCTTTGCTCATGAATGCCGGAATTATCGTATGCAAAGGCCGCTTATGTCCCGCCAGCACGTCCGGTGAATCCGGCTCAAGATTGAACAGCGCTCCGCGATTTTGCAGCACAAAGCCCGTATCGTCCGGCGCGAGCCGCGAACCAAATTCATCGTAGTTGCTTTGAATCAGCGACACCATGTTTCCTTGCTGATCCACCACGGTCAAATACGTCGTGTCGCCCAATTTTTCGTTCGGCATTCCAGGCCCGACGTCGCAATTTGCCCTTGGCATATCGATCAGTCTTGCACGTTCGCGCGCGTAACTGTCCGACAGAATCCCCGCCACTGGAATTTTGCTGAATCGCGGATCGCCCACGTAACGCCGCAAATCCGCATAGGCCAGTTTCTTCGCTTCGATCATCACATGCAACGCGTCGGCGGAATTGTGGCCATATTGCGCCAGCGGAAACTGTTGCATCAGGTTCAGCATTTCGAGCGCCGCAATTCCCTGCCCGTTCGGCGGCAGCTCATATACCTCCCAGCCATGGTATTCCGTCGCAAGCGGCTCAACCCATTCGCTCGAATAATCCGCCAAATCCTCAAGCGTCATCGCCCCGCCTTCGCGCTTCGAGAACTCCACGATGCGTCGCGCGATTTCTCCCTTATAGAACGCGTCGCGTCCGCCCTTTGCCACCAGATCCAGGGACCGTGACAACTCTTCGTTACGAAAAATTTCGCCCACTTCGGGCGCACGCCCTTGCAAAAGATACATCCTCGCAGTCGCCGGATTCTTTTTCAGAAATTCGGCGGCCGCGGCCCAGTAAGCTGCATCCCACTCGGGAACGGGAAAACCTTCGTGCGCATAGCGGATCGCCGGTGCAAGATCCTGCTCGAAGCCCAGCTTTCCAAATTTTCCGAGCAGCTTCGACCAGCCGTCAACGGCGCCCGGCACAGTCACCGAATCGATTCCGTGTTGGGGCATCGCTGTGACGCCCTTGTTCTTCAAAAACTCAGGTGTCAAATCTTTGGGCGACCATCCGCTCGCATTCAACCCATAGAGCTTGCCCGTTTTCACATCGTAAACGATCGCGAAAAGGTCCCCTCCCATCCCGTTCATCATCGGCTCAACCACGCCCATCACCGCGTTGGTCGCCACAGCCGCATCAATGGCATTGCCACCTCGCGCTAGAATTTGCGCGCCAGCCTGCGCTGCCAGCGGACTTTCCGCCGCCACGATTCCGTAGCGCGTAGTCACCATCGACCGTCCTTGCGTTCGGTCCTGCGCGCTTCCGACGCTGACCATGCTCAGTCCCGCCGCTAATACCATAAACGCATAGGCAAAGCTCCGCTTCATCTCTCGATTCCCCTGTGTTGATAGAATATGCTGACGAACTTTTATTTCTTGGGGCGCGACTCAGGTGGTACCACATTATTATTCCGGTAATACGTCACCAGGTTTCCGAAATGCTCGCCGCTGTGTTCAATGATTCCCACCCAGTCGCCCAAATGCGCCATCGCGCCGGCATTGCCGCCTTTTTCGAGCGCTACTGCGCCATCCGCAAATGACTTCTTTACGAACGCCACGATTTGTTCCTTCGTTGTGTATTCCTTGGGATCGTTTTCTATACCCTTTGTACTCTTGCCAAGCGCCGCGTTGGTCGCGTAATAATTCGAACTCGCGAGGTGCGCCAGGATTTGCCCAAAGGTGCGGACTTTATCATTTGGCCGGTAATCGTATTTATCCGCCGGCCAGTCCTCGGCCATCGCAATCACCTGGCTGCCCACCGCATTCCATTGCCGCAGAAGCACTTGTTCCGGACCGGGAGCTTTCTTGGCCGTTTGCTGAGCCGATGCCGCGCTCGCGCCCGCGAGCACGCCAAATAGAACAACAACGAGGAACGAACCGATGGTTTTCCGCATGGGAATTCCTCCTCAGTGACTGTGTGCTGTCGTAAGACGCCCTAGCCTACCTGCATGTCTGATTTCTGTCCAGCGGGCAAGCATTGCCGCAGGCTGATGGTCCCCCCGTCGGCACGGCGCGCTCCTTGCCTGGTTGCGGTTGCAAGTTTTCTTGGATGGTCATCAAATCATCGACTCACTTCTGCGCACTGCGCTAAAATGAATGCGGGTACAGAAGCAGGAGGAATAAACTGTCCATCCTAGACAATCCGGGACTTGACAATCGGGGGCTGTTGGACGACGCCGCCTCAACCATCTCACCGTCGGCAAATCCCGAAATCGATTTGCTGCTTCGCGCGGAACACTCCGATCCTTTCCATTTCCTCGGGCCGCATCCCGCAAACTTACCCGGTAAACTTTCCATCGCGATTCGGACTCTTCAACCTCACGCCACGCAGGTCACAATTCTGTGGGGCACGTCGAACGAAGAGCACGTCGCAGCGCGCACTCATCCCGACGGCATCTTTGAAGCCATCATTTCCTTGCCGTCCAGCAAGTTGTCCGCCGCATCGCCCGGCACGCCTGACTCACCCGACATTACACCTACGACTTACCGCCTTCGAATCACCTATCCGGACGGCAATTCCTGGAACACCTACGATCCCTACGCCTTTCCTCCCTTGCTCACTGACCTTGATCTTTATCTCATCGGTGAAGGCACGCATTACCAGAATTATGAAAAGTTGGGCGCACACGTCCGGGAAGTCGCAGGCGTTCGCGGTGTGCATTTTGGCGTCTGGGCGCCCAATGCCAAACGCGTCAGCGTCGTCGGCAATTTTAATTCCTGGGACGGCCGTGTTAATCCGATGCGCACGTGCGGCAGCAGCGGCGTCTGGGAAATATTCGTCCCTGGCCTCGCGGAAGGCGATCTTTACAAATTCGAAATACGTTCGCGCTTCAATGATGTCTTGACGTTGAAAGCCGACCCCTACGGTTTTGCAGGTGAACTGCGGCCGAAATCCAGTTCCGTCGTTGCGAACATAGACGGCTACGCATGGCAAGACTCGGAATGGATCGAGCAGCGCCTGCATTTCGATTGGCAGCACGCGCCCATTTCGATTTACGAAGTTCATTTCGGTTCATGGCGACGTGCCGACGGCGGACGCTGGCTCACCTACCGCGAGATGGCCGACGAGATCATTCCTTACGTCAAGCAAATGGGCTACACGCACATTGAGCTGCTGCCAATGATGGAGCACCCGCTCGACGCCTCGTGGGGCTACCAAACGATCGGCTATTTCGCCGTCACCAGCCGTTACGGCTCGCCCAAGGACTTCATGGCGTTCATAGATCGTTGCCATCAGGCCGGCATCGGCGTTCTCCTCGACTGGACGCCCGGCCATTTCCCGCGCGACGCGCACGGCCTTTCCTTCTTCGATGGCACTCATCTTTACGAGCACGCCGACCCCCGTCGCGGCTCTCACCCCGACTGGGGCACGCTGATTTTCAATTACGGCCGCAACGAAGTTCAGAATTTTCTTCTCTCAAATGCGCTCTTCTGGCTAGACAAATACCACGTTGACGGCCTTCGCGTTGACGCCGTCGCTTCCATGCTCTATCTCGACTACTCGCGACGTCACGGTGAATGGCTGCCAAATCAATTCGGCGGCCGCGAGAATCTCGAAGCGATTGCGTTCCTCAAGCGGTTGAACGAAGTCGTTCACACGCGCCAGCCCGGCACGCTCATGATCGCCGAAGAATCCACTTCGTGGCCCTCTGTCTCGCGGCCCACTTATGCTGGCGGACTCGGCTTCGACCTCAAGTGGAACATGGGCTGGATGAACGATACCCTTCGCTACTTCGCGCTCGATCCCATCCATCGCAAATTTCACCACGGCGAACTCACCTTCTCGATGCTGTATGCCTTCAACGAGAATTTTATTCTCCCGCTGTCGCACGACGAAGTCGTCCATGGCAAACGTTCACTGATTGCCAAAATGCCCGGTGACGACAAGCATAAATTTGCGAACCTCCGTCTCCTTTACGGCTATCTGTACGCGCATCCAGGCAAAAAGCTTCTCTTCATGGGCTGCGAAATTGCGCAATGGAGCGAGTGGTGGGAAAACACGAGTCTTGACTGGCATCTCTTGCAATTCGCTCCGCACCAGGGCATTCAACAGCTCATCACCGATCTCAACCAGTTGTATAAGAAAGAACCGGCGCTTCACGACGTCGAATTTGAATGGCAGGGCTTTGAATGGCTTGAGGTCCACGACGCGGATGCCAGTGTGCTTGCATTCATTCGCCGTGCACGGCGCCCCGAAGACTTCCTGGCCGTGGTTTGCAACTTCACACCCGTCGCGCGCGAAGACTATCGCCTCGGCGTTCCAGAACCCGGCTTCTACCGCGAAATTCTCAACACCGACTCTGCCCACTACAACGGCGGGGACGTAGGCAACACTGGCGGCGTCCGCGCCGAGCCTATCCCGTGGAGCGGCCGCCCGCACTCGATTAAAATCAAGCTGCCGCCGCTCTCGGCCCTGTACTTTAAGCTTCAGCGCGACTAATTCCTCGCTTTTTGCAAACCAGGGAACTTTTCTTGGCGCTCATTCGTAACTATCGCTGAACGCCCAAGGAGGCGTTCAGCGATGAAAACCATTCTTCCTGTTCTGGCGGTCCTCTGTTTGGGAACAGTTGCGCTGGCTGCACCCGAGCGTTACCTCCACGTGAAAGTCGACGACCCGGTAGGCCGCGAACACGTCCGCGTCAATATCCCACTTTCCCTCGCGGAAAAGGTGATCCCTGCCATCAATCAGGGCCAGCTTCGCAATGGCAAAGTCGAAGTCGGAAATTTCCACGCGAATGGCGTCGACTTGAAAATGCTCTTCGAGGCAGTCAAGGCCGCGCCGGACGGCGAGTTCGTCACCGTCCAGGAACCTGACACAAATGTGCGCGTCGCCAAGTCCAACGGCAAAATGATCGTGCACGTCATTGATAAGAACGGTTCGGAAAAAGTGGACGTCACGATTCCCTGGGAAGTCGCCCAGGCCCTCGCAACCGCTGGAGACCAACAGCTCAACGTCGAAGCCGCCATTCAAGCGCTCGAAAAAGCTGGCGACACCACTCTCGTCACCGTAACTGACAACCACCAAACCATTCGCGTCTGGATCGACTCACGCAATACAGGCGATTAACTCGTTAGGGGGGACAACTCAGAACGGAGAGGAGAATTCAATCATGCTGCTGCTCGGTAAACTCGGATTGGGATTCTTGGGAACCGCGCTCGTCACGGGAGCGATCGTCTCCAGCGAAGGCTTCATTCATGTGAAGGTTCACGAAAAACAAACGAACGGTACGCACATCTCTCTCGTCGTGCCCGCGATGATTGTGCCGGTCACTCTAAAATTCGTGCCGAATCGTTACCTGGCGCAGGGCGGGACGGAGCTGCGTCGTTATCTGCCCGTGATTGACGCGGCAATTTCGGGTCTCGCTGACTGTTCCGACGGCCCGCTGGTCGACGTCACGGATCCGGATGAACACGTTAGCGTGGTGAAAAGCGGCGGCTCGATCGTTGTGGACGTGGACGACCCCAACGAAACGGTGCATGTTTCCGTGCCGCTGCATGCCACGCGGAGCGCCATCGACGAAATCGCATACGCAGGCGGACCTATTTAACAAGGCGGCGCTTCGTAATCGGCGCAGAATAACTTGCTGTCATCCTGAGGTTCGGCGCTTTTTTGCCGAAACAATGGATCGGCTTTTCATGCCAACACCTCGGGAGTTTCCAACCTTCGTCGCGAAACAGTCTTTACGCGCGCACTTCTTTCGCTGGTATCCAGTAAACTTCCTCGCGCACTGATTCCTTCGGGAACCCGCGCCGCTTCAAAATGCCTTTGCTGTTGTCGATCATCTGCGGATGCCCGCAGAGATACGCCGAAGTATTCGTCCCGTCCAGGCCCCATGCATCTGTGTATTTGCGAATCAAATCTTCAACGCGGCCCGTCTCGCCCTTCCACGGTGTTGTTTCCTCCCATGGCCGGCTAATCGCCGCAACATAGGTGAGCCACGGAAACTCGGACGCCGCTTTTTCGAATTCCTCGCGATAGCCAAATTCCCATGAACGGCTCGCTGCATTGATCACATACAAATGGTGGCCGCCATCAAACTTATTTTCGCGCGAGTCTTTTCCCAGCGCCCGGATATAGCTTACAAACGGCGCGATCCCCGTCACGGTGCACAACAGCAAGTGATTCTTCCGTCCGCTCTTCGTATCCAGAGTGAACCGGCCCTTCGGAATCTTCCGCATCGTAAGTTCCGCGCCCGTTTGCAGTGAATACAGCAAGGGTGTCAGTTCGCCTTGCGGAACCAGTTCAACAAAAATCTCCAGTTCTTTTTCGTGCGGCGCGGATACAATTGAATACGCTCGCTCGACCAGTTTCTCTGATCCCTGCACGCCCAGCGTCGCATATTGGCCCGGTTGAAATCGAAACTCACCGCCGGGATCGACGCGAATGATCCATAGATCCGCGGCAATGTCGGACCGGTGCGTGATCCGTGCTCGAAAAAATTTATCTTCCGGGACACTCATCGACTTCTCTTTCCGCCGAAGCTATCGAAAATTCAGCTCCCGTCTTCATTCAATAAAAGAGGGCGCCCGCCAGTGACGAGCGCCCCGTTATCTCACGTACACATTCCCATTTCTACCGCTATGTTCGATCGAATCCAAAAATGATTCAGAGCCATTCTTCAGTCTTAAAGGCTCCCAGGCGGGAGTGCCCGCGGGTGTCGCCTCCACTCCCACGGTGTTCTAGAAATCAGGCCCCTTCTGATCCGCCATTTTCCGGAGATCGAACGTCTGCTGTAAATCCAACTCCCTCAACCTGCATGAAAATTGCAGTCCCTTTTCCTGAGCGGCCGCGACGTCCTTGCCGTCGACTGTCTTTCTCGGAAACGAAAACATAACTGCGGTCACGCTGCGGCCGTCCGCGCTTCGGTCAATCTGCACGCTTGTCGCGCTTACCTTCACTTTCGATTGTTTCCCTTGTAAATACGAACTCGCCTTTAACTGATCCTCGCTCACGCTTCCAAATGGCGACATGTCCGGCCCTAATACCACGACCTCATAGTTGGTTATCGGAGCGCTCAAATACTTTGTCGCTTCCTCCTCCGTCATTTGCTTGCTCAAGACTGCGTCTCGGATCAGTGCTTCGCGTACCGTGCGGGAAGAGTTCCATCGCAGATAGAAGGCCGCCTGTCCTTCCGGCGTTCCCATTGCCTGCTGGCCCACGTTTGTCGCACCGCCGGCAGGCCCCCGCGCTGCTGACATGGTTCCCTCCGGTGCCCGGCTCATCTCCGATTTCCCGGCACCCTGGTCCGCCTTCCATTCCATGGGTGCATACTGGATCTTCGCCCACGGCGAATCGTGCAGAATCTGCCTGATATCGTTTTCGTTCCACTGGTCAAAAGGCTTCGTCTTCCACGGATCCCCGCCCGCCCATGCCAGCGCTCCCAGCGCCAGCACCAACAACGTCGCCACGCCCGCGTACCACACTCTCATGCCACCGGCCGAACCAATCATTTTTCTATTCATGCCGCCTCCATATGGCCCCTACTGATCTTCGCATTCTCCGTTTCTGTTGCATCCTGACGTGTTCGGTCGCAACAGTGTCCTGCACCCGCCCCACTTCCATCCCTATTGTTATCAAATTCCCACAAGGCACGCAATTGGAAGGGTCAACGCCGCGCGTCTGTCAATCGCCCTGGATTCCCCATGCGTTCAAGCCGATACACCGGCTTCTGATGCGCCTCGAAGTAGTTTCGCATCATCAATTCACCTACGAGTCCGACGGCCAAGAATTGGAGCCCGAAAAGTGACAGCAGCATCCCTAGGATCAACAGCGGCCCATGTTGCACGAATATCTCTGTCCCCTTAAACACTTTATCCAGAAAAAGAAAGCACAAAATACCGCATCCCGCTACGAAACTGATCATTCCCGCCGGCCCAAAAAAATGCAATGGCCGCAGCATATACCTCAGCAAGAAGCGAATCGTGATTAAGTCGAAGAACACTCTCGAAGTCCGCGAAATCCCATAATGAGACTTCCCTCGCGGCCGTGGGACGTTGCGGATCGGCACTTCAATCACTTTCGCGCCGTTTAACGAGGCCAGCGCCGGAATAAATCGGTGGAGTTCGCCATAAAGACGTACATCCTTAATCGTTTCCCGCCGATACACCTTGAAAGTGGTGCCAAAATCGTGGATAGGTACGCCGGAGAGTTTCGCCATCAGCCAGTTGGCCACTCTCGAAGGGATTCGCCGGAAAAAGAAGTTATCTACTCGCTTCTGGCGCCATCCGCTCACAATATCCGCGTCTGTCGCCTCCATCGCTTCGACCATTGCCGGGATGTCGTTCGGGTCGTGCTGCAAGTCTCCGTCCATCGATATAATAATGTCGCCCGTGGCATGATCGAAGCCCGCTGCCAGTGCCACCGTCTGTCCATATTTCCGTTTTAGCCTCAGCGAAACTACCCGGCGGTCTTCATCCGCAAGCTCTGCAAGGATTTCCGGCGTCGAATCTGAGCTATGGTCATCGACAAAAACAAATTCAACCGGCTCAAACCGGCTCTTCATCACCTCCGAAATCTGCCTATGGAGCTCCCGCAACGAGCCTTCTTCATTCAGCACGGGAATTACCACAGAATACTTCGGCATGTCTGATTCCGCTTCCCGCATCGTCTCAGTTCAACTCCCCGAAATTTATCAGGTGTATGTCCCGCTCGCGTATCGCGTTCCGCACATCCGGATCCGTTAGCCCTCCCAATTCGGTCTCCCGTTCCTGCTTCAAGCGAGTTGCCGCTTGCTGCAATTCCTCGTCATATTCGCCCGGGTGGCACATCAACTCAGTCGCGCCGTCGCGCATTGCCCCTATCATGGACAGAATTGCCTCCCGATTCAACCTTCCCGTCGCCGCAACGCCCATAAAATGCTCTGGTGCACGCATTCCGTGCGAATTTGCCAGGCTTCGGAATCTCGACTCACCGACTCCAGCCATCAGCGCCGCAAATCTTTGTTTCCACGAACCCGCGCCGGCGCTCATCGCTGGCCACAATAATTCCCGCCGATCCTCAAATGGCTTTCGGATTCGCCCGACCTTGAATTCCTCTGCAACCCTTACTACTACTTCCATCACTCTTGGATGCGCATGCGTGTGCTTATGCGAATCAAAATGCGTAGGCCGCAATCCAGCTGCCATTACCCGCTCCACCTGCGCCCGCAGCTCCGTCTCAATTTCTTCCGTACGTACCGACCCTACTGACAACTTCGAAAGCAGAATTGTCAGCGACGCCGGCAACTGCCCTTCCGAATCGACGAGCGAGCTTACATTCTTTGTGGCAGCGACGCATTTTCCGCCCACCAGCACCAGGTGGCACCCAACTCCTAACTTCGGATTCGTTCTTGCGCGCTCAATCGCATCTTCAAATGCTTCGCCGTTCGACATGATCGTCGTGCTCGTCACAATTCCTTCGCGAAACCCTCGCACAATTCCCGCGTTCACGCCGCGCGTATAACCGAAGTCGTCCGCATTCACAATAAGCAGTTTCATTGAGAAACATAATTGCGGCGTGCCGTCATCATAGCACGGCACTTAACAATCCAACGGCCCCCAGACAAATCACTTTCCCACCGGCATCGGACGGCATTCTGGTATTTCAAAACTTCTCGCGTTCGATGACCAGAAACTTGAGCCTGAAATCGGTTGCGATGAAAAGTTTTCAACAGCTGTGTTGAAAACCTTGTGGAAAAATTCTTCTGCCTTCGCGTAAGCGTTCACGATTAAAGCGTCTAATGCTCTTTGCACTAAACTAGGGCATCTTCCCCTTCGCATCTGAAGTAATCATGGTATCCCGATCGAACTAACTTCAGCTTGAATTATCGTCGCCACGTCATCTGATGGAAATCATTTCCAATTGACGGTTTGAGGAAATCTCTGAGGTCAATGACGCTTTCGGCAGAGCGGGTGCCAAAAGTTGTGCGCGCGACCCGCCGGCAGCTTAGGATTGACCGCGCGTTCTAGCAGGACAACCCTTGCTCAATGGCCCGCCAGCCAACGATGAAGAGGAAATTGGGGTTTGAATTCGGCCCAGCACTGAAGCGGAATTCAATGTTGCACGGGATTCTCGCAGTTTCGTGTCGCGCGCCCGCAGTTTCAGTACCAATGTGCCGGCGGCTTCATGTGAATCTCAATCTTTTCTTCTTCCTTATCCAGCTCGTAGTATTCACCAAACGGCTTCCAGCCCTCTTTCACCACTTGGATTAATATTCTCACACGCGGCACATCTTTCACCTTCGCGATTCCCGCCTGATCGGTTTTCAAATCCAATTCAATCTGTCTCGGATGGCGAAGAAACCGCGGTTCGTCGTAGCGGACATAAACGCTGGCATTGTCGACAGGCTTGTTCTGATCGCCGCCAGTGACAACTATCTGTAACGCGCTCACCGGATTCTCTTTATTCGCCATCCGCGCATTCGCAGTGCGCCTGGGTGTCGCATTTCGTGCTGGCGTCCAACCCAGCATCGCGCCCGCAAGCACGATGAGCGCCAACCCACACACAATTCTCATCGCCACTCTGATGAACACTTGCCCTCGCTCATGATCAAACATGCTCACGCCCGCAGGTCCGCCCGCTACGTGCATTCTATCATCTGGATGCTCTTAATTTGATGCTTCTGAACGCACTGCGCAATGACCTTAAACTTGCCAGTAGTTCTAGGCGCGCCGATTGGCGACCCACAGTCCCATTTGACTGCCGTGTATCCTCTGCGTTACCTTCAATTCGCAATTGAATCGCCTGCTCGCCGCGATGATTCTAAAGATCGTGAAGCCCAAGGAGAAATGACGATGGGATTTTCTACCGACGCGATTCATGTGGGGCAGGAGCCCGATCCCTCCACCGGCTCCATCGTCGCTCCCATCTACCAGACGTCCACCTACGTCCAGGAAGCCCTTGGCAAGAACAAAGGCTTTGACTACGCTCGGACGAATCACCCAAATCGCAAAGCGCTCGAACGCACTGTCGCCAAACTCGAAGGCGGTGTCGCCGCCTATGTATTCACTTCGGGCATGGCCGCAATCGATTCGGTCTTTCGATTGCTCCGTCCTGGCGATCACGCCATTCTTTCCCGCGCCGTTTATGGCGGAGTCTATCGTCTCACCACGCAATTTCTCGTCCAACTCGGCATGGAATTCAGTTTTATTGACACTTCGTGTCTCGAACAAGTGCAGCACGCCCTGCGCCCATCAACCAAAATGATTTACGTTGAGACGCCGACGAATCCGACCATGATTGTCACCGATCTTGCTGCCGTTGCCGCCCTGGCGCACGACAAGAATCTTACAATGGTAGTGGACAACACTTTTCTCAGCCCTTATCTTCAGCAACCGCTCGCCCTCGGCGCCCACATCGTCGTCCATTCCCTGACCAAGTATTTCAACGGCCATAGCGATTGCATCGCCGGCGCTGCCATTCTGTCGCGCAAGGAAGATGCCGAGCGAATTTATTTCCTCCAGCGCTCTGCTGGCGCTGGACTTGCGCCCATGGACTGCTTTCTCGTCTCCCGGGGAATCAAGACGTTGGCCGTCCGCATGGATCGCCATAATTCAAACGGCATGGCAATGGCCAAATTCCTCGAATCGAATCCCAAAGTGAAACGAGTGATTTACCCCGGCCTGACTTCCCATCCTCAGCACGCCATCGCCAAAAAACAGCAGCGCGGGTTCGGCGCCATGCTCTCTTTCGACGTCGGCAGTATGGACGCGGCTCGCAGCTTGCTCAATCACGTGAAGTTGTGCTCACTCGCCGAGAGCCTCGGCGGTGTCGAAACCCTTATCTCCCATCCCGCATCCATGACCCACGCCTCCATCCCAGCCGACGTTCGCCAGCAAATCGGTATCGCGGACGGCCTCATCCGCCTCTCCGTCGGCATCGAAGACGTGGAAGACCTGATCGCCGACCTCGACCACGCCCTCTCGAAAATCTAACCGGACCTGCATCCGTAGGGACCGACTATTGTCGGGCCCGCGCCGCGCAAATGCGCGCCGTTCTCGCCCGGGTGCCCGACCCAAAAGCCTCGATCGTAAACGACCATCCTTATTGTCATCCCGAACCCGATCGCTGTCTTTGCGAACGGCGGTGAGGGATCTGCTTTTGCATCTCCGCAGGCTGCGGGGAAAGAATCGACTCCTCAAGCCAATCCAGATACGCTGCCGAGCCTCCAATCACCGGCAGCGCAATAATTTCAGTCACATCATAGCTATGCAACTTTCGAATCTCCCGTTCGAGCGCCGGGAATCTCTTCCGCGCGCTCTTAATCACGACCAACACCTCGCTCGCCGTCTCCACCTTCCCTTTCCACCAATAAATTGACTTCACCGGAGTCGTCACAATGTTCGCGCACGCGGCCAATCGCGATTCCACTACTGCTTGTGCGACCCTTTTCGCCTCCCGGATCGAGCCGCACGTCACCAGCACCACAATCTTGTCCGTCATGCTCTCCCTCGTTTCATTTTTTCTCTGCCTCCAGCTTTTTCCCGATGTTGCACGGCCGCCCGCCAAGATACAATAGCGGTCGCATGACAATTCATTCCATTCACTTCGGCACTTCCGGCTGGCGCGGCATTATCGCCGATGATTTCACATTCGACGGTGTACGCATCGCATCCGCGGCCATCGCCGCCCATGTTCGCAGCCTCTCGAAAAATCCCACGCTCCTCGTCGGGCACGATACGCGTTTCTTCTCTCCCGAGTTCGCTCGCGCCGCCGCCACCGTATTGGTAAACGGCCGCTGCCCAGTCCTCTTTTGTGGCAAAACTCCCACACCCGCCATTGCCTTTGAAATACGCCGCCGCAAAATTCAAGGCGCGATCAACATCACCGCCAGCCACAATCCCGCCGCCTATAATGGCCTGAAGTTTTCCGGACCCGACGGTGCGCCTGCTCTCCCCAAAGTCACTAAAGATATCGAAGCCCGCGTAGCCAAACTAGTGAAACATCCGCCGAACGATCTCGAAAAATCCGAGGAGCCTAAATTCGAAATGGTCGATCTGGGCGAACCATATTTCGCGCGACTCGCGGAGCTTGTCCACTTCGATGTCATCGCCTCCTCCAAATCATCCTTTGCATACGACGCGCTGCACGGATGCGGCGCTGGCTGGCTCGACGCCCTTCTTACGCGGCATGGCGTTAGAGTCCACGCCATTCGCACGGAGCGCGATGTTCTCTTCGACGGCTCCGGCCCGGATCCCTCCGAGGAGAATCTCAAACCACTCGTCAACGCGCTCCAGGAGACCAAGGCCAGCGCGGGCCTCGCCACGGACGGTGACGCCGATCGCTTCGGCATTCTTGATCGTGACGGCAGTTTCATCTCGCCCAATCATATTCTCGCGCTCGTCTTCGACTATCTCATTCAGTCGCGCGCCTGGAAACTCGGCGTCGCTCGCAGCGTCGCTACCACTCATCTTCTGGACGCCATCGCGAAGCATCACCATGTGCCTGTTTTCGAAACACCGGTCGGATTTAAGTATATTGGCCCGTATCTCGAACGCGATAAGATCGCGCTGGGCGGGGAAGAAAGCGCCGGCATGACGATTCGCGGACACGTTCCCGAGAAAGACGGGATTCTCGCATGCCTGCTTGTTGCGGAAATGATTGCGGCTCGCCGCACATCACTCGCGGAACAGTTGAAGGATTTATTTCATCGCGTCGGCCGCGCATATTGGCCCGTTCGCGTGAATCTTCACCTGTCGCCGGAGGTGATCAAGAGGTTAGCGACAAAGTTCAAAAAGGCTCCTAAGGAATTTGCGGGCAAGCGCGTGAAGCGCACGGATCGTATCGATGGCCTGCAATTGCTCCTGGACGATGAGTCGTGGGTTTTAATGCGGCCATCGGGAACCGAGCCGCTTGTTCGCGTTTATGCGGAAGCCGAAACGCCCGCAAGGTCGAAACAAATCGCCGAGGAGGCGCGTAAGTGGATCACCGCTTAAAGAGAACTATTGACGCCGATACGGGAGACTCGGTTGACGATTCATCGCAATCTTTCTTTCGCCGCAACGTCCGCTATTTCTTTGCACTCGCGTTTTTCTTGCTCCTTCTCCAGGACGTTTTCGGCACGCACGGCCTTGTCGCGATGCGCCGCTCAAAAACTCAGATTCACGCCATCCAGGCGCAAATTCAGCAGCTCGACCAGGAAAATCAAGAACTTCAACAGCGCATCCACAGCCTTAAGACCGATCCCGCAGCCATCGAGAAAATCGCCCGCGACCGCATGGGCCTCGCCCGCCCCGGCGAAATAATTTTTCAGCTCCCCGATTCTCCGTCAAGCCACCAATCGCAATCTCCGTCCTCGTCCTCCACTCCAAAGCACTAACTGCTTCGGACGGGCCGTCGGCCCGCGCGGCGGGACGCGTTTTCGCTCTTCGCATCTCGACTCTCGACTGTTAACTATCGACTCTCAACAACTCGCATCCTCTTCCACAATCTTCCAAGAATCTCCCCGCCTTTTCCCTTCGTATAGATTCGCGCCGTCGCGAGCAGCGTCATCGCCACAAAAATGAGCAGCAGTCCCAGTGAAGCCGCTGCCAGGCTTTCTCCGCGTTTTGTCAGAATCGAAAACCTGCCATAAACAAATTCGATGTGCACCCAATAAACGAGCAGCGATGCCTGTCCCATCTTAATGATGGGACTGAAGCCCCATTGCCCCGCTCCCCACCGGCACCACGCGTAAACCAGCGTTACGATTACCATCACCACGCCAACGCGAATCAGCAGAAAATTCGGACTCGTGTGCCAGAAATCATAAACGGCATACATGTGCACCGGCAGCGAGTCGAACCACCAGCCGAGCACGCCGCAAATCGCTCCCGCCGCGCCCAAAATAAAAACCGCCAGTGTCTGCCGCGCGCGACCCCAATCGCTCAGCAGGAAAAATCCCACAGCGAGCCCCGCAAACGCAAATGCCGCCCACGGAAAAATCGGAAAAAGCCAGTGCTGGGGAGTCCCCAGATTGTGGACGCCATTGATATAGGACTCTACCGGCCAGGGCAGCCGCCGCGGCTGCCACGTTGTCCAGAGCGGCGGAGTCGCCAGAGCAATTCCCGTTGCCGTCGCGCCCGCCAGCATCGCGTTGGTCGGCCGCCGTCGCGCGAAGAGGCACACGATGCCCATCAGCATCATCGAAACGCCGATTACGTTCAGAATGTCGACCCGTAGCAGATCCGTCCACGGCGACCACGGATAGCCGAGCGCAAATTCCTGTACGCGAAACAGCAAGCCAAGACCAAAAATCTCCGCGCCCCGCCGAATCGTCGTCGCCGCGATTTCATTCGTCGTCGCGCCCTTCTGCCGCATCCGATCCGTAACCAGCGCAAATGAAATTCCCGCAAGGAAGAGAAACAGAGGCGCCGGAAGCGTGCCCAACAATTGCGACCATCCGAAGAAACTGCTTTTTCGCGCCGCAGGACTCAGCCACGAGTCGTAGCAATGCGTCTGAAACATCAGCACGCACGCCAGCCCGCGCATCCAGTCGATGTAAGCGATTCGCTGTTTTACCGGCAGCGCCACGGTGAGAAAGCATCGCTGAGGATACTGCGCAAATCAAGTTTTATAGATTTCGTCAGCGTGCGGAAAAATTCAAAGAACTGACATTCCGAACGCATATTGCGTTCTAACCGGCGCGAGGAATCTTCACCTCACGACGCCGGCAACGGGGCTCGATGCCGTCGCGTAAAGCTTCTTTGCAATGCGTCCCGCGAGAAACGCTTTGCGCCCTGCCTCGACGGCCGCGCGCATCGCCTCCGCCATCAGCACCGCATCCTGCGCGCCGGCAATCGCCGTGTTCATCAACACGCCATCTGCGCCAAGCTCCATCGCAATCGCCGCATCGGAAGCGGTTCCCACTCCGGCATCGACAATCAACGGCACTTCC
>DATEHB010000246.1:0-2237 GCA_035279805.1 Candidatus Acidiferrales bacterium
CGGCATGCGCGTGGTCCACCGTAAGGAAGAACTGCTTTCCGCCTTCCAGACGGCGCGAAACGAGTCGCAGCAGGCGTTCGGCAGCGCGAATGTGTACCTTGAGAAACTGATCGAGCGTCCGCGGCACATCGAGTTTCAAGTCATCGGCGACCGTCACGGCAAAGTGATGCATTTGCGCGAACGGGAATGCTCAATTCAGCGACGGCACCAGAAAATCATTGAAGAATCGCCTTCGCCGGCCCTTGATGTGAAGACGCGTGATGAAATGGGCGCGCGCGTGGCAAAGGCGCTCTCAAAAATCGGCTATTCGAGCGCGGGTACAGTAGAATTTCTGCGTGACGAATCCTCTGGCAAACTTTATTTCATCGAAGTGAACGCGCGCATTCAGGTGGAGCATCCGGTAACAGAAATGATTTCCGGCGTGGACCTCGTGAAAGCGCAGATCCGCCTCGCCGCTGGCGAGAAGCTTGAGGACGTAATCGGCAAGCCCTGTTTTCACGGTCATGCGATTGAATGCCGCATCAACGCGGAGGATCCTCAGACGTTTGCGCCCTCGGCGGGCCGCACCACGGCATTCCGCGTTCCAGGAGGGCCCGGGATTCGCGTGGACACGGCGCTCTATTCGGAAGCCGTCGTGCCGCCTTATTATGATTCACTTATAGCGAAGATCATCGCCTTCGGTGACAATCGCGCGGAAGCTATCGCGCGCATGTCACGAGCGCTCGACCAATTCGTGATTGAAGGCATCAAGACGTCTATTCCTCTGCACAGAAAAATTCTTGAAGATCCGGATTTCATTGCCGGCAAGCTGGATACGCATTTTCTCGACCGCTACGAAGCCGTCGCGGCCAGATAGGAAAGGCCATTTTGTTTCCGCCTCTCTATGCGGTGCTCGACGAAGACCTGTTGAATATGCCGGCGGGGAAGTGCGCCCACGAATTAGTTTCGGTAGGCGTCGAGTTGATTCAATATCGCGCCAAACGCTCGTCTTCGCGAAACTATTTTGAGGTTTGTTCGACTGTGGCAGAGGTTCTGGCAAGCCGCAACATCCGGTTCATGGTCAACGACCGTCCCGACATTGCCATGATGGTTGGCGCGGGCGGCGTACACGTTGGCCAGGATGATTTGTCTCCCGACGCCGCGCGGAGGATCTGCGGATCGGGCCGATGGGTGGGCGTTTCCACCCACACTTTACGGCAGGTGCGCGTTGCGGAGAAGACGTCGGCTGATTATATCGCTGTGGGACCAATTTTCTCGACGTCCACAAAAGAGAAACCCGATGCCATCGTGGGTACGTCTTTGATTCGCGAGGCGCGAAAATTGACTTCGAAGCCCATCGTAGCCATCGGCGGCATCACGCGCGATCGTGCCGCCGAAGTTTATGAGGCGGGCGCGGATTCGATTGCCGTGATTCGCGATTTGCTTAAAGCCGATGATCCGGCCGCGCGGGCGAAAGAATTCCTTGCGATTGCCGCGGGCTCGGAAAAACTTTCGCAGGGTAATTCGCGAACCGAGGCTCGCTGAATGGCCGAGCGAATTTCACCCACAGCTCCGTCCGGTGGCGCGCTTGGGCTTGTAAAAGGCCTCGGTCTATTCGACTCGACCATGATCGTCGTCGGCTCGATGATCGGTTCGGGCATTTATATCGTCTCCGCCGACATTTCGAACCAGGTACAAAGCCCCGGCTTGCTGATCATCGTGTGGGTCATGTCTGGTGTGATGACCTTGATTGGCGCGCTCAGTTACGGCGAACTCGCTGCGGCGATGCCCCACGCTGGTGGACAATATGTTTATCTGCGCGAATCATTCGGACCGCTCTGGGGATTCCTTTATGGCTGGACGATGTTACTGGTGGTCCAGACGGCGACCATCGCTGCTGTGGCGATCGCATTCGCAAAATTCACGGGAGTGTTCGCGCCGTGGTTTTCCCCGACGGCATGGATATTGAAGTTCGGGACGTTCGGCCCGTGGAAACTTCCGTTCGGAATACTTGGTCCATACGATCTTGGCCTCAATCGGCAGAATTTGCTGGCGATCATTTCCATTGTGCTTCTCACATGGATCAACCTGCGCGGCTTGCGGCTCGGGAAGATCGTACAAAATATTTTCACGAGCGTGAAAACTGTGGCTCTCGCTGCACTGGTGATTGTCGGATTTATATTTGCGCGCGCGGAGGCCGTCGCGGCCAATTTCCATAATTTTTGGCACAACGCCGGACTTTCCGTGCAGCACGCGTA
>DATEHB010000247.1:0-10990 GCA_035279805.1 Candidatus Acidiferrales bacterium
CAGAATAACTCCGCGCCTTTCACACTTCTTCGTTCGTCACTCAAATAGCAAAATTTGGTACCCGGGGTGGGAGTCGAACCCACACGGCCTTGCGGCCTGAGGATTTTAAGTCCTCTGCGTATGCCATTCCGCCACCCGGGCTTCGCAAACCACAATAACCTAGCATGACCGTTAGCAACGCCAAACTCGACATTTCCCCCGTGACAAATTCCCGTGTGCTGCTCAGGGCTTAACGCCCTCGACGCAGATGCCTTGACCATTGGCAACGCGGCTCCGCTGTTCAACATGTTCGATATCAGTTATTCGACTGATATGCAGCGGCATCTGCTCAACATCGTGAAACCCGGCTGACCCTAGAAGCGCCTTGAGTGAATTCGCATCGTACATCCACTTGTGCTGATGAAAATCCGCTACTGCAGTGTACAGGCGATACAAAAAATTGCCGTCAGGCGGCGTTGGTGGCCGCATCAGTAGGCGTTGATTAAAGCGGTCAGCGGGCTGCAGTACCCCAATGGTTTTTGACGATTCTCCAATTGGTTCCTCGCCGAGGTACTCCCGCACTATCGCGCGCAGATCAGGAACGACAATTCGGACGGTACCTCCCGACGCTAAGACACGAAAACACTCCTGAGCGAGATTTTGCGCTTCTTCAAAGTAAAGATGCTCAAGCAAATGAGACGAGTAAATTGCCTCGGCAGAGTTGCTCGAGAACGGCAGAGGTTTGCGGACATCATGGATGAAGATACTCGATTTCCACGGCACTGCGATTTTGTCGGCGGAAACCAAATGAAGCGATTTGGCGACCCTGCGGATGACGGGATGTTTGGCAAGCCTCGCGTTCCAGGAACCGTCGATGTTTATCCATCCATCAGGCGTCGTAAGGCCGCATCCGAGGTGCAATCGACTCTTGCGCGGAATTTCCATTTGATGAACCATTTCGTCGAAGCGTCGAAGAATTCAAGGCGATAAATTCAGTTTGCATTATACGCGAACGCGCTGGTGGCTACACCGACCGCTGTTGACGTGCTTGATCACACAAGCGCAAGAAACTCTTATCGATCAGTCAAAACATGCAAAAATTGAGCCGCAATCGCGTCCCACGAAAAAAACTTCCGCTGAGCGGCTACACTGCGCTGCCGGAGACCCTCGCGCAACTTGTCGTCGCCTAGCACTCGGCAGAGCGCTTCCGCCATACCGTCGCGGTCGCCGCTTTCAACCAGCAAAACACCCGCCTCGGTGATCGGAAACGCCGTCTCTTCTCCGCGGTAGCCGACAACGGGCAAACCGCACGCGATGCCCGCGATCGCGCTGCCACGCCGGCTCGAAATATGCCCGCGAACGCAGAGCAATACGTCGGCCTGGACAAGATTCTCGCGAACCTTCTCTGCTGCCAGCAGTCCACACACGGAAATTTGCACTTCGGATCCCTCTAACACCCTGCGCAAAGCATCTTCTGCTTCCGTCGAGCCGCGCCCCATTGCAACCACTCGCACATTGGGCAGCTTCTCGATTACCTTCCCGATCAAGAACGATATCTCCGCCGCTTCCCGCTGGCCTTGCTCGCCTTCGGTAATTCCAAACACCGCGATTGTCGCAACGCCATTCGGCCAAATATTACGACTCGTCGCCGGCCATTCGGCCTCCGGCAGATTCGCTCCCACGGGAATAAACGTCGCCTTCGCGGCAGAATTCTTCGGCAGCCAGGGAACTTGCGACGCGGGCACGGTCAAAACGACGCGCGCGGCCCACCGCAAAGCCAAACGCATCGTGCGATATTGGAATGCGACTCTGACTCGCTGTTTCCATCCCTTCGCGCGATCGTACCGGATATCATGGAACACGACACAGATCTTCGTTCCACGCAATTTCAGAATCCACAGGACAGCGAGCGCACCCACCGGAAATCCGCGTCGCGACCACATCAGTGCTGTGTATTGAAACAGAATCCAACGTCCTCGCCACCATCTGCTCTGTCTCCAAAGTTGCCGAATCGCTTCCAGCCATCCTTGATTTTCCCAACACACCTCGGTTATTTCCAAACGTTCTCCACGTCTCGCGAATGCCGCGCTCAACTGCGTGCAATAATCGCGCACTCCGTCCGTTGGCAGGTCTTGCCGCCCTAGCAACGCGATATGAGCATTGTTAGAAATAGGTGTGGCCGTAACCGGTGGGTCATTTCTCGAAGCGCTTGCCACCAACTCACTCCTTCACTCCAGTCAGCCATTCTTCAATTTCGGCCACGTCGCTTAAGATTGTTCGCGCTCCTCGCTCACGCAGGCCGGTCGCGCGAACCCGGCGCTCCACGCTTCCTCGTGGCAGGACGCCCACAAATGTCACTTTCGCTGCCTGTGCTGCAATCGCATCGTCGATATTGTTCCCCAAATAAACGGCTCGCGACCCCGGAACGCCGTTGAGAATCTGCAGCAAACCTTCGGGATCAGGCTTCGGCCTCGAAATGCTTTCGACCGTAACAGTGGAGGAAAAATATCGCCGCACGTCGAATCGTTCGAGCGTGTAGTCCAGTTCGGCGCGCGTGCGGCCCGTAAAAATGGCAAGCTTCGCACGACGGGTCAGTTTCCTCAATTGCTTCCCCGGCAGCAGCCATCGCTCCCGTGCCGCGTTCCCGCTCTTGCCATCAGCCCAGTACATGCTTTCAAACTGTTTCTTCACTTCAGCGTAAGAAAAACGTGAGCCAAGCTGCCTCACCCACGCGTGCGTCAGCGTCCAATCGTCATTGAACCCTGACCGATTCTTCCATTCATGCAGCTCCCTGCGCCCAACACGCTTCCCCGTGAAATACCGCACCGTCTCGAGCACTGTCCGCTGATACGATTCGCGCACGTCAACCAGCACGCCATCCACATCAAAGATGATCACTTCCCATGAGTCCTCTTCGGCGCGCGCAATTCTCGTCGCTTTCACAGGAGCATTTCCAAGGTGCGAAGACATGTTTGCATCTGTTTCGCAGTACCGACGGTAATTCGAACGAAACCCGGCCGTGCGAAACTGGCAGCCTGATCGCGAACCAAGATGCCGCGCCGTTCAAGCGCGGCAACTATTGCCGGGCCTCGTCCTCCAAAATCAACAAGCACAAAATTAGCGGCGCTCGGAAAGACCTGCACTCCTAGCCGCCGGAGTCCTCGCTCCAGCGTCGCCCGACCTCGTCGAATCCGTTGGACTGCATGACCCACAAATGCGCGGTCTTCCAGCGCTGCTTCCGCTGCCACGAGCGCCGCTGCACCAATCGGAAAAGGCGCCTGTGCGCGTTTCAAAACTCTCGCCACATCTCGATGCGCAAAGATGCATCCGACGCGCAATCCCGCGAGCCCGGTGGCCTTCGAAAAAGTCCGCGTCACGGCCAGATTGCGCCGGCGGCGAATCTGCGGCAACACTGTCACGCCGGAAAATTCGACGTACGCTTCATCGATCACCACAAGCGTTCGCCTCGCAGCATCGAGAATCTTCCCCAGCGCACGCGCGTCCAACAAACTCCCCGTCGGATTATTCGGATTCGCCAAAAAGAAAATCGACGGCGTTGTTTTCAGCTCTCGCAGCACTTCGCGCATCGGAAATCGCATTTCGCGGTCGTAGCAAACAGTGCGAATTCTCGCATCTCGCTGCTCCGAGTAGAATCGGTACATCGGAAACGTCGGCTCGACCAGCAAGACACAGCGTCCGCGCTCGATATACACATCCGCGATCAACCGCAGCGTTTCGTCGATTCCGCCTGCGACGAGCATTTCATCCGCGTGGACGCCGAACAACGGCGCCAGCCGCGCGATGGCAGTTTCTTTTTCTGGATACATCGCCAACATTTGCTCATCGAGCTGTTGCAACGCCGCTCGCACTTTCGGCGAGCAGCCTAGCAGATTCTCGTTCATATCCAAACGCAGCTTGCCCGCGCGGTTCTCGAGCATTGGCGGACGGTCCCGGCCTTCGGACAGTGCGCGGCGTGGCATCACCGCGTGCTTTACGCTGCGCTTCATCAGCGCATCCAAAGCGCAAATGCAGTACAAATATGTCCGGAATTGCTGGGACCCGGACACAAGGGGAGATTTTCCATATCACAAATAAAAACCACAGGGATAAAAGAGGAGTTCACTCTCCGGAAGCTGATGTTGTTTGTTCCGAGGAGTCGGCGCCGCGCGAATCAGTCGCGGGCGATTCGACCGTCGACGATTCACTAGGACTCGCGGAAGCAGCGGACTTTGCAGGATTATCAGCGGCGGCAGAGGCGGGTTCTGCTTGCGAATCCAGCCTTGCCGCAAGAACCGTGGCGATCAAATCGACGATGATCCTCGCGCCACGCCCGTCGCTATCGCGCTCCGGATTGTATGCGGCGACTTCAAAAGCCGCCAGCCGCGCTTGCTTCGCAAAAACTTCCAGCGCCTGGCGAACCTCTTCCAGCCGCAATCCTCCAGCTCCCGGCAAATCCGTCGCCTGAAAATCCTCGCTCGCAATTACGTCGACATCCAGGTGCACAACCAACTCGTTCCTTCCCCCATGAATGCGCTCTACGGCCATCTCTGCGGCGGCTACTGCACCCATCCGCTGAATGTCGCTCGCACGAAAAATCCGTATCGGAAAACGCGAAAGCATCTCCTCTTCCGGCGGATCGAGCCGATTCACGCCAAAAAGCGCCACGTCGGGGTCGCGCACCAGAGGTGGCTCGCCCCAGAAACGAACCATCTCCGCCGCACCGCGTCCGGTCAGATGCGACACCACCATCCCATCGACGCATCCGGAAGGCGATGTAGCGGGGACATTCAGATCCGCATCGCGATCCATATACACGATGCTCGCGCCGCGATAATATCGCCGCACTCCGGCGACCGTCGCCAGCGCCGACGAACAATCGCCGCTGATAATCAACGGCAATCCGCCCGTTTTCACCGCTGCTTCCACGCGTGGCTTCAGGGCCTCGAGGGCCTTCACGACACGAGGCAAATTCCGCGCGCGAGGGGTTTCTTCGTCTAGCTGATAGGTCACAACCGGATCATCACCCACATCGGTTACACTGTAGCCCACAGACCGCAGTCGCTCGACAAGTCCCGCGGCCCGCAGCGCCTGCGGAGCCTTTTCATGCCCATCCGCGAGCGCCGCTGCGCTTGTGGGCGCGCCCAACAGGACAATCTGCTTAGGCTGGCGCATAATCCGCACCGCCATGCTTCGCTCCTCTGACTGGATTAGTTCGGCCGGCCTACGTCGCCACAGGTTTCCGCCGTGCGGCAAGCTCCGGCGGCAGCGTGAAACGCACGTCCTCGCGGATCAAATCGAGATCCCGCTGGTCCGTGAATCCGAAATTCGCCAGTCGCTGGCTCACCTGCTCGACAAGAATCTCTGGCGCCGAGGCACCTGCCGTCAGCCCCAGTCGCGCCACTCCGTCAAACCACGCCGCTTGCAAATCGTTCCCGTCTTCAATTAATCGCGCCGCCACTCCTGCGCGCTGCGCCACTTCCACCAAACGATTCGAATTCGAGCTGTTCGCCGACCCTACCACCAGAATCATGTCCACCTCGCGCGTTAGCGACTCCACCGCTTCCTGGCGGTTCTGCGTGGCGTAGCAAATATCGTCGGACGCCGGCCCCACAATTTTCGGAAACCGCTGCCGCAAGCGCGCAACAATCTCCTGCGTGTCGTACAGACTCAGTGTGGTCTGCGTCAAATACGCGAGACGATCTGGATCGTCCACCTGCAGCTCGTCGACCTCCTCAACGCTCCCCACGACAACGGTCTGCTGCGGCGCTTCCCCCGACGTGCCGACAATTTCCTGGTGGTCGCGATGGCCAATCAAAATCAACGTGCGCTCTTCGCGCGCAAATTTCCGGGCCTCCAAATGCACCTTTGTCACCAGAGGACACGTGGCGTCAATCACGCGCAAGCTGCGCTCAGTTGCCTCTTCGCGAACTCGGGGCGGAACACCATGCGCGCTGAAAACCAGCACTGCCTCCATCGGCACCTCGCCGATGGACTCGACAAATATAGCGCCGCGCTGCCGCAACTGCTCCACCACGTAGCGGTTATGAACAATCTCATGATGCACATACACTGGCGCGCCATACGCCTCGAGCGCCAGTTCAACGATATCAACCGCCCGCACCACACCAGCGCAGAAACCCCGCGGGCGCACGCGCACCAGCACCCTTCGACCGTTCGCCGCACCGCCGTTACCCGTACCTTGGATATGTGCGAGGTTCTCAATCATGAAATCTTATGGTACCCCATCCCGCCTCATGGCGTCACCCGCTTTCGCGTGCCCAGTGTCCGTTCATCCCTGCGGACTCGAATCTCTGCTTGATGATATTCTCAGCTCGTCGGTCATTCGAACTTAGGAGCATTATGATGCTACTGAAGAACAAAGTTGCCATAATCACCGGAGGCGGCCGCGGTATCGGGCGCGCCATTGCCCGCCGATTCACCACCGAAGGCGCGAAAGTCCTCGTCGCGGCCCGCACTTCGAAAGAGGTTGACGCAGTCGCCGCTGAAATCCAATCGGCAGGCCAAGAGGCAGCGGCAATCTCCGCGGACGTAGCGCAAGAGTCCGGCTGCCGGCGGATCGTCGACGAAGCACGTAAACGCTTCGGCCACATTGATATCCTGGTGAACAACGCCGGTCTGCTGGGCCCGGTGAAAGCAGTCGAAGAGATTTCCCCCGCGGAGTGGGATGAAGTCCTCGCAGTAAACTTGCGGGCTCCGTTCCTTTTGTCGAGGCTCGTCCTGCCCGACATGTACAGCCGCAGCTCGGGGTCAATCATCAACATATCGAGTGTAGCGGCCAAAGGCGCTTTTCAGTGGAATAGTCCGTACGCCGCATCAAAAGCTGGCTTAGTAGGATTTACGCGCACTCTTGCCGCCGAGTCAGCGCGGAACGGTGTGCGCGTGAATGCGATTTGCCCCGGTCCAGTCGAAACGGAAATGTCCCAAGCGCTCGGCAAGGGGCTTGCGGAGCGTCTGCACGCGGATCCGGAGAAGCTCTTTCAGGGGTTCTTAGCGGGAATACTTCAAGGAAGGCCTCAAACGACGGACGAGGTTGCCGCCGTCGCGTTATTTCTCGCCTCTGCCGAGGCGAGCGCCATCACTGGGCAGACTCTGAATGTGGACGGTGGAATGTTTTTTTGCTAATGGCCTCGACGCGGACCCACTGCTGACGCGCCACTCTCACCAGTACCCGGCCATTTGCCTCAACCCATCCTAGTCCGCGATCGCCGATTTCGCTGACCAAATAAACAACAAGGAGCAGTACCAGAAAGCTGCCGAACAAGATGCCGAAAATCAGATAGGCAGCGACAAGTTCCTGGAAGAAATACATCTGCAGGGCAATCAAAGCAGCCGCGCACCACCAAACCCACTTAGGGACACCCTTAATGCTCATTCGATTACTAACCCCCGCTCCTTTAGATGCAAGCAGGTGGCCGAAAAGACCGAAACCAGACGTGTTCAAAATCTTGTACTTAGCAAAACCGACCGTAAATCGCGCGCCAGACCGGGCTAGACAATTTCCCGGAATGTGACTCACTTTGCACGCTTTATGTCATGAGTCCAACGGCACCAGCGGAGATCAACCGCGGGTTGACCTCAACGAACCAAACTTGAAGCTCCAGCCACCCAAAGAACACGTGCGCTGCCCACCTCCGCCATAGCTGTTCGCGCGTCGGTGCCGCCAGGGCTCGTTCAACTCGGGCAAGAACGCCGCAACCGCGTCACTCATCCAAAGTCATCGTTTAACCGCTGCGTTTGTTTCAACGCGTGTTCATCGCGGAGTCTACGCACCACGCCGCTGCGCACCAGCCACGCTAGGGTCTCTATGAAGAAATTCTGCGATAAGTGCCGGCGCTTCTGGGGCGGCCAGACTCGCATCGACCCATGCCGCACCATGGCAGGAAGCTCTTTTTCATGAAAAATAAATCGCGGAGGCCGATGCGTAAGCCAGCGAATGTATTCGAAGGTCTTCCGCAGCAGGCTGCCGGGCCGATGTACGAGCCGCTTGTGAAGCTTGCCACCAACTGGGCTAACCCAGACAAAAACGAGGCATTCCGGCGGCTCCGGCGAGAAAAACGAATACTCGTCCGTGTCGGCAAGATAACCGACGAAAAATCCTGTCGACTGGCCGCTGGCCGGCGATTCTCCGGGATGTGTGCTTCCCTTTCGAAGACGCGCTTTGGACGAGGCAAAGAACCAATAACCCTGCAGGCTCCCTGATTCAGCGGCCACGGGCTTATAGCCTTTCAAATAAGGTGCGGCGAGCGTGCGAATCCAGGCAATCGAATCAGCAGAGGATTTTCGAACGGGCTTGCGGCGTCGTCGAGCCGTGCCCTTAGGTCGTTTCTGCACAACGGTTTTTTTCAACGGCCCTCGAACGGATAACGGTCACCCGTCAGGACTGCTGCAGCGACGCGGCGGCGCAGCGCAATCGTATCCACGGCGTCGCGCTTGGCGAAGCGCCGCAGAACCGCGATTTGCGTCCGCAAGTTGTCGCCTTCGGTGGTGGCAGCCAACGCCGTTCGCGCCTCGGGCTCAATACGATCAGCTGCATCGGCGATGAACGCGCGCGCCGCATCAACCATCACAGATGCCGTCTCGCCCGCCTTTCGGACGGCCGCCTTTTGCGCACGCCGCAGACAAGACTCCATCGCATAAATTTCCATCACTACGTTTGCGAGCGATGCGACGATCTCCTGCTGTTCGGCGAGCTGTTCACGGAATTTCTGCACCGCCGCGCCCGCTGCAAGCAGGAAAATCTTTTTCCCATTCGTCACCAGTCGCTCCTCTTGCGCCAGCGGTCCTCCGGGCCCCTCCTCCAGCGACGGCCCTGCGAGAACTTCCTCCGCCAATTTCATCGCTGCTGGAATCAATGGCAGCCCGCCCGACATCGCGCGCTTCATCAGCATCTGAATAATCAGCATGCGATTGATTTCGTTCGTGCCCTCAAAAATGCGGTTGATCCGGCTGTCCCGGTAGGGACGCGCCACGGGATAATCCTCGTGATATCCGTATCCGCCAAAAATCTGCACCGCTTCATCAACGCAGTAATCAACCACTTCGCTCCCATACACTTTGCTGATTGAGCTTTCAATCGCGTACTCTTCGAGCATCTTCATCCCTTGTTCGGTTTTCGTCATTCCTTCGGGCAGGTTCGCCATCGCGAAGTCGATCTGGCCCGCCGAGCGGTAAATCATCGATTCCACGGCGTAAATTCGAATCGCCATCTCCGCCAGCTTCGCATCGATCAGTCCGAACCTCGCAAGCTGCTTGCCGAACGCCACGCGTTCTTTCGAATATTTCGAAGCCGCTTCGAGCACTTTTTTCGCACCGCCCAGACAATACGCGCCCAGGCTGAATCGTCCGGTATTCAAGGTATTGAATGCGACGATATGCCCGCGCCCGATGTCGTGCAGCAGATTTTCTTTTGGCACAGGCGTGTTCTCGAAAAACAGCGCGACCGTCGAGCTGCCCCTGATGCCCATCTTTTTTTCTTCCGCGCCAGTGGAAAATCCCGGCGCGCCGCGCTCAACCAGGAAACATGAAAATTTTTCGCCATCCACCTTTGCAAAAACCACGAATAAATCCGCGAATCCGCCATTCGTAATCCACATTTTCTGCCCGTTGAGGATCCAGTTCTTGCCATCAGGCGAAAGCACAGCGCGCGTCCGGGCCGCCAGTGCGTCCGAACCAGCCTGCGGCTCGGACAAGCAATAGCAGGAAATAATTTCGCCCGTCGCAATGCGCGGAAGATACTTTTTCTTCTGCTCCTCAGTGCCGAAATAAACAATCGGCACCGTGCCGATGCCCGAGTGGCCGCCATGCGTCACCGCGAACGAAGCATACGCGGCGAGTTTTTCTGCAAGCAACGTCGAGGAAACTTTGTCCAGTCCTGCGCCGCCGTACTCTTCCGGAATGCCGCCCCCGAGCAATCCCACTTCGCCCGCTTTTTTCAACACTTGCGGCATCAGGCCCTCTTTGTGCTGCTCGAGTTCGGCCGCGAGCGGCAACACTTCCTTCGCTACAAACTCCTCCGCGGTCTGGCCAATCAGCTGCTGGTCGCCCGTTAAGTCGGCGGGCGTGAACACATCTTCCGCTCGGCACGCGGAAATCAAAAACCCACCGCCGCGCGTCAAATTCTGTGTAACTGTCGTCGTGGCCATCTGCCACCTCGCTTCCCGAAAGACGTCGCTGCCACGCGTGACCGCACTGCAACAAATCCCTATCCGCCCTGCGCTGCTTCTTTGATCCTCTCAACGTATTCCGGCGGAAATTTGTGCTCCGCCGCGCCGTCCAGAATTGTTTGCAGATAATGCGG
Source organism: Candidatus Acidiferrales bacterium (assembly GCA_035279805.1). Lineage (GTDB taxonomy): Bacteria > Acidobacteriota > Terriglobia > Acidiferrales > UBA7541 > DAHUXN01. The sequence goes on from DATEHB010000247.1 coordinate 10,298, forward strand.
CGCTGGACGAAGCCCCTTGTCGACTTTCGTCGCGATGTAAACTTGTGCGCCTGCCTTTTTGCCTTCACCGTACGTAATCGTCACTTCGATGCGTCTGTACTGTTGTGGCGCCCCCTCGTAACGATCCAGATTGCGAAACGCGCTCTCCGGGATCCGATAAAGCACGCCCTCGACCACCTTCCCGGGCGCCTGACGAATATTCGCAGTCGCTACGCCGCCGCGCGCCTTGCGGTTGAATACAAGTTCGTAATTCTCGAGAGTTCCACGATGTTCCTCGAGAATTTCCGCGCGCGTGCGCATCTGCGCAGAATTCATGTTGCTCGCGTACGCAAAATACCAAGTGGCGGGTGCTGGCATTTTTCCCTGTGAAGCTGAATTTAGAGCTGAATTTCAGGCGCTCAACCCGCGGCTTTGCTATCTTAACGGGATTTCCTGCCACAGGTAAACGTCTGAATATTTTTAGGTGCGAGGATTACGTGCCAAACCGCGGTTTCAGGCGGCGCGTGCGAAAATTCCCGCCGCGCCCATCCCGCCGCCGACACACATTGTGACCAGGCCATAGCGCCCTTTGTCGCCGCGACGCGCAAGTTCCCGCAGAATCGTGGCCGTCAACTTCGCGCCTGTGCATCCCAGCGGATGACCCAGCGCGACCGCGCCGCCGTTTGGATTCACTCGCGCCGGATCGAGTTTCGC
>DATEHB010000248.1:0-51649 GCA_035279805.1 Candidatus Acidiferrales bacterium
CCTTGCTGCGCGACGGCTCGTACGCCCGACGCAAGCGCTGCTGCGCCGACCAGGAGCGCGCCCGCCGCAGTCAAAAACGACCGGCGCGGCATTTTCCGCTCGGTCACAATCTGTTCGTCCGTCAGGGTTGATTCTTGCTTGACCACCTTTGGATCCTCAGCCATCGTTTGCTCCTTTTCTTCGCGCATCCGCCGTCAAAAGTCCTGGAGCGATCGCGCTCTTCGCATCTGCTTCTATCACGCCCGATTGTCCGAAGTCAACAAGGCTCTCCGCTTGCGGCGAGGCAAGACGATTAGGGTTGAATTTCCACATTAACTGGCTGACCGTTTCCTTTACCACGCTTCGTCAGCCATTCCCCGAACGCGTGCGCGAAATGACCTGGATCAACGCGTAGCCCGGCTTCCATCTCGCCGTCCGCGATTGGCAAAGTATCGTCAAATTCCGCCGAGCCGGTAAAATTTCGCATGCAAAACGCATCAAGCCACTCGAGCGGGCAGGCTTTGCGTTCCCCATTGACGATAATTTCGACTCGCAACTTCCGTGCGTACATCGCCGCAGTATAGCATCGGCCTGCTCGCCCTTCGTGTCGGAGTCTGTCCAACGATGTTTCGTGCAAAGAAGCATCCTGCCCAGCTCGGCCAGCGTTGCTTTGCGGGTTGCTAATCCCTGTTGACTGCACCGCGAACGTCATGCCCCGGGACCACTCGTTGTTAACCCTATCGCACATCCGCGACACTTGGGTTTCTGTTCTCGTTCAGAATGATTGGTGACACTCGGTAGAGTGTCATCATGCAAATTCGATGGGGTACGCGCTGAGCCGGGCAGCTGAGCTTCGCTGGCAATGGATGTTCTCACTATCTTCAAAACGGTCTAAGGCAGCCTTCACTTGCCGGCATTTCGGCATTAGTCGCCAGACGTTCTATCGCTGGCGTCGTCGTTACGATCCGCACGACCTGAGCACCTTGGAGGACCATTCGCATCGCCCGCATCAGATGCGGCAGCCGACGTGGACGGCAATGCAAGTCCAGGCCGTGCTGGCTTTGCGCCGCGAATATCCTCGCTGGGGCAAAGACAAGCTGGTTGTGTTGCTCGGCCGCCAAGGGCTGCGCCTTTCGACTTCCATGGTGGGCCGCATCCTGAGCAATCTGAAACGCCGCGGCGTGTTGGTGGAAGCGAGGCCAACGGTGGATCGCAAAGCGCGGCGCAAGAGAATGCGGGGACGCCCCTGGGCGTGCAGAAAGCCCCGTTTTTGGCCTATTCGCAGGCCTGGCGACTTGGTGCAACTGGACACCAAGGAAATCCGGCCCCAGCGCGGTGTTGTGCTGAAGCATTTTTCGGCGCGCGATATGGTCTCGCGCTGGGATGTAGTCGAGGTGCACCAACGCGCCACGTCCCTGGCGGCCCATTTCCTGGACACCTTGCTCCACCGCATGCCGTTTCGCGTGGCGGCCCTGCAGGTCGATGGCGGCAGCGAATTCGCGGCCGAATTCGAAACGGCTTGTCAGCAGCGCGGCCTGCCGCTGTTTGTGCTGCCGCCGCGTTCGCCGAAGCTCAATGGACAGGTGGAACGTTCCCATCGCACCCATCATGAGGAGTTCTATCAGGTGATTCCCGATCGCTGGACTCTGGACTCTCTCAATCCGCAGCTTCGCCGTTGGGAGCACATCTACAACACCTTGCGTCCGCACCAAGCACTCGGATATCGGACTCCGCTGGAATTTCTCGAGCAGTGGAAATCTCAACCTCAAAAGGTCGAGTGTCACTAATCATGTGGACGAGTACAGTTTCTTGCATTTCGTTCTTTGGCGGCATAAACTTTTATTTTGTGTTGTTTGCACTACTGGATCGTCAGACGCGACGTGCAAGAGTCCGGCCCAGCCGCTGGGCAACTTTCCCCGCGCCAACTAAAAATAGGAGGGCCCTGTGCCCACGCCGCTGGAAAATTGGGTTGAGGAGGTTTCTCAGCTTACAAAACCGAAGAACATTGTCTGGTGTGATGGTTCGGAGCGCGAATACCAGCACATTGCCGAAGGAATGCTCCGCGACGGCTCGTTCATCAAGCTCAACGCAAGAACATATCCGAACTGTTATCTCCATCGCAGCAGTCCCAATGACGTGGCGCGCACCGAAGGCGTCACTTTCATTTGCACGCGCGACAAATCGGACGCGGGCCCGACAAACAACTGGATGGCTCCAGAGGAAGCGAAGCAAAAAGCGGCGCCGCTTTTCCGCGGCGCGATGAAAGACCGCACCATGTACGTGGTGCCTTATATTCTTGGCCCCGAAACATCGCCCTACAGCAAAGTGGGCGTCGAAATCACAGACAGTCCTTACGTCGCCGCGAGCATGCGCATCATGTCGCGAATGGGCAAGGAAGCCGTCAACCGCCTCGGCAATTCTTCGGATTTTGTCCCCGGTCTCCATTCCCTTGGTGACATGGACCCGCAACATCGCCTCGTACTGCACTTCCCCGAAGAAAAATTGATTTGGAGCGTAGGCTCCGGGTACGGCGGCAATGCGCTGCTCGGCAAGAAGTGTTTCGCGCTGCGAATTGCGAGCTGGATGGCCCGCGAACAGGGCTGGATGGCCGAGCACACGCTGATTCTCGGTCTCGAAGATCCTTCCGGCAAGGTGACGTACATGTGCGCGGCCTTCCCCAGCGCCTGCGGAAAAACGAATCTAGCCATGATGGTCTCCGCGCTCGAAAATCAGGGTTATCGCGTCTGGACGATTGGCGACGACATTGCCTGGCTGCATATCGGCAAAGACGGAATGCTGCGCGCCATCAATCCTGAGAATGGCTTTTTTGGTGTCGCCCCCGGAACAAATCGCAAGACCAATGCAAACGTGATTACTGCGCTCCGCCACGATTCTATTTTCACGAATGTGGCGCTGACGCAGGAAGACGAACCATGGTGGGAAGGCATGGATGGAGCCGCCCCGGCGGGACTCACCGATTGGAAAGGCGAAAAGTGGACGCCGAGCAAGGGCGCAGCCGCCCAGCCGAATTCGCGCTACACAGTTCCCGCCAGGCAGACTCCTTCCATCTCAAAACACTTTGAAGATCCTGACGGCGTGCCGATCTCTGCAATTATTTTTGGCGGACGCCGGGCGAAAGTGGCCCCGCTCGTGTTCGAGGCGCGCGACTGGCAACATGGCGTTTTTGTAGGCGCAACCATGGCGTCGGAAACCACGGCGGCGGCGACGGGAGCCGTCGGCGTCACGCGCCGCGATCCCATGGCTATGCTTCCCTTCTGCGGGTACAATATGGCCGACTATTTCCGTCATTGGCTCGATATGGGCAAACGTCTCGCGCATCCTCCGAAAATTTTTCACGTGAATTGGTTCCGCAAAGGCGAAGACGGGAAATTCCTGTGGCCGGGCTACGGCGAAAATGTTCGCGTGCTGAAGTGGATGCTCGAACGCATCGAAAGCCGCGCGAATGCAACGGAGACGCCGATCGGTTATGTGCCGGCGCCCGGTTCGCTCACCCTCGATGGCTTGAATATCTCTCCGGAGACGATGGGGAAATTGCTTCACGTGGACACGAGCGTCTGGTCAGACGAGCACGAAGCCATCGGCAAATTTTTTGAGAAATTCGGCAAACGCCTGCCGGCAGAACTTCAGCAAGAGCAGGAAAAACTCGGCCAGCGTTTGCAGCAGGTCGCCGTGGCGCAAAAATGATTTTTCCGTTTGACGTGTCAGCGCCGCGCAATTCAGCCCGTAACCATTTCGCCCAGCGGTAAGCCGAATCAAGAATTCAAGTGGAGAGGAGATCACACATGGCGGACCGTGGCTAAGGTAGCATTGCTTGTGAGACTCGAAGCGAAGCCGGGAAAAGAAGAGGAAGTCGCAAAATTTGTGAGAGGAGCGCTGCCCGTGGTGCAGCGGGAGCCGGGAACGACCACGTGGTTCGGGATTCGTCTTGGACCGTCGACCCTTGGCATCTTCGACACCTTCGCGGATGACGCCGGCCGCCAGGCCCACTTGTCAGGCAAGGTCGCCGCGGCTCCGAAAGAGAAAGCTTCCGAGCTTTTTGCGCAGCCGCCCACAATCGAAAAAGTCGATATTCTCGCAGCGAAACTTGTCGCCGCGAGTATCAGCAGGCCAGCCTAAGGACAGTGCGAATACGTGGACGGGCCGCTTGAATATCGATTGGGTTCGCAAATATTGCATGGCGATGCCGCACGCCACCGAGTCGTTGCAATGGGGCGACGATCTGGTTTTCAAAATCAGCGGCAAAATGTTCGCCACGCTCGTGCTGAAGCCGGCGAAAGTCTGGCTGTCGTTCAAATGCTCGCCGGAAGAATTCGCTGAATTGACCGAGCGGCCAGGCATTATTCCCGCGCCCTATTCGGCGCGCTATCATTGGGTCGCGCTCGAGACGCCCGACGCACTCGCCGCGGCGGAACTCGAACAACTCTTGCGCGGCTCATATGACATGGTATTCGCAAAGCTTCCAAGGAAAACACAAGCGGCGCTTTCCACCGCGAAAATCAAATCCAGAAATATGCGCCGCCCTCACCGTAAGGCGCGTTGACGTAAAAAAGATTGGCGTGCTCGATCGCAGCAAGCGCCGCGCAAATTTGTCTTGCGCCATGTACCGCGCAGAAATGCTCGCCGGGCATCACCTCCATACGATCCGCCGCGTCGAGGTTCGGAATTTGTTCGCTTGAAAACCACAGCCACGTCGCGTCGCGCGAACATTCCTGGCACGATTTCGAACGGTCATTGTCGCGCGCCAGTCGTCCGCCAATCGCCGCTGCAACAGCAGGCTCAACTCCCGCAGCGTCGAAATCGGGCGCGGCGACAAAAAAGTACTGCGTAAATGATTCACCGTCCGGCTCGAATGCGACCACGCGCCCGGAATATGTGGCGAGATCTTTCTCCAACTCGGCAATAAGACATTCGCGGCAGAGAGAGACTTCGGGCCGCTGCGGCTCGCGTAACCTAACATTCTTGCCGCGCAAATAAAGATTGTCCGGAAGAAAAGTCGCCATCCACGGCGGATGGCCCGCCAGATGGACGCATTCGGCAGGCATCCGAATCAGGCGCGCGAGCCAGTTCGATGTGCGCCGGCGAAAGGACAATTGTGGATACGCTCGCGCGTATGGGAGACGGGCCATGCTGTGGGCCGCAATTGTCTTGAAGCGGCTTCGATATATTAACGCAGAGACACGGCGCGCACGAATCCTGAATTTGCCATACAGATTACGTCACGATTTTTTCTCGTACCTGGCTTTCTCCGGCGCGTCGCATCAGTTATGATGAACTGCTTTTCCGGAGAACGGATTCGCGCGCGCCATCATCAATGAAGAACATTCGAGGAGGAAATATGCCGATTGCCGTAGGATCCGCCGCACCGGAGTTCACGCTGAAAGATCAAAATCAAAAAGATGTGAAGCTCAGCGATTTCAAGGGCAAGAAGAACGTCGTGATTGTTTTTTATCCGCTCGACTGGAGCCCGGTGTGCACTAATGAGCACGCGTGCTTCGTGAACGACATGAAGAAATTCGAGACGCTTGACGCGCAAGTGCTGGGACTCTCGGTCGACAGCGTGTGGTCGCACAAAGCGTGGGCCGAAAAAATGGGCATTCACTACCCGCTCCTGGCGGATTTCCAGCCGCGCGGCGCCGTCGCGGCCAAGTTCGGCGTGTACTTGCCGGAAAAAGGAATCACTGGCCGCGCGATCGCGATTGTGGACCGCGATGGAAAGCTCGCGTGGTTCAAGAACTATGAGATTTTGCAACTTCCCGACATGAAGGAAGTCGCCGATGCGCTGGGGAGCGCTAAATAAGAACGTTCGCACACTCGTTCGCGCACGAGCGCGCAGAGAGGGGGGTTATTTCCGCGCTGGCGCGCTTGCGGGATGAGCGAACGCTCGAATTAAGTTCACCAGCGCCCAGCGCTGGTTATCGGTCAAGCGAACCTCGAAGCTCGGCATCGGTTTTCTTCCATTGGTAATTTTCCAAAAGATTTCGCCGTCGCTCATCGAGTCCACAAGCTTCGCGTCCGTGAAATTCGTGGGCTGAGCGCTATATGCGTACATCGAGCCCGGCGGCCTTTTTCCATCGCCATTGACGCCGTGACACTTCGCACAATCACTCTGGTAGAGGATGCGCGCGGAATCGAGAGTTGCGGCGTTCGACGGAACCGGATTCTTCATTTCCTTCGCGTTGGCAGGCACACTCCATCCATCGCAGCCGCAACATGCCAAAGCGAAAGTGACGGCTACTGCGGCGATGAGGCCGCTCTTACGCATGAGCATGGAGGAATGAACCGGGCTGAGCGTGCGTTGCCGCGTGCGCGAAAACATTTCTTTCACTGACCCATGTGCACGGCGCGAATTACCGAAAGCACGACGATCACGAGCATGATCAGGACATAGACGCGCAGACTCCAAAGCAGCACGCGCGCGCCCACCGAAAGATTACGGGTGCCGAATCGCGAACGAGTCTTCGCGGCAACGACCTGATCGGCTTCGAGCAAGGACAGAACAACCTTTGGATCTTGAAGGTCCGGATGCTCGATGTGCGCCTCGGCGGATCCGGAATCTTCGACTTGAGCCTTCCGTTTTGTTTTTTCTGGATTCAATCTAACTCCATTTTGGTCGCGACATTTCAGCCGCCAAGCAACTTCGGGAAAATCGTAAACAAGCCGAATCCGAGGCCAGCACAGACCAACAGGACGGTGACGCTAACGCCCGCGACATTTCCCCAGAAACCGTTAGCATGTTCGCCCATCAGGTCCCGGTCATTCACAAGCAGCAGCAAAAATGCGAGCGCCGGCGGCATGGCGAGAACCGCGATGACATTCACAGTCAAAATTATGAATTCGAGCGGAGCGTTAGGAATCAAGACGAGTGCGGCGGCGGCGCATGCAGAGCCGAGCAGGAAAAGATAAAACGGCCAAGCCTCGCGAATGGGACGGTTCAAGCTATGCGCAGTGCCAAAGACTTCTCCGAATGCGTACGCCGAAGAAGTTGAAATGGCAATAGCCGCGACGATGCCAGCTTCAAAAATGCCCAGCGCGAAAAGAGATGCGCCTGCATGGCCAATCCAGGGCTCGAGCGCCTGCGCAAACTGCGCGGCCTGAAAATCCGCAGCGTTGATGCCGTGATGAAACAAGGGCACGGTGGCGAGAATCGCGGCAATGGCGAATGTGGAGGCAAGCAGTGTTCCCAGTATTGTGTCCAGCCGGCCCGCGGCGATGTCGCGCGGCTGCATTCCTTTGTCAACGACGGCGCTCTGCTGAAAGAAAATCATCCAAGGCGTCACCGTGGCGCCGATATCCGCGAGTATCAAGAGCAGGATTTCGGCGTTATCGCCACGGGGCAACGGCGTCCAGGTGAGAAGAGCATGTCCGACTTGCGACCACGCTGGATGGGCGAGCAGGGCGGCGGGAATAAACAGCCCATTGAAAATCGCGAGTCCAAGCGTGATGCGTTCCCAGGTCCAGTAACGGCCCGTGGCGATCGCCGCGATGACCACGACCAGCGCCGCTCCGACAGCGATGGAGGCCCGAATGCCGAAAAAGCCCAAGCCGGCGCGCACGCCGATAAACTCCGTGACGAGAGTCAGAAAATTTCCCAGGACCAGGTCGCCCATCGAAAAGAAGCCCCAGAATTTTCCGAAGCGATCAAAGATGAGTTCGGCATGGCCGCGATGCGTTACCGCTCCCAACCGCACGGTCATTTCCTGGACGATCAGGCCAATCGCAAATGTGAGAACAACGAACGGAATGAAAAAACCGACGCCGAAGCGCGCGCCGGTGGCGGAATACGAAAGCATGCTGGGCGCATCGTTTTCACCCAGGAAAACCAAAACGCCCGGACCAATCAAGAGCCAGAGCAGACGCACTCCACCAAACGATTTCCAGCCGCTGCGTCTCCGGCGCGCACGCGCAACCCGCCAACGGTCGCGGGCGCGGTCACGATCTTCATGGGTGACGAGCCCGGCAAGCTCACGGGCAACGGCGGAACTGACAGCGGATTCGGTGGTGGGCTGCGCGGGCTGGTACGCGGAAACGCGTCGATTGTCCTTCGAGCGAGACATAGGTTAACCGTGTTGAACTATCGAAATAAACTACATTTAACATCAGCGAGCATCAATACTCTACGTCGCGATGAGTGTCGAATCAATAGAAATACACTCAGAGTCTCAAGTCACCAGGACGAGTTCTGTTATAGTGAACCGGAGACATCCCGAGGAGACGAAAGCGATGAGCGAAGCGCCAAAACCGCAGCAACAACAGGTGCAAATCAAGGCCGACGAAAAGGAACTGGTCGGTCAATATACCAATCTCGCGATGATTCATCACAACGCGGAAGAGTTCACTCTCAACTTCATTTACATATTCCCCAATGTGCCACAGGGAAAATTGGTGAGTAGCGTGATCGTGAGTCCTGGCCACGCAAAACGTTTGCTGCGGGCACTTGGCGAAAACATAACGCGGTATGAGGCGCAGTTTGGACCGATTCCGGAAGGGCCGGCGATGCCTGATCCCAACGTTGGATTCGTGCAGTAGCGCAAGGCAAACCCCGGGCAAAGGCAGCAGCAAAAGGGTCGCCACGCAGAGAAGTCGATGAACACGGCATGCACCAGAGACATTCTTCCGGCGCGTGGCTGCGGCGAGTTCGTTGCTGTGATGGCGAGGCCGAACAGCTTTCGCGCGACGAGCGGCGAACTCAAGAGCGCGATTGCGGCGAGCGACCGGCACGGAAATCCTCAGACGACGGACGGTGTGGATGCCACAGCCAGCACCCACTGACCCTCGAGTTCAAGGAACTCGACGCCGATTGCATAGCCCGTAGGCGATGACTCGCAATACGCAACGCGCGCGAGCGAACGAAAGCCGCCCTCGGGTGAAAGAACACAGATGCTTTCGCCGATGCGCCAGCGCCTGACGCTGCGAACGCGAGCGCCGCGGGAGCTGACGTTTTCGGTGAAAGTGGATTCCAGGCCGGGCATGAACGTGTTCCCAGAAATACGGACACCGACCTGCATTGGTAAACGCGGCTCGCACCGCTCTACCGGGTGGTTCTTCGCCTTCCTTTTTCCTCCGCTTGCCATTCCCCCGCCCCCTGTTTGCCGCGAGAATCGTCAAACAAACTTTCCCCATGTTCCGGATCGCGATTTGATTTCATTGCGTAAAGTGCGTTGTCAGCCGAATGCAAGAGTTTTTCGATGGTAAGGCCGTCGCGTGGATAAACGGCCACTCCGGCGCTGACGGAAATGCGCGGTTCAATGCCGTCCTCGAGGAGGCGCTTCCGAATGCGATGCGCGACCTGAACGGCGATGTCCTCCTCGGCTTCGGGAAGAACGAGCGCGAATTCGTCGCCGCCATATCTCGCGGCAGTATCCATGCCGCGGCAGTGATAGCGAAGGACGTTGGCGAGCCGCTTGAGTGCCTGACTGCCGATAAGGTGGCCATGGTTGTCATTTATTTTCTTGAGGCCGTCGAGATCGAGAAGGAGCACGGAGAAGCCGCGGCTGGTCCGCTGAGCGCGTTGGAGCTCCGCCTCCATGACTTCGAGCAAGCGGCGATAGTTGGCGAGACCTGTGAGTGGATCGCTAATGGCGAGGCGGCTGACCTGATCGAATAGTTTGGCGTTGTCGAGGAGCGCGCCAGCCAAGACGATGGCATAACCGGTGGCTTCGAGAAGCTGGGCGGCGCCCGAGGCCGCGTCAAAACGCATCGATGACTGGCTCATGGCCACATGGCAAGCGACGTTTGCCGCGCAACAGAGGAACAGGCTGCGGTCGAGAAGCGAATCGAGGTGATCAAGTCGCTTCCAGAACCCAATCGTAGCGATGAAATAGATCGCGGCAGGCAATAAATCCCACGGGCGCGGAACGATGGCGTGGGGATAGATTCTGGGAGCCACCGGAACGGCGAAAAATACGACGCTTGTGAGATAGGAAACAGCGCCCACGATCAGGAGAGCCCAGGCGATTTCCTTGTTGGGCTCGCGTGAAAGCGGGAGGCTACGATCCACCAGAAGCGCAGCCACAAGCAGGATTGCGAGCAGCGTACGGCTGACCATCCACGCGAGCGGAACTGTAAGAGATGCAACGCTCGAACTTGGGCCAAGGTTTGCGCCCATTTCAATAAGCCCCGCCAAGCCGAATGCGAATGCGAGAATCAGTGTGATGCGGTCATGCATGCCGCGGAAACGCACCAAGGCGTTCGCGGCAAATGTGAATGCCAGGACGCTGCTCGCAAATTGGAGATAACGCTCAAGAAGCGGGTCTGGATAAAAATGGGCACGCCGAAGCGTCCAGAGAAACGCGAGGAACGCAGCTCCAACAAAGAACCAGACGACGCCCCACTTCAGTCGCGCAATTGTGTTCAGTAACCTGACTGGCTTTCGCAATGGCCCCCGCCCAGACACACAAATCCCGTGCCTAACGGTTGTGAAAGAGCAACCGATTGGCCGTTCTGATACAGCAGTGCTGTTCTTGTACTCTATTCAACACATTGGAGTTATTGATTTTGGAAGCAACGATTTCGTTTGGGATCCGGAACAGGACTTGGGCGGAGGTGTAGAATTGTTACGGACTGAAACATTCGCGTTCTTCTCCGAGCGTTGCGTGTACCTGGGGAAATTTCAATCGTCTGGCACGGAGCAAAGAGGACGCGGCTACATTTTTGGCGGTGGCATGGGCGGGAGTTCGCGAGCTTCGATGGGGCTCACGAAACCACATTCTTTGTGAGATCCGTCGCAAAATGGCTTGTTGGCAGAGTGGCCGCAACGACAAAGTGAAACAGCGGTGCGGCCGTTGAGACCGAAAACGCGCCCCTGCGAGTCGACGATCTCGAAATCGCCTTCAACGCGAATCGAGCCGTTATCTTTGATTAGGATTTTGGCGCCCGCCATTCTTGACTCCCCGCTTACGATTGGTGAATTCGAAACATTTCGCTGCGCATTGCTCCTCCCGTCGCCAAGAGGCCCCGGGCAGGCAGAATCACGCCGAAAAATCACTAAAAATTGCTGAACCCGAGAGATAGCCGCCCACGCAAGGAAGAGGAGACTCTCTGCCTGCCGGGGTCAGGCGAAGTTAATATTTGGGTACTGATGGATCGACTTCGTCCGACCAGGCTAGAATTCCGCCTTTCAAATTCCAAATTTTGCGGAAACCCGCTTTCGTCAGAAACTCGACGGCTTCGGCCGAGCGCTTGCCACTTCGGCAGTGTGCCACTATCTCGCGAGAACTGTCCAGTTCGCTGACGCGCTTGGGAAGTTCGCCCAGCGGGATGAGATGCCCGTGCAAATTACAGATCTGGTACTCGTGAGGCTCGCGAACGTCGAGTATATAGGGATCGTCGCCGCGGTCCAGGCGCTCCTTCAATTGCTTCGGCGTGATTTCCGGAACCGTCGCGACTTGCACGGGCGCCTCTTCACCGCGAATGCCGCAGAATTCGGCGTAGTCAATGAGCTTTGTTACAGTAGGTTGTTCGCCGCAAACCGGGCATTCGGGATTCTTGCGCAGCTTTAGTTCGCGAAAGTGCATGCCGAGCGCGTCGAAAAGGAGCAAGCGACCAACGAGCGATTCTCCCTTGCCGAGGATGAGCTTGATTGTTTCCATGGCTTGAATACAGCCGATGATACCTGGCAACACGCCGAGGACGCCGCCCTCAGCACACGAAGGCACAAGCCCTGGCGGAGGCGGCTCCGGATAGAGGCAGCGATAACACGGGCCGCCGGGATAACCGAAGATGCTGGCGTGGCCTTCGAAGCGGAAAATCGAACCGTAAACATTGGGTTTGCCGAGCAGAATGCAGGCGTCATTGACAAGATAGCGCGTTGGGAAATTATCCGTGCCGTCGACGACGATGTCATAGTCGCGAAGAATATCGAGGGCGTTTTCGCTCGATAGGCGCGCCTCAAACGTATCGACTTGAATTTCGGGATTGAGACCCGCAAGGCGTTCGTGCGCGGCTTCGAGTTTCTTGCGCCCCACGTCACGCGTACCGAATACAACCTGCCGCTGCAAATTCGTGAAGTCGACGGTGTCAAAGTCAACTATGCCGAGGCGGCCGACACCCGCAGCTGCAAGATACAGGCCAAGCGGCGCGCCGAGCCCGCCAGAGCCGATCATCAGGACTTTCGCTTTTTTCAGCTTCAGCTGACCTTCCATACCAACTTCCGGCATGATGAGGTGTCGGCTGTAACGCAGGACTTCCTGTTTGCTGAGGACTGATTCCGCAGTGGTAACAGGCTGTGTCAGTCGTGTGGCCATGATTTGTTCCTTTAACGTTGCGATCCTGATTTCACGATTCTAATCCTAATTGTTTCAAACCGCCGGCGATGGAGGGGACAATGCTGATGGTGTCTCCCTGCTGAACAGCAGTTTTTTCCTTCTGCAGGTAGCGAATGTCCTCGTCGTTCACATAGACATTGACGAAGCTGCGCAGGCGGCCGTCGTCGGAATAAAGATGCTTCCTCAGGTCGCTGAATTGCGACGTCAGGGCAGACAATGCGTCGCCGACGGTGCGCGCTTCTAGGTTGACGCTCTCCTGCTTTCCGACGAATTGCCTAAGCGGTGTCGGAATAACTACTTTCACAGCCATTGGCGTTGTCTCCTTAAGGTCTTTTGAGATGATAATTGCGATTCTTAAGATTCCGAGCGCACTGAGTTGTCGAGCTACTGTGCCGGCGCACCCGCAATATATTCGATGCCCTCTTCGGCGTAAGTGGCTCGGTCATCGTTGAGGCGCCAGGAACGCATTTCCTGCGGCTCAGCCTTTTCGATACGAAAAATGATGTAGCTGTACCACGGCCACGCGTGCTCGCGGTCGAAATCACTGGGCCGCGCGGGCGAATCGGGATGCGAATGATACCAACCGATCAGCTCGCATCCTTTGACGCTGGCTTCCCTTTCGGCGCAGCGGACATCTTCTGAAGTGATCTCGAAACGATTTTCTGGTGAATCGTCGCGTCGATTGACAAGCGGGACGAGGCCGAAAACAGTCCGATCCGCGCCGTCTTCGTGGCCCAACAACGCGCCGCAGCATTCGTTAGGATAATCGCGCGCGCCATGCGCTTGAATTTGTTCGAACAAAGATTGTTTCAGTATGAGCATCGCCGTCTACTCTTCATTCCAAAAGCGCTCGCTTAGGTAGCGGTCGCCTGAGTCAGGAAAAATCGTCACGATAATTGCTTTTTCATCGCGCTGCAGGCCTTCCGCAACTTTGCGACATGCGCAAACGGCCGCCCCTGAACTGACGCCAACGAGCAAGCCATTTTCGCGGGCGAATGTCCGAACCGCTGCAAAAGCATCTTCGGTGCGGACGTTGAGGTTGGCATCCGCGAGCGATTGATCATAGATCGCAGGGACCATTGCGGTCGCCATGTGCTTGAGCCCTTCGAGCCCATGAAATGGGTCGTCGGGCTGGACACTGACGGCGCGAATCGCGGGATTCAACTCTTTCAGCCGACGTGTGACGCCAATGAAAGTGCCGCTGGTACCCAGACCAGCGATAAAATGAGTGAGTGTGCGTCTGGTCTGCTTCCAGATTTCCGGCGCGGTGGTCTCATAATGCGCGCGCGGGTTGGCGGGGTTGCTGTACTGGTCCGTGTAAAAATACTTCGCAGGATTCTCCGTCGACATCGCGCGCGCACGGCGGATTGCGCCATCAGAACCGTCTTCGGCGGGAGTCAAAATCAGACTGGCGCCCAGGGCACGCAGCGTCGCGACACGTTCGAGCGAAGCGCTTGCAGGGATGCACAACGTAACTGCGTAACCGAGAGAAGCTCCAATCATGGCCAGAGCAATGCCGGTGTTGCCGCTGGTCGCATCGAGAATCGTCTTACCAAAGCGCAGGGCCCCGGTGCGCTCACCGTCTCGAATCATGTAGACGGCCGCGCGATCTTTCACCGAGCCGCCAGGGTTAACCCACTCCGCTTTGGCATAAAACTCGACGTTGGGGAATTCCGCGCTCAGGCTGTCCAGACGAAGCAGGGGCGTGTTGCCGACCAGATCGACTACCCCTGCGCCAAGTAGCTTCGGCGAGCGATACGTCTTTTCGTCGAGAATCGGCTTTGAGGCCACTGCGTTCACCCCTGCGCCCCAGGTCGAATGCTTGCGGAACCCCCAAGGAGCATCTCGCAAAGCCATTGGATGCGGGAGGGAATCCGGTGTATTCAACGAATATGCATAAGCTTAGCAAAAATACCCTCATGTTAGTAGGGAATGGGCCTGTGAGCGGGTCGAGAGGCCAAAATTTCGCGGTAAACGGAAAAGGCAAATCTCAAATGGCCTGCTGGCATACGAACCGTCACGATTGCAGAACTAAACGCTATCGAGATGCGGGAACGACTCGGGAGGCTATTGCTCCGATTTGGCCGAGGTGGTTGATGTCGTGACCGGCCATGGTTTCGACCAGCACCTTAAATTGCATTTCACCTCGCTCGGGATGCGTCAGACGTTTGGTGAAGGCGTCGGGCTTAAGCGAGCCGATGAAAGCGATATTCCAGCGGCGCAGCGACGAGAACACAGCGAGGGCCGAGGGCGCGTCATACGCAGCGTATACTTTCGCCCACTTGTCCTGATCGAAAGGCTGAATAACGTGATGGTCTTCGGCCAGTGCCTGACGCAGACGATAAGCAAAGACGATTTCGCAGTCCGCCAAATGGCAAATGATTTCGCGAACGCTCCACTTGCCGGGAACGGGCGACTGGCCAGCGCGTTCCGAGCCAAGCGTGCGAATGAACGAAGCGAGCTGGCCGGAGGTGGCAGCGATGACTTGCTGTGGGTCGCGATTTCCAAGATGCGAAGCGTAGGGATTCATCGGCAAAAACAGTAACACATCAACATTGGCGCGCTCAACCCATCTGGGTGCTTTCGGCATTGAATCAACGGAAATGTCGACTGGACTGAGATTTCAGTATACTGTCCAACCTGAAAGCCAAGCGTAAGAATCCTTAACGGAGAACGATGGAATGACACCTACAACAATGCAAAGCCCGAAACCTCCCGCCCGTGTGGGCATGATGCAGCTCCTCAATGGCCCTTATATCGCGGGGGCTATCTCTTGCCTGGCGCAGATGAGCATACCGGACCTTGTAGCGGACGGTCCCAAATCAGCCCAGGAGTTGGCGAACCAGATCGGCGCCGACGGAGACGCCTTATACAGGCTGATGCGCGCCACGGCCAGTGTGGGCGTGCTCTCCGAAGGACCTGACGGAAAGTTTTCGGAAACGCCGATGTCGGCCGTTCTGCGCAGTAATGTGAATCCCAGCCTGCGAGGTTTCGCAATGATGGGCGGCCGTGAATGGCACGGGCGCGGATGGTCCCGGCTTGAATATTGTGTCCGGACGGGAAAACAGGCCCTGGACCAGGTTTACGGCATGCCGATCTTCGAGTACCTCAAGCAGCATCCGGACGAAGCGCAAATCTTTAATGACGCCATGACTTGCCTCTCGATGGGCGACGGCCCCGCAGTCGTGGACGCGTACTCTTTCGAGGGAATCCATACGATCGTGGATGTGGCTGGCGGGCACGGGTTTTTGCTGGCCACGATACTGGCTCGGAATCCGCAGATGAAAGGGACACTCTAGATGCGCCGCACGTAATTGACGGGGCCAAGAACGGGCCGCTGAAACCTGTCATGGAGCGGTGCACGCTTACGTCCGGCGATATGTTTTCGTCGGTTCCGGCAGGCGCCGACGCGTACATCATGAAACATATCATCCACGACTGGCCGGATGAATTGTGCGTTAAGATACTAAGAGCCTGCCGAAAGGGTTTGAATTCGGGCGGCAAACTGCTGGTGGTTGACCACGTAATTCCGCCCGGCAACGATTTCTATCCGGGCAAGTTCCTCGACCTGCAAATGCTGATTTTCCCTGGTGGGAAAGAACGCACGGAGAAGCAATTTCGCGAATTGTTTGCGGCAGGAGGATGGAAGTTGAGCCGAGTCATCCCCACGGCGACTCCCATGTGCATTGTGGAAGGAATTCCCGCATAACTCGCGCTGTCGCGATCATGTCGTGCTGCTAGGCAGCCGTCTACGGACGCGCAATGAAGATGGGCGGTGAAATTTTTGGCTTTACAAGACTGCGTGGAACTCCTTACTCTGGTGTGACAATGTGGTATGTGAACGCAAAATTCCCGGCGAAACAAATCGAATCCTCGCTGCCGCAGTTCGGGTTCACCGTGCGAGCCTCGGGCGGCGTCGCACGCATTGAGAAATACAATTGCGGCGCGGAATTCCGCAAGTCTCCCGACGGCGCATATCAAATGACCGAGCTCCCCGCGATCATGAAGATGGGGCAATTCACCCAGCTCTGGGATGCGGGTTATCAAAAGTTCCTAATCACCAAGGACGGGCGCAAGCTGCCGGCGATCGTCGGCGAACTGGCAGACCTCCGAAAATTCAATGAGGAACTGAGATCGGCGCTCGGCGTACCCACATATTACAATGAAGCGCTGGGTTCGACGTGCAGCTACGCAGTTTACGACCGCGTGAAGGGCCGGCCGGGCGACATTCCTGATGAGACGGTCGGCGCGCATTCCGCGACTGAAAAAGAATAAATCGGCGTCGCGTTCCTCGCGGCATCGTTCCACAATTTTAGAACTTCACGTCACGGAACTGAGATGCCATCCCTCACCCAGGCTGAAAAGGCCAAAGCTTTTCTCTCGCTGCACCACGGGCCGAGAATTCTTGTGCTTCCCAATGCGTGGGACGTCGCGAGCGCGCGCATTTTCGAAGACGCAGGCTTCCCTGCTCTTGCCACAACCAGCTCCGGCATTGCAAATTCACTCGGATATCCCGACGGCCAGGTAATCGGTCGCGACGAAATGCTCGAAGTGGTTGCGCGGATCGTTCGCGCGGTTTCTGTTCCTGTCACGGCAGACATGGAAGCCGGTTACGGAAAAACGCCTGAAGATATGGCCGCGACAGCCCGCGGCGTGGTCGAGGCGGGCGCAGTGGGAGTGAACCTGGAAGATGCGGTTGGCGAAGGATCGTGTGAACTGTTTGAAGTAGGGCTTCAGCAGCAAAAAATTCGAGCGATGATTGAGGCCGCGAAGAGAAAAGGCGTCGGGCTGGTGCTGAATGCGCGCACGGATATTTATCTGGACGAGATTGGCGAGCCTTCGACGCGAGCGGCGCAAACCATCGAGCGGCTGAATGCCTATCGTGAAGCGGGCGCGGAGTGTTTATTTGCGCCCGGCGTGAAGGATGCGGCGACGATCGAGCAATTGGCGCACGGCGTGCGCGGGCCACTGAATATCCTGGGTGTCGCGGGCGCACCCCCGGTCCATGCACTCGAAAAAATGGGCGTTGCGCGCGTGAGCGTCGGCGGCGGACCGATGCGCGTCACGATGACAATCGTTTCGCGAATTGCGAAACGTCTACGCGACGATGGCGATTTCTCCGCGATGTTCGGCGAGGCCATGCCGTTCACCGAAGCCAACCGCCTGATGCCCAAGCACTAGATAGCTGCGATTCCCTTCTGGCCATACCCCAATCCGAATTTCTGCCCCTTTGCCGTGGATTTCGTGGAAACAATTCCGCACGGACATACGTATTGACATTCGATAGGAACGGGGCTAATCTTGCGCGCTACAGAACGTCTATAGGAGACAAACGGATGATGCGAGTACAAGTGGAACTGCTGCAGGGAACGCTCGATATGCTGATCATGAAAGCCTTGGCGCTCGGCGAGATGCATGGCCTGGGGATTTCACGGCGCATCGAGCAAATCACGAAAGGCACATTTCAGGTCAAGCCGGGATCGCTGTTCCCCGCACTGCATCGCATGGAAGAGTCCGGCTGGTTGAGCGCGTCGTGGGGCGAATCGGAGAACAATCGTCGCGCGAAGTATTACCAGCTCACGAAGGCCGGCCGTCGGCAGCTTGAATCTGAAACGCAGCGTTGGGGTCGGATCTCGCTGGCGATCGAGCGTGCGCTGGAAGCGTGAACTCGTAGTGTTCAGGGAAAGCAGAGCGCCATGTGGTTAAAGAATGCAATTCGGAACTTGCGGCATAAACAGCAGGCGGATGAACTGCTCGACGAAGAAGTACACGGTTATGCGGAATTGCTCGCGGAAGAAAAAATTCGCGGCGGCATGAGCATAGCAGAAGCGCGGCGCGAGGCGAAAATGGAATTGGGCGGCATCGAGCAGGTGAAAGAGCAAACGCGCGAAGTGCGCGCTGGGCATTTTCTGGAGACGCTGTGGCAGGATTTGCGCTACGGCGCTCGCATGCTGCGGAAAAATCCCGGCTTCACGGTCGTGGCTGTGTTGACGCTCGCCCTCGGCATCGGCGCGAACACCGCAATTTTTTCGATGATTGACGCGATCCTCTTGAGCCGGTTGCCATACCCAAACGCGAGCCGGCTGGTGATGGTTTGGGAAGATGTTCATTTGCCACATTATCAGAACAACGAAGATACGCCCGCTCCAGGCAATTATGTAGATTGGAAAGAACAAAACAGCGTTTTCAGCAGCATGGCGGCCATCAGATATCGAAGCTGGAATCTGACCGGCAGCGGCGAACCGGTGCGTATTGAAGGCGAAGCCTTTTCCGCAGACATTTTTTCCGTCTTGCAAACTTATCCCGTGATTGGCCGCATTTTCACCGCCGACGAAGACCGCCAGGGAGCATCGCATGTCGCTTTGCTGGGCTATGGGCTGTGGACAAGCCGCTTCGGAGGCGACCGAACGATTGTTGGCCGCACAATCCAGCTTGATGGCGAAGATTATCGCGTCATTGGCGTGATGCCGCGAGAGTTTCGCTTTCCTGATCCCACTGATCAGCTCTACGTACCGCTGGGGCTCAGTGCGGAGGAGCTCGCCAATCACCACAGCCATTATCTTCGCGTGGTCGCGCGGCTGAAGCCCGGAGTCACGGTGGCGAAGGCGCACTCGGATCTTCAAATCGTCGCGAAGCGGCTCACTGCGCAATATCCTGACTCCAACACGGGCGTGGGTGTCAGCGTCGTTCCGCTGAGAGAGATGGTTGCCGGCGATCTGCGACTTCCCTTGTTTGTATTATTTGGCGTAGTCGCCCTGCTTCTGCTCATGGTTTGCGCCAACGTCGCAAGCCTGCTGTTCGCCCGCGCTTCGGTTCGCGCGCGAGAGATTGCCATGCGCGCAGCTCTAGGTGCGAGCCGCGCTCGCCTAGTGCTCCAACTTCTTGTGGAGAGCGTGCTACTTGCGTCCCTTGGTGGAATCCTCGGATTGGCTTTTGCATTTTGGGGAATTTATGTCCTGCGCTCCTATGCCCCCGTGACGCTGGACCTTCCCGAAGTTCACTTAGACGCTTTGGTCTGCGTGTTCACGCTGTCAGTGTCGCTTTTCGCGGGCATTATTTTCGGCCTGGCACCCGCGTTTCAATCCTCACGTCTCGAACTTTCGAGCGTTTTGCAGGAGGGAGCGCGAGAATCGGTTCCACGCGCACACCGCCGGGCACACGCGTCACTGATAGTCACGGAAATTGCGCTGGGAGTTGTCGTTCTGATCGGCACAGGCCTGTTACTCCACAGCTTTGTGCAGCTCGAAGAAATACCCCTGGGATTTCAGGCCCAAAACGTGCTCACCTTCCGGGCTATTCTACGCGGGCCTGCCTATTCCAGTCTCGCGCAGCAAACCGCATTTTACAGGCAGATGATTGAACACATCGGCTCGCTTCCCGGCGTTGGCGGAGTTGGAGGAATCAGTTTTCTGCCTCTGACACTTCAGGGACGAACCACCGTCGTCAGTATTGAAGGTCGAGCGCCTGTTGCTTCGGGACAACTGCCCTTTATCGACTATCGATCTGTCTCGCCCGGATATTTCCTCACGATGCAGATTCCGATTCGCCGAGGACGCAATTTTTCGTGGAGCGACGACTCGAAAGCGCCGCTGGCAGCCGTTGTCAGCGCGAGTATGGCTCGCATCTGGCCGAATGGCGATGCGATCGGGAAACGCTTCAAACTCGGCGCTCCAGATGCAAAGCTCCCGTGGATCACGGTTGTTGGCGTTGTGACGAATGTGCGGCAGCTTGGATTGGTTGGCGAACCTCGCCCTGCCATGTACTTCGCCGCAACGCAAGATTCCGGTACCGGCGACACATTGCGGGATTGGGTGGTCCGTGCGCCGGACAGCGTCGTGCTGATGCCGGCAATCCGAAGTGCCATATCGTCGATTGATCCCAGCTTGCCTGTTTCCCGTGTTCAAACCATGGAGCAGATTCGCTCGACTTATCTTGGCCCTCAGCGATTTGAGCTGAGCCTGGCTGGACTCTTCGGCTTGGCGGCACTCATACTCGCGGCGGTGGGTCTCTACGGCGTGACGTCTTACACAGTCGCTCGGCGGACGCACGAAATCGGCATCCGCATGGCGCTCGGAGCGCAGCGACGCGACGTTGTGCGGCTCATCGTAGGACAGGGCGCTCGACTCGCGCTGATTGGGGTTGCCATTGGAATTGGCGTTGCGCTTGTACTGACACCGTTGTTATCGAGCCTGCTCTACGGAGTCAGCGCGACGGACCCGCTGACGTTTGCGGGCGTGGCAATTGTGCTGACGATTGTCGCGCTGGCAGCGTGTTATATCCCGGCGCGGCGGGCGATGCGCGTGGATCCGATGGTTGCACTCAGATATGAGTAAGGCAGTCGCCGGTGGCGAGTGGCCAGGGGCAAACGCCTAATGGAAAACCTATGCGAATGGTTGCTCGATTAACGAGTGCGTTGTGGAATCTGTTTCGGCGGCGAAGGAAGGATGCGGAGCTCGATGAGGAAGTGCGCGGATACGTCGAGATGCTTGCCGAAGAAAAAACTGATAGCGGCTTGAGTATCCAGCAAGCGCGGCGGGAGGCGAAAATGGAATTAGGCGGCGTCGAGCAGGTGAAGGAGCAAACGCGCGAGGTCCGCGCCGGGCATTTTATCGAGACGCTGTGGCAGGATTTACGCTACGGCGCTCGCATGCTGCGAAAGAATCCGGGATTCACGATTGTCGCCGTGCTTACGCTCGCGCTCGGCATCGGCGCAAACACGGCAATATTCAGCGTGATTGACGGCGTGCTGCTGAGTCCGCTTCCATACAAAAATCCCCAGCAACTCGTGGCGATGAACCACAACGACTCGCTGATGAACATCCTCGACATTCAACGACAGACGCGCGCTTTTTCCGAGGGAGGCGGAATCAACGTGACAACAATGGACTACAGGGGCGCAATCGAACCGATGCAAGTCCATGTGGGGCTCGTCGATGCCGGGTTTCTCGAGACCCTGGGCATTCCGCCCATGCTGGGACACATTTTTGCGCCGGAAGAAGATGTGCAGGGCGGCCCGCGCGTGGCGGTGGTAAGTCATCGGTTCTGGGTCAGCTACCTGGGGAGCGACCCACGAGCCGTGGGAAGGACAATTCCCCTCGATGGAAACTCATTCACGGTGATTGGAGTCATGCCGGCGAGTTTCGCACTGCCGAATGAGCATGCGGATTTATTCGTCACGCTGTGGGCCGGTTATCCAGAGGCAGCTCCTTACCGCGGAGTACATTTCATGCACGTCTACTGGCGCGTGAAACCGGGGGCGACACTCGTACAGGCGCAGGCGGATATGGATCAGATTGATCGCCGGCTTGGGGAGAAATATCCCGACAATGAGAAAGGGCGGCGAACCGTTCTGGTGCCGTTGCATCAGTGGCTCACGGGCGATATTCGCACGGCCCTGCTGGTGTTGTTCGGCGCGGTGGGAATTGTTTTGCTGATCGCGTGCGCGAATTTCGCGGGATTGTTGATGGCGCGCGCCGTCGCGCGGCGTCAGGAACTCGTGATTCGCGCCGCGCTGGGCGCAGGGAGACGCCGCCTGATTCGCCAGGCGCTGACGGAGAGCCTGCTGCTGTCTCTGATTGGCGGAGCCGCCGGATTGCTGCTGGCAAAATGGGGAACCGGCGTGTTGCTTGCGCTGAAACCAGCGGCGCTCAACCGTTTTGCCGGAATTCAAATGGACGTGCGCGTTCTGCTTTTCGTTTTCGGCATTTCGGTGCTGACCGGCATTTTGTTTGGTCTGGCGCCGGCGTGGTCGGCGGGACGCACATTAGTCGGAACAGCGTTGAAAGAAAGCGGACGTAGTGCAACCGAAGGGCGATCAGGATATCGGCTGCGGCAATTGCTGGTCACCGGCGAAATCGCGCTGGCGCTCGTGCTCTTGGCAGGAGCCGGACTCCTGCTTAAGGGATTTTCGCGATTGCGAGCTGTCAATCCCGGTTTCAATCCTGCAAACGTACTGACGATGTATCTGCAATTGCCAGCTACGCGGTATGCGGAAATCCCCAAGCAAACCCAGTTCCGGAGGGAGCTGCTGACCCGCTTGAATTCTCTGCCCGGCGTGCAGGCAGCGATGATTAGCGACATGCCGCTCAGCGGAAATTATCTGAGCCACAATTTCGTCATCGACGGGAGGCCGCCGGTACCGGTGGGTGACGAACCCGAAATCCAGAGCCTGTCGGTGATGGGAGACTACTTCCGCGTGATGCAAATTCCGATACGGGCCGGGCGCGACTTCACGGATATGGATCGCAAAGGGCAGCCACTAGTAGCGATTATCAATGAGGCAGCGGCAAGACAGTTCTTCCCACGCGAAAACCCGCTCGGAGCGCGCGTGGATTGGGCGCGCCGCGAGGGTCCGCACCAATGGACGACAATTGTAGGAGTCGCGGCCGACGTCAAACATTCCGGACTGAATCAGCCAACCGATCCCGCAGTTTATGAGCCTTTTCCGCAGTCGGACGAGGAGTGGAGACGATGGATGTCCCTCGCCATCCGGACGCGAGGCGCGTCGGCTGGGCTGGTCGAGGAAGTCAAGAAACAGGTTTGGAGCTTGGATAGCCAGATCCCCGTGAGCAAGGTTCAGTCGATGGATGACTTGTTGGCCGTGTCGCTGGCCGAGCAGCGATTCAACATGATTCTTCTGGGCGCATTTGCAGGTTTGGCGCTGGTTCTTGCGGCAGTAGGAATCTACGGCGTGATGGCCTACACAGTGAGTCAGCGAACGCACGAGATTGGCATTCGCATGGCGTTGGGGGCGCAGCAAAGCGACGTGATGCAGCAGGTGATGAAACAAGGGACGACGCTCGCATTGGCGGGGATCGTCATCGGCCTTCTGGGAGCCACTGCGGTAACGCGATTGATGGCGAGCCTGCTTTTTGACGTGAAGCCGACAGATCCACTGACGTTTGCAAGTGTCGCAATTGTGCTGGCGATCGTTGCCTTGGCGGCGTGTTACGTCCCGGCGCGACGGGCGATGCGCGTGGATCCGATGACGGCGCTTCGATATGAATAACACGGCGACAGGTAACAAGTGATGGGCAAAGAAAACACGGCAAGAAAACTCAACGAATAAGAAATTCCCGGGGTTCCAGATCACTCTTCGCCGATGTCTTCATGCCAAACGACGGGATTTTTCTGAATGTAATCGGCAAGCATCCTTATGCAGTCCTGATTGGCCAGGTCAATGACCTCGACGCCGTTTTCGCGTAGCCAGTTCAAGCCGCCGCTGAAATTCACGGACTCGCCAACGAGAACCGTCCCGATGCGAAACTGGCGGATTAGTCCGCTGCAATACCAGCATGGGGCAAGCGTGGTGACCATAACTTTGTCCCGATAGCTCTGGTGACGGCCGGCCTTGCGAAAAGCATCCGTTTCCGCATGGACGGACGGATCACTATGCTGAACCCGCTGATTGTGACCGCGCCCGAGCAGATTTCCTTCATAATTGAAAAGCGCCGCGCCGATCGGAATGCCGCCTTCGGTAAGTCCGAGGCGGGCTTCGGCGATTGCGATCTTGAGAAACGCCAGATAATTTTGCGGATTCATGTTGGCCGTGCGAGATTGTATCTGAAGAATGCCTCGCCGGCAGCCATTCAAAGCTCGGCGGTCGACGTTACGCCGTTAAGTTACGGTTTACGATGAACGCGGAATTCTGGCGGCGGCTGCGAGGATTCTAGGTTAGAATGCCGCTCGGATGAGCTTGGGAGCCACACGAATACTCGCGATTTATCCCGGGTCGTTCGACCCGGTGACCAACGGGCATCTGGACTTGATTGGTCGTGGCGCGAAAATTTTTGACCGGCTAGTCGTCGCCGTGTTGCACAATATGGAAAAAGACCCGCTGTTCGCCGTGAGCGAGCGTCTGGAAATGCTGCGCGAAGTGACGCGGCCGTGGCCCAATGTGGAAGTGGACGTCTTTGAAGGACTGCTGATGGCCTATGCGCGGCAAAAAAATGCGCAGGTGGTTCTGCGCGGCATTCGTGCGATTTCCGATTATGAATATGAACTGCAAATGGCGCTGATGAACCGGAAGCTCGAGCCGAAAATTGAGACTGTGTTTATGATGCCGGCAGAAACCTACAGCTACCTTAGTTCACGTCTGGTGCGAGAGATTGCGAGGTTGGGCGGTCCCGTGAAAGACTTGGTCCCGGCGCTAGTAGAAGAACGATTGAAAGCGAAAGTAGGCTGATTTAGGCAGGGGGGGCGAACAAATGGAACTTTCAGAGCGGGTGAGGCGGATTGCACCGTCGGCTACGCTGGTTGTGTTGATGGAAAAGGAAAAGCTGGTGGCGCGTGGAATCGACGTAGTGGATTTCGGTCCCGGCGAGCCGGATTTTCCCACGCCCGAGCACATCAAGCGCGCGGCCGTAAAGGCGCTCGACGAAAACAAGACGAAGTACACGGCCTCGGGCGGGATTATGCCGCTGCGGCAGGCAGCTGCCGAATGGCATGCGAAGTATCTTGGCACGCGTTACGACGCGAAAGAATGCATCATCAATGCCGGGGGGAAACATTCTCTCTATAACGTGATGCAGGCGCTCGTTAATTCGGGCGATGAAGTGCTGATTATCGCGCCATACTGGGTAAGTTACCCGGATATCGTGAAATGCGCGGATGGCACGCCGGTGATCGTTGAGACAGATGCGCGAGAGGGTTTCATACCGCGCGCGTCGGTAATCGAAAAGGCAATCACGCCTCGAACGAAAATTCTGATCGTCAACTCACCATCGAATCCGACCGGCGCGGTAATTCCGGAAGACGAATTCGCGAAGATTCTCGATGTCGCGAAAAGACACAATGTCTGGCTGCTTTCCGATGAGTGTTATTCGCATTTCGTTTACGGGAAGGCGAAGCCATTTTCGATTGCGAGCGTCCCCGGCGCAAAGGAACACGTGATTATTTCCGGCTCGCTCTCGAAGACATTT
Organism: Candidatus Acidiferrales bacterium; assembly: GCA_035279805.1. Classification (GTDB taxonomy): domain Bacteria; phylum Acidobacteriota; class Terriglobia; order Acidiferrales; family UBA7541; genus DAHUXN01. The sequence goes on from DATEHB010000248.1 coordinate 25,184, forward strand.
GCGATGACCGGGTGGCGGATGGGTTACACGCTCGCACCTCAACCCGTCGCGGATGCGGTGCTGAAACTGCAGAGCCAGTCGACGTCGAATCCCACTTCGATAGCGCAATACGCGGCGGTGGAAGCGCTGCGCGGCGGCATGGAGTCAGTGAACACTATGGTCACGGAATTCGCGAAACGCCGCGCGCGGATCATCGCGGGCCTGCGCGAGATTCCGGGCGTCCGCTGTCACGAACCCGAAGGAAGTTTCTATGTTTTCCCAAATGTCGCGGGAGCCGCGATTGGAAATGGGAGCGGTGCGTCGCAGTGCGACACGGTACAGGTCGCTAAGGATTTACTCGAACGCGAGCATGTCGTCGTGATTCCCGGCGAAGCCTTCGGTGCACCGGGCTATCTGCGCCTTTCTTATGCGACTTCGATGGAACGCATCGAAGAAGGTTTGCGGCGAATGTCCAGTTTTTTTCGCGCCGAGACGACCGTGAGCTCGGTTGCAACTCGCGGATAAGTTGTGAAACTGCGGCCCGTCCGGCTGGAACCGCAATTCGTGCCGCGGATTTGGGGCGCGCGCGACCTCGCTCCACTTTTTCCTGACAAACAATCGTTGCCAGAGCCCATCGGCGAAGTATGGCTAACGGGAGACGACTGCCGTTTCGCGAACGGCCCGTTCGCCGGAGAAAAACTCGGCGAGTCGTGGCCGCGCATGGCCGATGATTGGACGGGACGCAACGTCTCGCCCGACAAGCCGTTTCCCCTGCTGGCGAAATTCATTTTCCCCCAAGACAAACTTTCTGTGCAGGTGCATCCTGACGATGATTACGCCGCGAAGAATGAAGCAGCCGCTGGGAGCGTGGGCAAAACGGAGATGTGGTACGTCATCTCGGCACGCAAGGACGCGGAAGTGCGCGTGGGGTTGAAGCACGGCGTCGACCGCGACAGTTTTCAACGCGCAATCGCTGACGGAAGCGCCGAAGAATGCGTCGAGCGCGTTCCCGTGAACGCCGGCGATGCGATTTTTGTTCCCGCAGGCACCGTGCACACGGTCGGGCCGGGCGTGACGATTTGCGAGATCCAGCAGAATTCAGACGTTACATATCGCGTATTCGATTTCAACCGGTTAACCCCCGGGGGAAAACCGCGCGACCTGCACGTCGCGAAGGCGTTGGACGTCATTCAGTTTGGCAAACAGCACGGTGGCAGACTGCCTGCGTTGAAATCAGAAGAAACGCGCAACGCCGTCAGCGTTCTGGTTGAGTGCTCCCATTTCGTCGTGGTGAAGTCGGTTTTTGCAGAACCGGCATCTCGAGCAAAACCGGCCGGGCTGATGGAGGTCCTTATCGTCGTCGAAGGAGCAGGGAAAATAGAGGCTGCGGACGATGAGATTGAATATGAACCTGCGCAGGCGTGGCTTGTGCCGGCGATGACCCGCGATTGCCGCTTCGTGCCAGCGACACGAACTACAATGTTGCACGCTTATGTGCCGAACGGTGTGCCGTCGCCATGAAGGACTCAAAAAAAATCCCCGCGTATGCTGTGTTGTTGGCCGGCGGACGCGGCACGCGCTTTTGGCCGCGCAGCCGGACGCACACGCCAAAGCAGCTTCTCGATATCGTGAGTTCGAAAAGCATGCTGCGCGAAACGGCGGACCGGCTCGCTCCAGTCTTCGAGGCCACTCAACTGTGGGTGGTGACCAATGACGAGCAGGTGTCGGGCGTGCGGCGTGAGTTGCCGCGCGTGCCGCGCAAGCAAATTTTAACCGAGCCTGTGGGCCGGAACACCGCGGCGGCCATCGGGCTGGCGGCGATTCATTTGGCGCAGCGGCATGGAGATGTTCTGATGGCGGTCCTGCCGGCGGACCATCACATCGCGGACGACCTGCGGTTTCGCAAAGTTGCTCGCGCAGCGATGGAGATTGCCAGCCGTCCGGGAAATCTTGTCGTTCTGGGAATTCCGCCATCGCATCCGGAAACGGGATTCGGCTACATCGAGCGGGCCGGCATGGCGGCGCGAATTGACGGAATGCCCGCATATGTTGTGCGGCGCTTCACGGAAAAGCCGGAACTGCGAATCGCGCGGAAATATGTGAAGTCGGGACGCTATTTCTGGAATGCAGGAATGTTCTTCTGGCGCGTTTCGACATTTCTAGAATGTCTCCGAAGATATTTGCCGATAACGTGGCACGCGCTTGGCGAAATGCAACAGTTCATTGGCGCTCCTGACTACAGGCGAGCGCTCGGCCGGATTTATCCGAGGCTCGAAAACATTTCCGTCGATTATGCCGTTATGGAGCCGACTACTCGTTCGCACGGTGCTCATGGGAGGTCCAGGAAGCGCCGAACGGAGCGCGTGTTTGTGCTGCCCGCGAAAATTGGCTGGAGCGACATTGGATCATGGGCCGCAGTTTACCAACTGCTGGCGCGCAAGCAGGGCGAGAATGTGACGGCAGGCGATTCGTTTGCACTCGAAGCCACAGGCAATTTTCTGTGGAGCCGTAAGAAATTCGTCGCGGCGATCGGCGTGCGAAATCTCATCGTGGTCGAGACGGACAACGCGTTGCTGATTTGCCCGCGCGAAAGAGCGCAAGACGTTGGCAAAGTCGTGAAATGGCTGGAAGAAAAACGCCGGCGGGATTTACTCTAAGCTGGCCAACCACATATACTTTTCAACCGTGACGCAAATTCACTTTGGAACCGACGGTTGGCGCGGGTTGATCGCCGGGGATTTTACGGTTGCGAACGTGCGCAAAGTCGCCACGGCTGTCGCGCGATACGTGGATCGCGTCGAGAATCCGAAAAATGGCGTGCTGATCGGCTACGATGCGCGATTCGGCGGACCGCTGTTCGCGCGCGCGACGGCGGAAGCCGTTGCAGCCACCGGAACTCCCGTATGGTTGGCCGATGGCCCGTGTCCAACGCCTGCGATTTCCCTGCTCGTGCGCCAGCGCGCCGCGGCCGGCGGCATCATGATTACCGCGAGCCATAACCCCTTCAACTGGAATGGTGTGAAGTACAAGGCAAGCTACGGAAGTTCCGCATCTCCGGCAATCACGGCACAGATCGAAAAAGAATTGGCGGCTGTACTGAAGCGCAACGCACCGGAATTTCCTCCCCGCGAAGATTTGATCCACTCGCTTAACATGCGCGCGCCATACCTGGAAACGCTCGACAAGCTGGTCGATTGGGACCGCCTGAGCGGGACGAAATTCCGCTTTGTGGCCGACCCCATGCACGGATCGGCTGCCGGGCTATTGCCTGAACTTTTCCAGCGGCATGGAATCACGTGTGATGAAATTCGCGGGACATGCGATCCGCTTTTCGGTGGCGTCAATCCTGAGCCAATTGAGCCGCACATTGTCGCATTGCAAGAGGCGGTGCGAAAGGGCGGCTATGACGCGGGATTTGCAGCCGACGGCGACGGCGACCGCATCGGCGCCGTCGATGCCGACGGAACGTTCATCACTCCCCATCAGATTTTTTCGATCCTCTTCTGGCATTTGGCCGGTACACGGAAGATGGCGGGCGACGTGGTGAAAACATTTTCGACAACGAACATGATCGACCAGATCGCCAGGAAATTTGGCCGGAAGGTCTTCGAAACCCCGATCGGATTCAAATATGTTTGTGAGTTGATGCTTGAGCGCGACATCCTGATTGGCGGAGAAGAAAGTGGCGGCATCGCCACAAAATTGTACTTACCGGAGCGCGACGCAACGGTGAGCGCGCTTTTGCTGGCCGAAGTGATGGCGTGGCATGGCAAGCGGCTCGGTGAACTGGTCCGTATGCTCGAAATGGAATTCGGCGCGCACCACTATGGCCGCGTCGATCTGGAATTGCGCCCTGGACAAAAGGAAAAGGCCATCGCACATTTTCGCTCCCAGAAAATCGCAAAGCTGCTTGAATGGGCGGTGGTGCGTCACGAAAATCTCGATGGCGAGAAAGTGTTTCTCGGTGACGTTGGCTGGTTGCTGGTGCGCGTTTCAGGAACAGAGGAGATGTTGCGCATCTACGCAGAGACGACGGGTGCCGAAACGACGAAGCGCGTGCTCGACGAAGTATGCGCCGCTGTGAAGAAACTATAATACTCCGGTGTCGCAAGCCAAATTGTCCTGTCCGAATGCGCAGGACAATAAATACGACAATATCCGAAATGACTGAATAGTGACAGAATTGGAGTGCATTTGGCGAGCCTTCACCGCCCGCCCGGAGATACATTTGAAACGACGCCTGTACCAACTCGACGTTTTCACTACGAAACCATTCGAAGGAAACGCTCTCGCCGTAATCACCGACGGCGACAATTTGTCGCGTCCGCAAATGCAGGCCGTTGCGCGGGAAATGAATCTCGCGGAGACCGTGTTCGTCCAGCGCCCGACCAATAACCGGGCTCTGGCGCGGCTGCGAATTTTTACCACGACGCGAGAACTCCCGCTCGCCGGACACCCCGTGATCGGCACGTGGTTTCTGCTCGCCGAACTTGGAGTCGTACCCGCTTCCGAGGGATCAGTCCAGATTCAACAGCAAACCGGCGCGGGAATCCTCCCGGTGGAGATTACCTTTCGCAACGGGCGGCCGGTGCGCGTGACGATGACCCAGAAGGACGCGCGATTCAAGACTCCGAAACTCTCGCGCGAAACCCTGGCGGATGCGCTGGGCTTGCGCACGGACGACATCGATTCGGATTTGCCGATTGAATCCGTCTCCACGGGAATTTTCAACCTGATGGTTCCTCTGCGTGGCAAAGCAACGCTCAAGCGTATCCACATGAACATGCGCGCGCTGTTTCACGCGCTCAATGGCAATAGCACGATGGCGTATTGCTTCGCGCTTGGCGGACGCGGCAAAGCATTCGCGCGCGGCATGCTGCCGTGGGAAATCATCGAGGATCCGGCCACGGGATCCGCGGGCGGTTCACTGGGCGCCTATCTGGTACGACACAATAAACTGAAGGCCGGCGAACATCTCTCTATCACGCAAGGCGTCGAAATGGGACGCCCCAGCGAAATTCACGTCGAGGTTGCGAATGAAAAAGGAAAGCTGGTGCCGCGGGTGAGCGGCTCAGCCGTGCGCATCTTCGAAGGCCACATAGATTTTTGAGTGGCTGCCAGTTCGCTGAAGCACAAAGCCCCCAGCACAAAAAGGCCGGCTCGCAAAGAACCGGCCATTTGTCTGCTCGAACGCCTAATTTAGTGGCCGCGGCGGTCATGACGCACATCGCGATGATCATGGCGGATATCGCGCCTGTCGTGGCGAACATCACGACGATCATGGTGAATGTCGCGAGTGTCTCGGTTGCGATCCTTGCGGTCGCCGCGAATATCCTGCCGGAGAGCTTCCGACCGCTCGCTGTTCACGCCATTTTTGTCGTTGGATCTTTCGAGTTGACGCTTGTCCTTATTGATATCACGCTGGTCGGCATTGCGGTCGCGGCGATCCTTGCGGATGTCGTTTCTATCGTTGCGAACGTCGCGTCTGTCCTGTCGAATGTCCTTCCGATCATTGTGAATGTCGCCTGGTTGCGCGCTGGCGCTCGTCGACTGGGGTGGAGTGGCCGAAGATTGGGCCCATGCGCCGACCGAAAGCAGACCGGCAGCGGCAAATCCCAAGCAACTTCGACGAATAATGCTCTCGATCTTCATGGCGTTCTCTCCTCGGTGCTAGGTGGAATATCGCTTGCATTCCGTTGAACACCACAGGCTGGGAAAAGTTGCGGAGCATTCGCACGGCGCCGTCTGTACTTTCCGCAGGTGTTTCCAGGGGCAACACCAACCGGGGTATGGGAGCCCGGTAAATTGGCAGAAAACAAGGAAGACGACTCTTGTTATCGTACGGGCAGAAAATTTCTAGTTCCGATTGTTAGTGTCTTGTTCGACGGACTTGGACGCGGCGTCGAGGATCCCATTGAGGAAGCGCGCGGATTCTGCGGTCGAAAATTTCTTGGCAAGCTCGAGGGCTTCGACAATGACGACTTTTACGGGCGCTGTGCCGGAGCGGAGCTCGTAAATGGCGAGGCGCAAAATGCCGCGATCGATTTCCGGCATACGCTCGATGCGCCAATTCTTTGAGAGCATCTCGATCGTTGTGTCGTTTGCCTGCGCCTGCGCCACGGCGCCCTCAAAAAGCTGATTGGCGAAACGGCGCGTCGATTCCGCCGCGCGCGCGGATTTCCAGAAGGATTCCTCGACGCGCGACGGCAACTTGTGGTTCATGTCCCACTGAAAAAGCATCTGCAAAGCGCACTCGCGAGATTTGCGGCGAAGTGTCATTTTCCGCGGCGTGTTCCGTGGCTCTTTTTTTGGCGCGACGTGCGCGGCTTCGATTCGCGCAAGCCCCTCGACACACTGGCGGAAACGGGCGCAAGCTTGGGCAACAGATTTGCCATTTCGATTGCGGCAAGGCCCGCGTCGAAGCCTTTGTTGCCGCTCTTAAGTCCTGCGCGATCAATGGCCTGTTCGAGCGTGTCACAGGTGAGAACGCAGAATGCCATGGGCACGCCCGTGTCGAGTTGCGCAATCTGTACACCCCGCGCGACCTCCGTGCACACGTGCTCGAAGTGCGCCGTCTCACCTCGCAGAACGCATCCGATACAAATGATGGCGTCGCAGCGTCCGGATTTCCCCAGTCTTTTCGCCGCAACGGGGATTTCAAACGAGCCGGGAACACGAGCCACTTCGATTCGATTTTCACTCGCGCCTGCACGTTGCAGCGCATCCAGCGCTCCCGCGAGAAGGCGTTCCGTGATGAAGCTGTTGAACCGGCTGACGACGATTCCGAAACGCAGATCCGTGGCGGAAAGTTCGCCGTGAATTGGTTTTGGCTGGAGTTTTCCGGGCCGTTTTTCGGGCATGGCGCTATTTTCCCTTGAACTGCGCGGGACGCTTCTCGACGAACGCGCGCGTGCCTTCACGCATATCTTCGGTGGCGCAGCAGATCCCGAACAATGTAGCTTCGAGGAAGAGGCCTGCCTCCTGGGGCATTTCCATCCCGTGCTCCACGGCTTCCATGGCGAACTTCACGGCAAGCGGCGCATTCGCGGCGATTTTTTTCGCGATGGATTCCGCGGTGGAAATCAGCTCCGCCTGCTCGACAACGTGGTTGACCAGGCCGACGCGCAAAGCTTCATCTGCCGAAATCATTTCGCCGGAAAGAATCAATTCGTGCGCGATACCCTTGCCACACAGGCGCGCGAGTCGCTGCGAGCCTCCGTATCCCGGGATGATGCCGAGTTTCACTTCGGGCTGGCCGAGACGCGCATTTTTGCTTGCGATGCGCATCGTGCACGATAGTGCAAGCTCGCAGCCCCCTCCCAAAGCGAATCCGTTAATCGCTGCAATGGAAGGCTTGCCCATCGTTTCGAGACGGTGAAAAATCTCCTGCCCGAAGAGCGAGAAATCCTTTCCGTCGATGGGCGTGCGCTGAGCGAGTTCGTTGATGTCAGCGCCAGCCACAAAGGATTTCTCGCCTGCGCCCGTGAGAATCAGGACGCGCACGGAAGAATCCTCTCGCGCGCGATTCAGGGCGTCGCCCAGCTCCTCGACGGTCTTGCGATTGAGTGCGTTCAGTACCTTCGGGCGGTTGAACGTGATATAGGCGGTCTGGTCTCTTGCTTCGAACAGCAGATTCTCATAGGCCATCGGCAGGGCTCCGTCGCTCGATTTTGCACATCACGCAAGTTGTGTCGCTTTCGGTTTCGAGGGGTCCGAATAGTCGTAAAAGCCGCGGCCTGCCTTGCGTCCATTCCACCCGGCGAGAACCATGCGCTTGAGCAACGGCGGCGGCGCGAAACGCGCTTCCTTGAATTCGTCGAACATGATGTTTGCGATGTAATACGTCGTGTCGTTGCCCACAAAATCGAGCAGCGTCAACGGGCCCATGGGATAACCGCAGCCAAGTTTCATGGAATTGTCGATGTCTTCAGTCGACGCGACGCCCTGTTCCAACACGCGCACCGCGTCGAGAAGGTACGGTACCAGCAGGCGATTCACGATGAAGCCGGTGCGGTCGGAAGTGCGCACCGGTACTTTCCCAACGCGGCCCGCGAACGCGAGCGCATCTTCGTAGACTCTTGGATCCGTGGCGATGGTGCGAATCACTTCGACCAGTTTCATCAACGGCACAGGATTAAAAAAGTGCAGCCCGATGAAACGGTCCGGGCGACGCGTCATAAAAGCCATTTCCGTAATGGAGAGTGAAGACGTGTTGCTTGCGAAAATCGTGTTCCTAGGACAAATTTCGTCGAGCGCAGAGTAAAGCTCGCGCTTCTCCGGCAACTGCTCGATGATTGCTTCGACGACCAACTCGCAGTCTTTCAAGTCTTCGAGCTTCGTGGTACCGCGCAATCGTCCGCGCGCGGCATCGCGGTCCGCCACCGCAAGCGTTCCCTTCTCGACGAATTTATTCAAGCTCTTGTCGATCGACGCCAGGCCTTTACTCAGCCGCTCCTGGTTGACTTCGCAAACCACAACCGTGCAGCCCGCCTGCGCCGCCACCTGCGCAATTCCAGAACCCATCAGGCCGCAGCCCACGACTCCTACTTTTTCAATAGCCATTCATTCTCCTCTTTCGACCTGATTCCTAAAATTGTGAGTTTTGCAGCCAGGAAAACTACGCCAGGGATTCGACGATCATCGCGATTCCCTGCCCCCCGCCGATACAAGCCGTCGCCAGTCCGTATCGTTGATGGCGCCGCCGCAATTCCAGCAGCAGCGTGAGGACCAGTCGCGTGCCCGTGGCTCCCAGCGGGTGGCCCAGCGCGATTGCGCCACCGTTGACGTTGGTCTTATCGCGATTCAGACCCAGCACTTTTTCTACAGCGAGGTATTGTGGCGAGAATGCTTCATTCACTTCGATCAAATCGATCTGATCGAGCGCTAGACGCGCCAGTTCAAGAGCCTTGCGCGTCGAGGGCACGGGGCCGATGCCCATCAGCTTCGGCTCAACGCCCGCCGTCGCCCACGAAACAATCCTGCCAAGTGGATTCCATCCGCGCTCCTTCGCGACCTTTGCGTGCGTCAAAACCACCGCGGCTGCTCCATCAACAATTCCGCTCGCATTTCCGGCGGTGACGATTCCATCTTTGCGAAATGCCGGCGGAAGCGAAGAAAGAGTCTCCATCGTCGTCTCGGGGCGGCGATGATCGTCCTGCCAGACCATGTGGGCCTTCTTGCCCTTGCCCACTTCGACCGGCACGATTTCCTCCTTCATGCGGCAGGCGCGAAACGCCGCATCCGCCGCCTGCTGGCTGCGCAAAGCATATTCGTCCGCCGCTTGACGCGTGATGCCATGTTCAAGCGCCAGATTTTCCGCTGTATCGGACATCGTGCATCCACTGATCGGATCGTAGAGACCGGACATTAGCGAATCTTCGAGTTTCCCTTCACCGAGCCGGAAACCGGTGCGCGCTCCGCGAATCACGTGCGGGCACTGCGTCATGTTTTCCATTCCTCCGGCAAGAACCGTCTTCGCCTCGCCAAGCAGAATGCGTTGCGCGGCTTGACTGATCGATTCCACGCCTGAGCCGCACAGCCGATTCACTGTGACGGCAGGAGTTTCAATTTTGAGACCAGTCTTCAATCCAACGTGCCGCGCTCCGTAAATCGCATCGGCGCTCGTTTGCATCACGTTCCCGAATACTACGTGCTCAATCTCATCAGGATTGACGTTCGAGCGCCTAACGGCTTCCTTAGCGGCGGCCACGCCCAAATCTATGGCGGTCACTCCCGCAAATTCGCCGTTGTAGCGCGTCATCGGCGTGCGCGCCCCGGCAAGAATCACCACATCCGTGGGAAACATGATGCCTCCTTGATATACCACTTTATGTATGAATTAATTCGATTGCGGCGCGGCCAGCGTGACCACCGCATTGCCGCCGCGATGCCTGGCTTCGTCCAGCCCAACTTCCGCCCGGTTGATCCACTCGGTGACACGATCCTCGTTTTCGTCCACTGACCGCGCGCTGGCATCGGCGACCACCGCGCTCAAACTCACGCCCGGTCCTGTCCAGCCGGGCTGCACCTGCGCCGCAGCCTGGCGCAATTTCTCCGCGAGTGGCTCCCCTTTTTCGCGCGATGTATCCGGCAGCACGAAAGCGAGAGACCATGCGGTATATTTCACGGCCAGGTCTCCTTGGCGAATCAATGGTTCGAGAGCCCGAGCCACTTGATTCATATACGCTTCAAGAGCCACGTCACCTTCCTGCCGTAATATTTCCGCACCGCGATCCAGTTGCAAGATGACAAGAGTCAGCGGCGTGCTTTGAACCCGCGAGCGCTTTGATTCCGCCAGCAAGCAATCGACGTACGCTCCGCGTCCGAGCAATCCCGTTTTCTCGTCCGCCACGCCAAGGGTGCGCACAAGCGAACGCAGGCGAGTGTGGTTCACGGAGATCATCACCTGATCGCCGACGGCTTGCAGAAAATAACTTTCATTCGGCTTCCATTGCCGCGGAGAGTTATCGCCAACGAAAAGCACGCCTGCCGCCGCTTGCGTGTCTTTGTCCGTCAGAGCGACGCCCAGTACTGTATCCACGTCAAACTCTCGCAGTTCATGCAGCTGCGCGGACGTGGTCGAGATGCCGCCGATGGAGTCCTTGGGAGAATTCGCCAGTCCCGCAGCGATTTTCGCGAGCGCATTGGCGCTTGCCGGCTTCAGTCCAGGAAACGCATATTCGGCCGTCATTGTGGGTGCTTCGCCCGGCGCGCCAATCACTGCAACACAGCGGCGCACGCTGAGGTATTTGCCGATTTCGCGCACGGCGGCGCCGAGCACTTCCCGCGGAGTGACTTCGCGATACATTAAACGCGTGACCTCCGCGATCTCCGCCAAATCGCGATGAGTGTCTGCCGCCGAAGCAGCGCTTATGGCCGCTTGTGCTGCCGTGGCAGGCGCCGATTTTGTCCGGCTGTGAGTTCCCTTGGGCCACCAGTTCGCGCGTTCATAGAGCATTCGCAGACGCTCGTTGCGATCCTCGTAGCCGGGAAACTGCTCCGCAATGCGCTCGAGACGCTCCGTCGCCTTCCCCTGCAGCGAATACTGGAGAAAAATCTCCGCCTGCACGATCAAGTCGTCCAAAGCGCGCTGCGATTTCTCTTCATCTGTGGCAGGAGCGCGCGCCGCGTCGCCAATCCCGCCGGTTCCGAAAGACGCTGACGTCTGCGCAGTACCGGACGCTTTTGCCGCGCGTGCATTGATGCTGCGGAGAAATGACCCGCTCGCTTTTCCCTCAAGTTTCGAAATGCGCTCGTGAATGCGATAGTCATACGGATCGATCTCAACCAGGCGGTCAAGCGCTTCACACGCTGCTGGAATTTTATTATTCTCGAGATCCAGGTCGAACAATCGGACCAGCGAGTCGAAATACTTTACTTCGCGATTCATGGAGTCGTATAGCTTCGCCGAGAATTCCGCAAGCGCGAGCGATTTTGGATTCGCATCCACCAGCACGTCGATCGAAGATGCGAAGCTGTTCTCGCCTCGAATCGCAAACATCCATTCCTTCGTTTGTTCCAGCACGGAAACAGCTTTCTCGTCGGCGCCTGACTGCACATACCGCGAAGACAGCTCAAATAATTTGTCGAAGCTGTCGGGCTTTTGTTTGCACAAGGCGAAAAGCATCTCTCTGGCCATGTCGAGCCGGCCGGTTTGCAGTAACGCCTCCCCATACAGGGACAGAAACGCGGTATCAGAAACATCGGGCGGAGCAAACGGCTGGAGTAGCTCGACAGCCTTCACGGCGTCGCCTCGATGAAGCCACGCATCCGCAAACAGCAGCGCAACGCTGCGATCGGCCGGGGCCAGCCGATGGGCGTTCGAAAACAAGCTAAGGGCGCGTTCGCCGTCGCCCGCAGCCTGTGTCAATTGAGCGGCACGCAGATAGGCCCGGCCGCTTGTTTCCGTGTTTCCCAGCTTTTCCGCAAGCTCGGCAAGTTGCACTTGGCGGTCCGGATTTTCGGGGTCGAGCTGCGCGATTCTCTGGAGGCACTCGAACTCCGACTTCAGGTCATTCTGGTCGTGGAACTGTTGCGCGGCAGTCGAATAAAATTCAATCGCTTCAGGAGTCTTGTTTTGCTTTTGCAGCACAAACCCATACCGGCACAGCCGGCTCGGCGGCTGCGGGTAGGGTTTCAAATGCCGCGTAAAAATCGCCGAAGCGCGTGCCGTGTCTCCCGACTCCACCAGCTTGTCAAACTGCAAACCGAAAAAGTGGCCAGCCTGAACGAGGTCGCCCGCGCGCGCATACAAATCCGCGAGCATCTGAACTGCCTCCGGCTGCCCCGGTGAAACTTCGATGACCGACAGGTACTCCGCGATGGCTTCCTGGAGTTTGTTGCGCTCCAGGTGTTTACGCGCCCGCTCGAGATGCTTAGTGATGTCCTGACTCATGATTTTGGTGGCGTCTTCAGGGACGAAAACTCTTGGAACCGGGAAATGCCCCCACGTAGCTGCTTAAACAATATACCGGACGCACGCACGCGCTCAAAATGGGAATTTAGCTCCTGGCCCGATGCGCTAAAAGCCGGCGAAGAGTCCCGCATTAGGCAAGCGGCTTTACTGGAGCTCCCATTGCGGAGAATGATCAGCCTTGGCAACTTTCGTTGCCGAATGCCCGCGCGGTTGCTAGGATACGCGGCGCAATGATATCCATGCGGGACTTGCTCAATTGGCTGCGCGAACGCGAGCCTGAAATTGTGCATCTGCTTGGCCGGATGGTCGGGATCGAGTCTCCAAGTCACGAGAAGGTTGCCGTCGACCGTTTCGGATCCATGATTGCGTCGGAGTGGAGGCGGCGCGGTGCGGGCATACGATTGCTGCACCAGCGTAATTTTGGTAACCATGTGCGCGCGGAGATCTGGCTCGGTCGAGGCCGCCCGAAAGGCCAACTCCTCGTTCTAGGCCATCTCGATACCGTCTATCCAACCGGCACACTTGCCAAGACAGCGTTTCGCGTTGCGCGAGGTTGCGCTTGGGGTCCCGGTGCATTCGATATGAAAGGCGGACACGCGATCGCGCTCTTCGCCGTCGACGCGCTGCGAGCATTGCGCGTCCCAATGCGCAAAAAGATCATTTTTCTCTGGACCTCCGATGAAGAGATCGGCAGCGCGGCTTCGCGCTCCGCAATCGAAAAAGCTGCCAGGCAGAGCGATGCGGTTTTCGTTCTTGAGCCTGCCTTCGGCGGCGACGGCCGGCTGAAGACCGAACGTAAAGGCGTTGGCGAAGCTGAATTAATCGTCACTGGCCGCAGCGCGCACGCCGGTATTGATCCCCAACGCGGTGTGAACGCGGTCCACGAGCTTGCGCTGCAAATCGTACGCCTTCTCAAACTGAACAACCCGAAGCGCGGAATTACCGTGCAGGCAAACGTGATCGCCGGCGGATCGGTGACAAACGTTGTTGCGGAGAGAGCGCGCGCATCAATTGACGTGCGTTTGATGCGTGCCTCTGACGCTCGCGCCGTCAACCGCAAGCTGCACGCCTTGCGGCCCATTTTGCCTGGTGCGCGCATCGAGGTACGCGGCGGGATTAATCGTCCGCCGATGGAACGCACTCCCGAAGCTCACGCACTGTTCCTTCATGCGCAAGAACTGGGGCGCAAGATGGGAATCAGCCTGGCGGAAGCTTCGACAGGTGGCGGCTCGGATGGAAATTTCACGGCAGCTCTTGGAATTCCCACCCTCGACGGTTTGGGCGCCGTGGGGGATGGCGCTCACAGCCCGCGCGAACACATTGTCATTCGCCACCTGCCCGAGCGTGCCGCTCTTCTCGCCGGCTTGCTCGCAACACTCTAGCCCACTCTGGCCCTGCTTGCTGCATCGCATCTGTATTGTTAGAGTCAGACCCGTGCGAACTCGTATAATTCTCGCGCTAACTCTTCTTTTTGCAGCTAATGCTGCCTGCGCCTACGAACGGCCACAAGACGCCGCGCCATCTCAACAAGCTTCGGCCACATTCTCTTCGCCGCAGCAGCTCTATCAATCGTTAAGCACGCTGCCTGTCGACGGCACGCGCGTTTACACTGTCCACAACCTGATCCTGCGGCGGGACGGCGTCTCATTCACTTTCACCGATGGCACGCTGGGATTCCTTGCGCCTGTCGGTGGCCGAACATCGGGCGCCGTTTTTGTTGGTCGCGGGCGCGTCTTCGCCCTTCCACCGGACCAAGCCGAACGCGCTTCCGTGCTGCGATTTCTGAAAGTGCCCCTGGTGGACATCGAGTTTTGGCAGGCGTATCTACGCTTCGATGACGACACAGCCAACGAGATCCAGCGGGACCTCTCTGAACAAAAAATCGCGCCATCCAGCGATCCGACTTTTGTCCAAAATTGGAATCCAGTCGTCGCAAAGCTCGACCCGGGATCCTCGCTCCGGATTTTGCAAAATTGGCTTTCCACCGCGCCGCGTCCTTGTTTTTATGCCGCATTCAACTCAAACGTAATTGGCGCTTTCGATGTAATCGTTGACGAGCGTCACTCCGAAGCGGTGCTGATCGGGCAGCCGCGCGAGACGAATGGAGTCACCCTCTTCGACGTCTGGACATCCTTTGCCGCGCCGAATGCGTTGCCTCACGAAGAAGAGTCTATGCCTGTCGATTACGCGGTCGATACCGCAATCGCCGAAGATGTAAGTCTGACGGGTGCCACAACAATTCACTGGAGACAATTGCGCGCCGGAGACCGCGTCATTGAGTTCGAGCTGTCCCGCTTTCTCCGCGTATCGAGCGTCACTGATGAAACCGGCCGCCCGCTCGATTTTTTTCAGAATCAAGATCTGCGCCGCCAGGAAATCGCCCGGCGCGGCAATGATGCACTCTTCGTCGTGCTGCCGGCAGCCGCTACCGCTGGAGCGGAGTACCGTTTGCGCGTCGCGTATCACGGCACGGTTATCGAAAATGCTGGTAACAATGTGTATTTCGTGGGCGCGCGCGGAAGCTGGTACCCGCACCTGGCGGGCCAGGAACGGTTCGCTTCGTTTGATCTGAATTTCCACTGGCCAAAGCGCTTGACCTTGGTTGCCACCGGCCATCAAACAGCAACTGCGATTGAGGGCGGCGAACGCACAGGCCATTGGCAAACCACGGAGCCCATCGCAGTCGCGGGCTTCAACCTTGGTGACTATGCCGCGCAGACAGTCGCCGGTAGGCCTGTGATATCCCTGTATGCGAATCAAGCGCTCGAACAGGCAATCGTCGCCCGCCTGCAACAAAACGCGGCAACGCGCCTGCCGTCCATTTCGTCGCCCGGGACGATTGACGGGCCCGGAACACTTGGCTTGGCGCCGATTCCCAATCCTCCGGCCGTGCTCAAACAGCTCGGCGGCAAATTGCTGAATTCGGTTCAGTTTTTCGAGACCATCAACGGGCCATTTCCTTTTCCGGAACTCGATGTATCGCAAATCCCCGGCTCATTCGGCCAGGGATGGCCGGGCCTGCTCTACCTTACGACCCTCGTTTTCCTGCCTCCGGAAGCGCAGCAGCGCGCCGGGCTGGCTGAGCGCACACAAGAAGAAATTGAGCAACTTGTTCCCTTCCACGAAGTGGCTCACCAGTGGTGGGGCAATGTGGTGGCTCCGGCGAGCTATCGCGACTTTTGGATTGAAGAAGCGATGGCGGACTACCAGTCATTGATGTACGACGACTCGCACAATCCCAGCAAGCATGAACTGCAAAATTGGCTCGCCCGATATCGTGACATTCTGCTCACGAAGGCGCCAGGCACCAATGCGGCCATCGAAGAAGCAGGACCGCTTGATTTTGGCTACCGCCTGGATTCGTCCAGGACGCCGGATGCCTATAACACCATCGTCTACGACAAAGGGGCGTGGGTGATTCACATGTTGCGTGTGATGTTGCGTGACCCGAAAGCCAGGAATCCCGATGCGCGTTTCGGCAAAATGTTGCGTTTCGTCCTGAGCGAGAACCGCTTTCAATCGCTCTCCACGGCCCAATTCCAGAAAACCGTCGAGCGTTTCATGAAGCCGTCCATGGATCTGGAAGGCGCCCGTTCGATGGAATGGTTTTTTGACGAGTGGGTGCGTGAAACGGGAATTCCCTCGTACAGCTTGGATTACCAAATCCGTTCCCGCGGCGGCAGGTTTGAAATCGAAGGCGCGTTGCAGCAGGACAACGTGGCGAAAGTCTTCACGGAATCCGTGCCGATTTACGCAGCCCACACTCAGGGGAAGTTGGAACTTCTGGGCCACGTCGTCACCACGGGTCCCGAAACAAAGTTCCACTTCGTCGCGCGACAGCGGCCGTCGCGCTTATTGATCGACCCCGAGCACACCATCCTCTGCCGCACAAAATAACGCACTGCAATTGAAGGCTGTTACCGCGAAATTTGCGCGCAGCATAACTTCGAAGCTGTACTATGCGTGGAAATGGCCGGCGTGGCGGATTTCCTTGCGATAATCGGGCGCGGAAATTCCCACTGTACGGCACATCTCAAAGAGCCTCGAACGGATGCGTGTCCCCACGCGGTCTGTCAACGAATCTTCGGCGGGCGATTGTCGTCCCACGGGGCTTCGCGTTCCCGCAGCGGAGGGGTCCGAAGGAACCGCGGCCGGCGCGTCCAGAAAATTCGTGGTGAGCAAAGTCACGCGGTGCTCGTTGTAGCGCGTATTCAGAATGTGGCCTACCGTTTCAAGCGCCCAATGGGACGGCTTCGACGAGCCCAAATCGTCGAGCAACAGCACTTCCGTTGTCAGCACGGGCTCAAGCACGCCCATCTCCGTCGAATTGCTCTCCGGATTATAACTGTCCTGAATCTGCTTGAGCAGGTCGCGATAATCGTAGAAAAGCCCGCTGTGCCCACGCAGGACAATTTCCTCGAGCGCCGCAACCGCCAGATGCGTTTTCCCCACCCCGCAAGTCCCCATCAATAAGATTCCATGTTCCGTACCGGCAGGAAAATTGCGCGCGAAGCCTTGCACTTCGAGCTTCGCTTGTTGCAGGCTGCGGTTCCAACCCGCTGCCTCAGGACCCGAATAATCGAGGTCCGTGTCGAAACTTTCGAAATTGCAATGCTGATAGCGCTTCGGCAACCGGGCACGCTCCAAAAGACGCGAGTGCCGGTCTCCCGCCGTGCAATCGCATGGCACCGCCCAAACCGTCTTCGGCTCGCCAGTCGCCGAGCCAGCACGCGCCCCTTCCTCCGACGCAAAGGCCCGCGCTTCCCCGTTTGGTTCCCGCTGTTCAACAACTTTCCAGCCCGTGCCACTGCAACTCGGACAATCTTCGCGTGCCATGCCGCAAGGATATGCGCAGCGCGCACCCAGCGCAAGCGTACCCCTGTGCATCACTGTGGAATCTGTGGATGGAGTCACAGCCGCCGCGCGACCCCAAATCAGCGCCGCCGGACCCATGTGCGTTCGCATCCAGGAATCGTCACTTCATGTTATAATCAGTCTGCAGCTTCGAAGAAGTTTGGATTGCGTCGCCTTTCTGCCCGGCGTTTGGGCCGCTTCGCCTGACTCCATCCGCTTCCTCGCCCTGTTTGGAAAAATGGGACCCTGTTTCTGGCGCGTCATGTCTTGGATTCAAGAGAGAAGGAGATTGGGGAGCATGAAGAACTTGTTTGTCGGGAACATGAGTTTCCAAACGACAGAAGCAGATTTGCGCGCGCTGTTCGCGCCGTTTGGAGCAGTGACGCGCGTTCATTTGGCGATGGACCGGGAAACTGGCCGCGTCCGCGGCTTCGCGTTTGTCGAGATGCCCAACGATGCGGAAGCAGCCAAAGCCATCGCTGGTCTCGACGGCAAAGAGGTCGGCGGCCGGAACTTGAAAGTAAATGAGGCCCGTCCGAAAGGCGAGGGTCGCTCCCCCGAGCGAGGTGGCGGCTCCGGACGCGGTGGCGGCGGAAATCGCGGCGGCAATCGTGAGCGGTTCTCGAATGAGGATTATCGCGAAGCCGCGCGCCAGCCGCGCGAACCTCGCTGGTGACAGGGGAGACGTTCTTGGCGTAGCGTCCGCCCGAGTGCCGTGAAGAACGGAAGTCGTATTTGCAGGTGATTGCACAATCATCTTGGAGTCATGTCTGTGATTTAGGAGTGAGCGCGCTTCGTGCGCGGAACTCCCCGGCCATTAAAGAACATTAAAAGACGTGGCCCGAATTCGATTTAAGGAGCCTCGATGGCGACACGATCAAAGTCAACATTTCAGAAGCGTCAAAAGGAAATGAAGCGTCAGGAAAAACAGCGCATGAAAGCCGAGCGCCGTGCGCAGAAAAAACTTGCTCCTCGCACCGAAGGTGATGCTCCGATCGAAAACATCACCAGCGAAAACATGTTCGACGACCCGGACATCGTTCCCGCCGATCCCTGGCCCCAGGGCTAAGTTGCAACTTGACGCGTCGCCCGTCTTAAGCTACTGAGGCGGCCTGCATTACATTTCCCCGGAACGGATAGCCCCACGACAAGCGCCCCGCCTAAACTGCGGGCGGGAAGGACAATTTCGACTCGAACTTCTTCGTCGTTCTGTGGTAACCCAGTGGTGTGTCCGAATCGCATTCTTCGTTCCAGGAGCCTTTAATGGTCGAACCGCGCAAGCGCAAGCACGGCTGGTTCCATCAACACTCGCTAACCGTAGTTTCCGGCAGCATTCTAACGTTGTGGATTTGCCTCTACGCTGTTTCAAGCCCCAGCACCCATGTGGGCTCGTTTTTCGGGAATGCTGTCGCGGACTGGTCCGGCGTGGTGGTCATGCTCCTGGCCACCAAATATCTGTATGAAAAGGACTCGGCCGAAAGCCGGCGGCTTCCGAAAAGTGTCCTTCGGCCCACGCTGGAATTTCTGCGCGATCATTCGCTGAGCATTTTTCTGATCATCACGGGTATCGGCTGGGTGGTGCTCTACGCCTCGGTAAATTCGGAGGGCAAGTGGGGCCAGGTCGTCGGCAATATTGTTTCTGAATGGACACAGATTTTCGGCGTGGTCCTGATGACCAAGCGTTTCATCGAGCGGCACTCGAAAGAAAGCACACGCTGAATACGCGAAATACCTACTTCTCGACGCGAATCGCCTTGGGGGGCATGGCGCGAACAATCGCGTTGCGGACGACGCGGCGATCTTCGGCGCTGAAGCCCTTTGCCAGTTCTCCTCGCACAAACCCGATGAAAGCCTCCATCTGCTGCTGCATTTCAGACATCTTGTCGCGCATGTTGAGGACGATTTCGATTCCGGCAAGATTCACGCCCATGTCCCGGGTTAGCGTGAGGATCACTTCGAGGCGCTCAAGGTCCTGGTCGGTATACAGCCGCGTGTTTCCTTGCGAGCGGGATGGCTTCAGCAGGCCCACGCGCTCATAAAGGCGCAGCGTCTGCGGATGTAATTTGTAAAGCTCCGCCACCGCGCTGATCATATAACCAGCTTTCGCCTTTTTTCTCGTCTTCACCATTTTACGTGCCGGTACCGGCGTCAGCGGTTTCGCATTTTTCACAGCGTCGCGCGCGAGAAAATTTCGCGTCGCGGGTCTTCCGTGTCATGCTTCGCCAGATCGCGGAGCAATTGTCGCACCCGCTCGTCCTCGGGCCGGGGCGCCACGATGCGCACTTCCACAAGCTGATCGCCGCGATGTCCCGCTCGCCGCACCGAAGGCGCGCCCTTTTCGCGCAATCGCAAGACCTTGCCGCTGTTCGTGCCCGGCGGAATACGCACCTGTGCGCGCCCGTCGACCGTCGGCACGTCGATTTTCGCCCCCAGCGCGGCCTCCGAGACGGTGACTGGAACCACGGTGTAAAGATCGTCGCCGCGCCGCTCGAAGAACGGATGCGCCTCCACGCGCGTGATGATGTAAAGGTCCCCCGACGGCGCTCCGTGCGTCCCGGCATTGCCGCGGCCCGCGACGCGAAAACGCGAGCCCGTCTGAGCGCCCGGCGGGATCCGGAAATCAATTGTATCCGCGCGTCGCACGCGTCCTTCACCGCCGCACGTGCGGCAGACAGTACGCATCCGGCCAGAGCCGCCGCAGCGCGGACAGCTAATCTGGAACCTCATGCGGCCGCTCACTTGTGTGGCTTGCCCCGTACCGCCGCAGCCAGGACACACTTGCTGGCCCGTGCCGGGCGCCGCGCCGGTGCCGTGGCACGCAGAGCAGTTGTCGAGACGCGTGATCGTGATTTTCTTCACGGCGCCGTGTATGGCTTCCGCGAATTTAATGTCGATTTGATATTCCAGATCGCTGCCAGGCTCGGCTTCCTGCTCGGCATGCGCCGCGCTCGCACCGCGAAATACCTGGCTGAAGAGGTCACGAAAACTGGTACCGCCCGCGCCCCCAAAGTCAAATCCGCCAAAATCGAATTGCACGTCTTGTGCCGCGCCATCCGCTCCCGTCCCGCCGCCGGCTGCGCCGGGATAACCTGGCGCATTGAAACCGAACTGATCGTACATCTGGCGCTTCTTGGTGTCCGAAAGCGTGTCGTACGCCTCCTGTATCTGTTTGAATTTTTCTTCCGAGGATTTGTCGCCGGGATTCAGGTCGGGATGATACTTACGGGCCAGTTTTCGATATGCCTGGCGAATTTCCTTGAGCGGCGCTTTACGCGGCACGCCCAGAAGTTCGTAGTAATCCTGTTTTGTGGTCGTCGCCATTTTGCGTTCGCGCCTTCACAAGGTTTCTGTTTCTGAACCGGCTGCGCACGGGATCGCAACAAATCAAAACGAGAATTTGCTTTTTTAGAGCGTCGCCCAGCGTGAGTTCCATTCGTTAAGCTCTTCCGCTTCATGCGCCAATTCCTCGCGCTTGCGGCGCTGATCGTCAGTGCGGACGCTCATCGACGCTTCCTTCTCATTCGCGTGCCCAACCCACAGATCGATCATCCCGATCCGTTGCTGCACCGCCTCAGGCTCAGAGCGAAACCGCATGAGCGCGCCCGAAATCTCTACCGAGCGTGGCCGAAATTCCGCCGCGGCATCGTCCTTCGTCTCGTAAAATAATCGTCGCCAGTCCGCGGAAGGCGAGCTGGTCAGCATCACCTGCACCAAATAATAATTGTCGCGGACTTTTTGCACCGCTTGTGGCGGCCCGGACCGCTTGATTCCTGTGGTTGTATCCAAACTTCCTCACTTTCGGATTCAATGAGGGTGCTGGCGTTCCAGTCGCCAACAACCAATTCCTGCCGGAGCGCCATGCCAACGATGTATTCGGCGATTAGTTTGGTTTTTTCGACTCGTCTACGTCCACGAACTCGGCGTCGACCACATCGCCCTGTCCCGTTGACGGACCCGATGTTGTGCCTGAATTGGCGTTGGCGTCGGTCCCAGAGCCGCCCTGTCCCGGATTCGCGCCACCTTGGCCGCCCGCCGCAGCGCCGGCCGCCGACGTCGCTTTGTACATTGCTTCGGCCAACTTGTGCGAAGCCTTTGTGAGTTCCTCGGCTGCTTGATTGAGCCGCTCGACTCCGCCCTCCGCAAGCGCGCGCTTCGCCGCCTCGACGGCTTCTTCGGCAGCTTTCACGTCTGCCTCGGCAAGTTTGTCGCGATTTTCGCGGATCAACTTCTCCGTCTGGTAGACCAGATTGTCACAACGGTTGCGCGACTCGGCCTCGGCAATTTTTGCTTTGTCCTCGTCGGAATGCGACTCTGCTTCCTTGCGCATCTTCTCGGCCTCTTCCTTGCTGAGCCCGGACGAAGCCGTGATGGTTATTTTTTGTTCCTTGTTCGTTGCCATGTCCTTCGCTGACACGTTCAAAATGCCGTTGGCGTCGATGTCGAAAGTGACTTCAACCTGCGGCACTCCCCGCGGCGCCGGCGGCAGCCCGATCAAATGGAATTTGCCGAGCGTGCGGTTTCCGCTGGCTACTGGCCGCTCGCCCTGCAGCACGTGAATCTCGACCGAGGTTTGATTGTCCGAAGCGGTCGAAAACATTTCCGCTTTGCGTGTCGGAATCGTCGTGTTGCGCGGAATCAGCACGGTCATCACGCCGCCCATTGTTTCCACGCCAAGCGATAGCGGCGTGACGT
The DNA here is from genome assembly GCA_035279805.1 of Candidatus Acidiferrales bacterium. Lineage (GTDB taxonomy): Bacteria > Acidobacteriota > Terriglobia > Acidiferrales > UBA7541 > DAHUXN01. Next base: position 47,124 of record DATEHB010000248.1, read on the forward strand.
CGAGCAGCAGAATGTCCTTCACTTCGCCGCCGAGCACTCCGCCCTGAATCGCCGCGCCCACCGCGACCACTTCATCCGGGTTGACGCCCTTGTGCGGTTCTTTCCCGTTGAACAAATTCTTCACGATGTCGACGACTCGCGGAATGCGCGTCGAACCTCCAACAAGCACCACTTCGTCAATCTTGTCCGGAGTGATGCCCGCATCGGAAAGCGCCTGCTTTACAGGACCAACGGTACGCTGTAGCAAGTCTTCCATCAGTTGCTCGAGCTTCGCGCGCGTCAGCTTCTGTTGCAGATGCTTCGGCCCTGATTCGTTTGCAGTGACGAACGGGAGATTGATTTCCGTCTCCACCAACTGCGACAGTTCGATCTTCGCCTTTTCCGCAGCTTCCTTAAGGCGCTGGATCGCCATGCGGTCTTTGCTGAGGTCGATGCCCTGCTCTTTTTTGAACTCCGCAATCATCCAGTCGACAATCCGCTGGTCAATGTCATCTCCGCCCAAATGCGTATCGCCGTTTGTCGATTTCACTTCGACGACGCCCTCGCCCACTTCCAGAATCGAAATATCGAATGTGCCGCCGCCCAAGTCGTATACGGCAATGGTCTCGTCCTTTTTCTTGTCGAGCCCATACGCCAGCGCCGCCGCCGTCGGCTCATTGATGATGCGCAACACTTCGAGTCCCGCGATTTCGCCCGCCTGTTTTGTGGCTTGGCGCTGTGCGTCGTTAAAATACGCGGGAACGGTGATCACCGCCTTCGTAACTTTCTCGCCGAGGAAATCTTCAGCAGCGGTCTTGAGTTTCTGCAAAATCATTGCCGAAATTTCGGGCGGGCTGTATACCTTCCCTGAAATCTCGACGCGCACGTCATCATGAGGACCTCGCACGATCTTGTACGGCACGCGTTTCAGCTCTTCGCCCACTTCCTCGTACCGGCGTCCCATGAAGCGCTTGATCGAGTAAACCGTGTTTTCCGGATTCGTGATCGATTGGCGCTTCGCCACTTGTCCGACCAGACGTTCACCCGATTTGGTGATTGCCACCACCGAAGGCGTGGTTCGCGCGCCCTCCTGGTTCGGAATGACGGTAGATTCGCCGCCTTGCATCACGGCGACGACCGAATTTGTAGTTCCCAGGTCAATCCCTATGATCTTGCTCATTGGTGAAGCCCCTCCCTGTCATTACTGGCGTAAAATCTCTGCCTTGATGAATGCAAATTACAAACCGACACGCATTCTACATGTTGAGCGCACTATTGTCAAGTTTGTTGATTGCTTGTATCTTTATGTCATAAATAACTTTAGCCACCATCTACAACAAATTCTCATCTCCGTCTCTCCGGACGTTCCCGCTTCCGTCCCGCTATAAGCCCTCATCTCAATCGAACCAAACATACTGCCCCAGCATCTGACTTGAAGTATACTTGCCGTTTCTGTTTAGCGACAGCAGTCCTGATTTGTGGCGTTACGTGCGCGCGTATCGCGCTAGAATGTCCATCGAATTGCTTTGGAGGAAAACTTGAATCGGCGTTCTCTTCGAACCTGCACCTTGATGTGTGCCGCAGCGATCTTGCTCCTGGGCCTGGGCGCCTACGCGCGGCCAAACACGACTCAGGAGTCGCACCCAGCAGCGGATTGGAGCCGGCTTTCGGCCGAGAAGTCCCTCGGTAACCCGAACGCCCCGATCAAGGTTGAGGTTTTCAGTGATTATGAATGCCCGGCATGCGGCCGTTTTTATGAAGGCACGTTGCGGCCCATGATCGACGACTACGTGACGTCAGGGAAGGTTTATCTCATCCACCGCGATTTCCCGCTTCCCATGCACAAATACTCGCGCGAAGCGGCGCGCTGGGCGAATGCCGCGTCGCGCATCGGCCATTTCGAATCCGTCGACCGCGTCCTTTACGATAATCAAGCCGTATGGGGTGAGCATGGCGTTGCGGACGGCGACATGAAAAAATTCCTCCAGGCAACGCTCGCGCCGGGGGACTTCAAGCGTGTGGAGCGATTGATGCAAGGATGTGAAAGTGATTCGCACGATGAAATCAAAGGATGCGCCGTGGATGCGGAAATTCAACACGACATAGCCGCAGCGCAGTTGATACCCGTGACGCAGACACCCACATTTATCGTTTCGGCTCACGGCCAGTCTTTTCCGCCTGCCGCGGGAGCTATCTCATGGCCTTTGATGAAGCAGTTTTTTGATCAGATCCTCAGCCAAAAATAATCTATGATGCGCTTCTCTCCACGGAACGGCGAAATCTCGAATCCGAATTCCTTTCGAGTCTTAGCTTCTGCCGCTGCCGCACTCGCCCTACTCTTCTGTCTGGCGCTGCGTGCCGGGTCAGCGAGCACACAAACGTCGTCCGAGTGGGAACGCCTCTCGGCCGAAAAGTCGCTGGGCAATCCAAATGCACCCATCAAGATGACGGTCTATGACGATTACGAATGTCCGGTTTGCGGCGAGCTGTACGAGCAAACCTTGCGGCCGTTGATTGACGACTATGTGGCGTCCGGCAAAGTCTATCTGGTTCATCGCGACTTCCCGCTGTCGATACACTTGTATTCCCGCCAGGCCGCGCGCTGGGTGAATGCCGCGGCACGTATCGGAAAATTTGAGCCAGTTGAACGCGCCATTTTCGACAACCAAATGGCCTGGTCCGAGTATGGAACAGAGAATCCCAAGGGAATTATCAAGCCCATCGTCCAGTCGGCTCTCACTCCGTCGGAGTTCAAACGTGTTGAGCGCTTGATGCAAGGCTGCGAAAGCAACTCGCAGAGCGAAATTAAGGGCTGCATGGTCGATGCCGGCATTCAGCGCGACCTGGCCGAGGGCCAGTTGCTTCCTGTGCGGGCCACGCCCACCTTTGTGATCTCTGTCCACGGGCAGCAATATCCGCCGATGCAGGGCGCTATTTCGTGGCCAATTCTTCGGCAATTCTTCGATAAGCTTCTGAGCCAGAAGTAGTCGCATGGCGCCATCCTCTCGCTGGAGCACCGGTCGCGCCCTGCTGCTGCTTGGACGTCTGGCGCTTGCGCTCGTCTTTCTCGCCGCGGCGTATGGGAAGTTGCGGCCGCAGAATGCCGTACCTTGGACGCTCGAATCGCTTAAAATCACGCCCGCATCCCTGGGCCTGTCGATGACGTTCTTTGCCATGCAGGTGGATTCGTACCAACTTTTGCCGGCGCGCATGGTCAGTCCGTTCGCGCATGCCTTGCCGTGGATTGAATTGAGCCTCGGCATACTTCTTTTGGCGGGCTTTGCACTGCGCTCCGTCTCTCTGGCGTCCGCACTTTTGCTCGCACTGTTCTACGCTGTCGTGATTCGTTCTTACGCGTTGCATCTCGCGATCAATTGCGGTTGCTTCGGGCCAAATGAAAAGCTGGACGCGTGGACTCTGGTCCGCGACGGTTGTTTGTTCGCGCTGGGCGTCGCTGTCACGATTGGCGCCTTCGTCGTTCACCGCCGGAGCCATTCAGCCACTCTTGCTTCTCGCTAGCCCGGCCTCTCGCGACCCTGAGCGTTTGTCCCCTCCGATTCCCATTTCCCGATTCTGTCGCCCGAGATAGAATGACGGGCCCTCATCCGGAGGAACCGATGCGTTCATTCTGTAACAAGTGCGCCGCAAGCATCCCGTTCGCGGTTTCGCTCGTTTGCGCCGTTGCGTGTGCCGCGTTGATTGCCATTCCCGCTGCGCGCGCACAATCGACCGCACGCTCCGGCCCAACAGATTTGACCGTTGAGCGAATTTACGGCGAGCCGAGCTTGAGCGGCGAAACTTTGCAAGGCGTCGCCTGGGCGCCGGACGGCAAACACCTCAGCTATTTTCGTCCTGCGCGGGAAGGCAAGGATCTTGTCGTCATCGATGCAGCCACCGGGCAGAGCCACGTCCTGGTAGCCGCTGAAAAACTCGCCTCGCTGATGCCGCTGCCGAAAACAGAAACAGCGCAGCGCACCGGTTTCGGACGTGCCACCGCAGCGCGCTATTTGTGGTCGCCGGATGGCAAATCTCTGCTCTTCATCGGCGGCGGAAGTCTCGTGCTCTTCAACACGGAGTCGGGCGATGGCAAGAAGCTTGTCAGCGGCAAACAGGAAATCGGCGATCCGAAATTTTCTCCCGACGGGCAATGGGTCAGCTACATACGCGATTACAACATTTGGACCGTGAGCGTCGCCTCGGGTGAATCGCACACCGTCACCACCGGCGGAAATGAAGCCTTGCGCAAAGGCCAGGTCGACTGGGTCTATCCCGAAGAGCTCGACCTCGGCACCGCGTATTGGTGGTCTCCCGATTCAAAGCGCATCGCGTACTTGCAATTTGACGAAAGCCCGGTGACGCCCTATCCAATCATTAATATGGCTTCGATAACTGGCGAAACGTTGACAACCCGGTATCCGCAAGCCGGCAGCCCGAATCCCATTCTTCGAGTCGGCGTGACTTCCGTGAATGGCGGAGACACCACGTGGATGGACACCGGCTCGGACACGAACATTTACCTTCCGCGTGTGAAGTGGTTGCCGAATTCG
>DATEHB010000249.1:0-9393 GCA_035279805.1 Candidatus Acidiferrales bacterium
CGGAATTGAATTTAGCTTCGCCCGTGTTGACGGTTCGAAGCGTATCGTATTCAGAAGGGAAGCAGCATTATGACGTTTTGTTGCGGTCGCCGCGCGGCGCGCCGGTCATATCACTCGCGTTTCCGCCCGATGCGAGCGTTGAATCGGTTTCAATGGGAGGGCACGCGGTTCCCGAATTGACTCAGCGCATGCTTCGCTACACGCGCGGTTGGCGGCCTTACACGTGCGCAAGCCTGCGGGCTGACGGCATAGAAATGCAATTTACGCTTGCGAATCCCAAGCCAGTACAATTGCTTTTGCTCGATGAAAGTTTTGCGCTGCCGGCGCAGGGCGCGTTTCTGCAGCGAGCGCGGCCGGCGACGGCGGTGCCCATTCAGGATGGCGACGCGACTTGGGTTACGCGGCACGTCACGCTCAAACCTTAGCAGACCACCTGAACATAGCGTTCTCGCTCAGTTTGCCAGCCGTGTGCGGCTCGGCTAGAATGACGATTTCGCAGCATTAGCGTTATTTTCGCAAGGGATGTGTTCAAAGGCAGATGAGCGAGCCGCGCATAATCGACGAGACGTCGAATAACGCCAGAATGGGCGAAATCCTGCTCGAAAACACGCTGACCAATCGCAAGGAAGTTTTCGAGCCGCTGCATCCGGGCGAAGTGCGCATGTACACGTGCGGGCCGACAGTGTATGACTACGCGCACATCGGAAATTACCGGACGTTCGTGTTTCAGGATATTTTGCGGCGATTTTTGCGATCGCGCGGATATCGCATGAATCATGTCATGAATCTCACCGATGTCGACGACCGAATTATTCAGAATGCCGCGGAAAAGGGCATCAGCATTTTCGATTACACAGCGAAATACATTCAAGCGTTCAAGGAAGACATGGCTGCACTGAGCCTGGAGGCGCCGGAGCATTTGATTCGCGCGACGGATCATATCGACGACATGGTCGCGCTGATTGAGAAGCTTGACGCGAAAGACATGACCTATCGAAGCGACGGCTCGATTTACTATCGCATCGCGAAATTTCCGGATTACGGCAAACTCTCGAAAGTGGATTTGAGCGGAATTCAGTCCGGCGCGCGTGTGGAAATGGACCGCTACGAAAAAGCGGACGCGCGCGATTTCGCATTATGGAAATCGCCGAAGCCGGGCGAGCATTTCTGGGAAACGCGAATCGGGCCGGGACGCCCGGGCTGGCACATTGAATGCTCGGCGATGGCGATGAAGTATCTGGGTGAGACGCTGGACATTCACACGGGCGGAGTGGATTTGGCGTTTCCGCATCACGAAAACGAGATCGCGCAAAGCGAAGCGGTCACACACCATCCATTTGTGAAGTACTGGCTGCACGCGGAGCATTTGATTATTGATGGCGAGAAGATGTCGAAGTCGCTGGGGAATTTTTATACACTCCGCGATTTGTTGAAGAAGGAGCACAAGCCGTCGACGATTCGTTACATGCTCGCTTCCGTGCCTTACCGGCGGCAGCTCAATTTTACGAGTGAGAGCATTCAGCAAGCAGCGAGCTCGGTGGAGCGGTTGCGGAATTTCGTGGCGCGCATTAAGGAAGGGAAGTTTCCCGCAGGAACGAATCCTGGGATGGCTGCGCGAGCGCAGAAAGCGAAAGTGGATTTCGAGGCCGGTCTTGCGGACGATTTGAATACGGCAGTGGCGCTGGCGGCGATATTTGATCTGGTTCGCGACGTGAATACGTCCATTGACCGCGGGGAATTTCATGAACAGGATAAACCGCACGTAATGGCGCCGATGGATAAATTCGATGCGATATTTGCGGTAATAGAAGATAACGACAGCGCGAAGCTGCGCGCACTGGGATTTGAATCACGCGGCGGGGAGATGGGCGTGGCTGAAATCGATGCCCTGGTTGCCGAACGGCAGCGGGCGCGCAAGGAAAAAAACTTCAGGCGCGCGGATGAGATCCGCCAGGAACTGGCCGAACGTGGTATTCTTCTGGAAGATACCCGCGAAGGCGGGATCCGCTGGAAAAAAAAGTGAAACCGCAGCCCGAAAATCCGATCTCGTGGCACAGTGTGCCATCCCGTCAGAGACCCAGCCTGTTTGGCGTTGACTAACAACCCTTCCTCCGTCTGCGCGACGCCGCCGATGAATTTCGCGCGCGGCGCAACAAAATCCAAATTCAGGAGGAAGAAATGAAGAAAGCTACGGGTTGGAAACTACCTCGCTTGACAACATCGCTACCGGGACCGAAGGCAAAAAAACTGGTTGGACGCGATACGAAATTTGTTTCGTCGTCGTACACGCGCAGCTATCCGCTGGTCGCAAAGCGCGGACGCGGAGCGGTGATCGAAGACGTCGACGGCAATCGCTTTCTCGATTTCGCCGCGGGAATCGCGGTGGTTGCGACAGGGCATTGCCATCCCGCCGTGGTCGCCGCGATTCAGAAACAGGCTGCGCAATTGATTCACATGTCCGGCACGGATTTTTACTACGAAAATATGGTGGAGCTGGCGGAAAAATTGGCGTCGCTCGCACCGGGGAAAGATGCCAAACGCGTTTACTTTGGCAATTCGGGGACGGAAGCGATTGAAGCGGCTATGAAGCTGGCGCGATATCACACCAAGCGCGACAAATTTATAGCGTTCTATGGCTGTTTTCATGGGCGCACCATGGGCTCGCTGTCTCTTACCGCCAGTAAATCAGTTCAGCGCAAAGGATTCGGACCGCTGCTCGGCGGAGTGGCGCATATTCCATATCCGAATCCGTATCGTGATCCGGGGCAGAGCGAGGAATCTTCTACCGAACAATGCCTGGAATTTCTCGAAGACAATGTTTTCCACCGGCTGACTGATCCCGCCGACGTGGCGGCGATTTTTGTGGAGCCGATTCAGGGCGAAGGCGGATACGTCTCCGCGCCGGCTTCGTTTCTGCGAGAACTGCAACGAATTTGCAGGAAGCACGGCATCCTCCTTGTCGCCGATGAAGTGCAATGCGGAATGGGGCGTACGGGGAAGTGGTGGGCGTCCGATCACGCGGGAATCGACCCGGATATCGTGTGCGTTGCGAAGGGAATTGCGTCGGGCATGCCGCTAAGCGCTACGATTGCTCGCGCGAGCATTATGAACTGGCCGCCGGGCGCGCACGCTTCGACATTCGGCGGCAATCCGATTTGCGTAGCCGCGTCGCTCGCCACGATTGATCAAGTAGAGCGGAAGTACATGGCGAACGCGGCAAAGATGGGCGAATTCATCATGCGATTGCTGGCGGATTGGTGCGAACGTTATCCGATTGTTGGAGATGTTCGCGGCAAGGGCCTGATGATCGGAATTGAGATTGTGCAGGACCAAAACACAAAAGAAAAAGCGCCTGAATTGCGGAATAAAATAGTTGAGCGGGCGTTTCGCAAAGGGCTGCTGATTCTTGGCGCGGGCGAAAATTCGGTGCGATTGGCGCCGCCGCTTGTCATCGACGAAGAACAGGCGGAATATGCTGTGCGCACGCTTGACGAGTGCATCGAGGAAGTGCAGCGTTCGCGTTAGCGAATGCCGTTGTTAACCGGGAGGACGATTGACTCGTATTTTGGATGTCGGCTGCGGCCAGCAAAAATATCCGGGTTCGATTGGGATCGATATGAACCCGGACACCGCGGCCGACGTTCTTTGCCATTTGGATGAGGGCTCGTTGCCGTTCCGCGACAACGCATTTGACGAAGTTCGCGCGACACATCTAATCGAGCACGTCGACAATATTATTAAAACGGTCGAGGAATTTCATCGTGTCACGCGACCCGGCGGAATGATCGTGCTGATCACGCCGCATTACACGGACTTCAGCTCGTTTTGCGATCCCACTCATAAATGGCACCTGAACAGTTTTTCGTTTCGCTACTTTTATCCCGAGGGAATTCACGGCCACGATCACTGGTATTCCCGCGTTCGCTTGCGGCAGCGGCGGCTGCGCGTACGATTGCTGCAGTTGTGGCGCTACCTCGGGTTCGAATTTCTGGTCAACCACTCGATGCGGTTTCGGAGATTCTGGGAATTTTATTTGTGCTATGTGGTCCGGGGAAAAGTGATGGAATTCGAATTGGAGGTTATAAAATAGGTGGCGCTGCTGTCGCGGGCAATTTTTGGATGCATGCGCCTGGCGGCTCGTCACGGGCTGGCCGAATCGCGCGACGAAGGGTCTGCGAAAGATGCGGCGCGCCGGACTGGAATTCACGGCGAAACATACGCGTATTGGTATTTGCGAAGGCACGGATACGTTTTCGTGGCGAGGAACTACCGGATTCCGGACGATAAGGGCGAGATCGATTTGGTGGGCTACGATGGCTCTGTGCTGGCTTTTATCGAGGTGAAGACGCGAAGCGGGACTGAGGAGCATCCGGGTCAGCCGGAAGAAGCAATAACCGCCGAAAAGCGCAGGCATTTGGAACGCATGGCAAAGCGGTTTATGGCCGAGCGGCGCGCTCGCGACGTTTCCTGGCGTTTCGATCTTGTGGCCATCGAGAACCGCGCCGGGCGGGTGCCGCAGGTCCGCTTGTACAAGAACGCCTTTGCAGCGAAGTATTGAAATTCATTCGGTGAAAAGGAGTAAAGGTTGCCCGATCTACGCAAGGATCCAATAACAGGCCGGTGGGTGATTATTTCGAGCGATCGCGGGAAGCGGCCGTCAGACTTCGTCCGCGAAAGCGTGGAGGTGAAGGGAAGCTCGTTTTGCCCGTTTTGTCCGGGCAATGAGACGAGAACGCCTCCGGAGATTTTGGCCTACGGCAGAAACGGCAGCGGAAAGGACACGCCGGGCTGGACTGTGCGCGTGGTACCGAACAAATTTCCGGCGCTGGGTATTGAAGGGAATCTTGACAGGCAGGGCGAGGGTTTGTTTGATCGTATGAATGGAGTGGGCGCGCATGAAGTGATCATCGAGACGCCAGACCATCAGAGCACGCTGGCGATGCTGCCGGAAAAAGCGCTCGAAGAAGTGCTGTGGGCGTACCGGGACCGTGTTCTGGACCTGAAAAACGACAAACGCTTTCGATATATTTTGCTTTTCAAGAATCATGGCGAAGCAGCAGGCGCGTCGCTCGAGCACACACATTCACAATTGATTGCGCTGCCGATTGTGCCGAAACGCGTCCGCGAGGAAGTCGACAATTCCCGCCGGTACTACGACGTGAAAGAACGGTGCATTTTTTGCGACATGATACGGCAGGAGGTGGAGACGGGCACGCGGGTGATTCTCAGCAACGAGCAGTTCATCGCGCTGGCACCCTACGCGCCGCGATTTCCATTCGAGACGTGGATCCTGCCGCTTCAGCACAGCTCGTCATTCGAGAACCAAGCGAGTCCCGTGTACACAAGTCTCGCCAAACTGTTTCACGAATTCCTGGCGCGGCTGGACGCAGTGTTGAACCGGCCGGCCTACAATTATGTGATCCACACGTCGCCGATCGGGGAGGAAATCAACGATCATTATCACTGGCATGTTGAAATGATGCCGAAACTGACGCGCGTGGCGGGATTCGAGTGGGGAACTGGTTTTTACATCAATCCCACGCCGCCGGAAGAGGCTGCGCGGTTTTTGCGCGAGGCACAGCTTTAGAAGCTAGACCAATACTTCAGGCACCTCCATCCTGCCGCCCCGGAAGGCGGATTCAAACGCGGCAACGCATTTCGGATCGAAATCGGTGCCTGCGCCCTTCAAGATGATGTCGCGCGCTTCGAATGGCGACATGGCTTTGCGGTACGGCCGGTCACTGACGAGCGCGTCATAAACATCTGCCACCGTAATGATGCGCGCTTCAATGGGAATATCCTCTCCCTTCGTTGGATGGTAGCCGGAACCATCGAATTTATCGTGATGGGCAAGAATGATGGGCAGCACGCGGCGCAAGGTTCCACCGACGGCCACGGGCCGAAGCGCTTCGACGCCTCGAGGCAAGTGAGCCTGCACTTCGACAATTTCGTCTTCCGACAGACGCGCAGACTTATACAGGATATTGCGGCTCACCTCGAGTTTTCCGATATCGTGCAGAAGAGCGGCGGCGCGCACGTCCTCGATTTGCTCGTCAGGCATGCCCAGTTCGGCCGCAAGCCGCGCCGCATAAACAGAAACGCGGAACGAATGATTCTGCGTGTATTTGTCGTTGGAAATGACTTGGCAGAGGATTTGCAGCACGCCGAAGTACGTCTCGCGCAACTCGGACATGCCCTTTTCCTTAACCTCGTAAAGAGTGCCCATGGCGTATGCGGTGACGACCAGGAAGCCGCCCCAGATCGCTACGTCCGACCAACCGATCAGATGGCGCAGACTGACGCCCATGCCAGAGGCCAGCGCCACCGGATTCATCAAATTAAGCCAGGATACGATTAGTATCGATGCAACCGCGGTTTGAACAGCGCGCGTCCGGCCGAAGTAATACGCCGCGAAGAGCGTGGGAAGATTATAAAACGTCAGGACGAGGCGCTCTCCCGCCACGAAGAAATTGATCACCGCGGCGAAGGCAATAATGGAGAAGATCAACAAGAGCTCTTTGTTGACCGCCATGATTCGGGACATGAGTGGCTTTGTCATGACTTTATCCTCCGCGAACGATCTTTCGAGCGGGCCGGCGATTGCTTCAACCGCTCTAAATGGTAGCAATGGAGCGCGCGTTGTGGCGCTGTTTGTCCGGCGCATTGCTCTATGCATACAACTGTACTAATCGCAGCAGGGCCTGTACCGAAGGACAGGCTGGCGTAATGGCATTTTTATTGGCCTGATGGTACTTTGACGATTGCACTGAAGCAAAAATTGAGCGGCCAGGAGAGAGAGATGACGTGGGGCCAGAGACGAACGTTGGTGATCCTGCTGGTTATCGCGGCGGTGGTGCTGTTGATCTGGATTGTTCCGCACTGGACGTTTACATCCAGCGAGACGATCTCGCCGAATTCCGTCCTTATTCTCGATTTGAATGGGACAATCGAAGAACAACGTGCGACGGACTTCTCGAGCATTTTACTTGGTTCGCGGGCCCTCGTGCTTCATGAAATCAACGATGCAATCGATTCCGCGCGCACGGATCCCCGAATCAAGGGACTCGTCGTAAGAATCGGCCCCCTCGAAACAGGCTGGGCAAAGCTGGAAGAGATACATTCCCGTCTTCTGGCATTTCACGCAAGCGGCAAGCCGAGCGTCTGCTACCTGGGATATGACGGCGAAGAAAACGCCGAATACTACGTGGCCACGGGTTGCGACCAGGTTTGGCTTGGACCGTCGAACCCGCTCGGCGTGCGCGGGATGATGGCCGAGGCGACATTTCTGCGCGGCACGCTGGACAAACTGAAGATTGTTCCGGATTTTTATCACATCGCTGAATTCAAGACTGCGACAAACCAGTTGACGGAGAAAAAGTTCACTCCGGCGCATCGGGAAGAGGTGCAATCGCTTCTTAGCAGCCTTTATAACCAATATCTGACCGAAGTTTCCTCGGCGCGGCACATGGATCGCGCGCAGTTTGCAGCCTTGGTGCAAAAGGGACCTTTCCTGCCGCACGAAGCGATGCAGAACAGGCTGGTGGATCGCCTGGCATACTGGGACCAAGTACAGGATTTTTTTCGGCAGAAGACCGGCGACTGGAATCCCGTGGGCTTCGGACAGTATCGCCAGGGATTAGGCAATGGAAGCGGACCCAGGATTGCGATTATCTATGCGTCGGGGGAAATTGTATCGGGTGCTTCGCAGATAACTCCTGGCGGCGGAGCGGTGATGGGCGGCGATTCGGTTGCGGCGGAGATAAGGGAAGCGCGCACGGACTCGAGTATACGCGCAATCATTCTCCGCGTGGATTCTCCTGGCGGCTCATCGGTGGCGAGTGAAGTGATTCGGCGGGAAGTTGAACTGGCGCGCAAGGCAAAGCCGGTGGTTGTTTCCATGTCCGATTTAGCGGCGTCCGGCGGCTATTGGATTTCCATGTCGGCTGACAAAATTATTGCCGATCCGGACACCATCACGGCGTCGATTGGCGTCCTCAGCGGGAAGATGAACATTTCGGGCTTATTTCAGCTCTTGGGGCTGAGCACGGACTATGTGGCGACAAGCGACAATGCGACGTTGTATTCCTCGCAGCAGGATTTCACTCCGGCGCAACAGCAGACGATCCAAAGGATGCTTCAGGACATTTATACGAGTTTCACGCGAGGGGTAGCGGAAGGCCGCAAGCTGCCGATCGCGACGGTGCAGAAAATCGCCAAGGGGCGAGTGTGGAGCGGCGAACAAGCAAAGAGCCTGGGCCTTGTGGATGATCTGGGAGGGGCAGATCGCGCTGTGACTGTTGCCAAGGAATTGGCACACATTCCCGCGAGCGATTCGGTGGAAATCATGCGGCTGCCGAGGCAGAAAACACTTTTCGATTTATTGGTCGAACGCGCACAGGGCCAAGTGGTGGCGCAGGGGAACGGATACAGTTCGATTCAGTCGCTTGTGCATCGGCTGTCGACGATGGTGCAAGCTGAGCCGGTACGCGCGCAAATGCCGTATGTGTTGAACATCCATTGACACGGGCGGTGATGCACACTCGCGTCCAATTCGCTGGCTGACCCCGGGGCAGTTCGCTATACTTGACACGTCCTCAGGCGCGGTACCCAAGTGGTAAGGGAGAGGTCTGCAAAACCTTTATACGCGAGTTCGATTCTCGCCCGCGCCTCCAATCTTCTCAGCTCAGAAAGCGATTGCGGCCAATCGCCCGCGAACTCTTGTCCTTGATGACTACTTGGCGTTGTGCCTTTTAAGTGGGTTGAGCCTGTGTCGCATTCATGATAGCGTGTGCGCATCGGGGATCTTTCAGGCAGCTTTTTCTGAAAGATGATTGGCATTAGGTATTTATGAGCGTTTTGTAAAACGCTAGTTTCTGGGGTGAAATTTTGTGTGGAATTGCCGGTTTTACTCACAGGATGGGTGTAGTCAGCCCACACCGCATCGATAGTGCAGTCGCTTCGCTCGTCCACCGTGGTCCTGACCAGCAAGGGGTCTATCGCTCGACTTTCATTTCGCTCGGCGCAACTCGATTAAAGATCATTGATCTTGAGTCGGGAAACCAGCCGATGGTGTCGGATGATGCGGATATAGTCCTCGTTTTCAACGGCGAGGTCTACAACCACCGTGAACTTCGCGGCGAGCTTGAGGGGCTGGGACATAAATTTCATTCCAACAGTGACACGGAAGTAATTCTCCACGCGTTCCTCGAATGGGACACGAAGTGCTTTGCGCGACTTCGGGGGATGTTTGCTATTGCGCTGTGGAGCGAATCGAGAAAGCGGCTGGTCCTCGCTCGCGATCGGATGGGGATTAAGCCGCTTTACGTCTGCCGTCTGAACGACGACATCCTCTTCGGTTCTGAGCTGAAAGCAATTCTGATCCATCCGGAAGTG
>DATEHB010000250.1:0-6002 GCA_035279805.1 Candidatus Acidiferrales bacterium
GGCACGCGCGTCCGCCATCCCACCTACGGCGTTGGTACCATTCTCAAAATTGAGGACGATGGCGACGACCGCAGAATTACAGTCAGCTTCGTCGACCACGGAATGAAAAAGCTGATCGAGCGCTACGCCCATCTGGAAGCCGTCTAGACGCCGCGTCGGATCCCCTGTCCTAAACAGGTTCCGCGAAAGAATCCTGCTTGCACTGCAGATTTCTCGCGAAATGAGTGTTTTTCGAGCCGGGCGGGACTCTCCCGATCCGGAATTGCCTTCGACATCTCCCATTGCAGGGGCGACCCTGCTCAAGGTACAGTTTCGCGCGACAATCGAGGGGACGGTGGCGAGTGGACCCACAACTCTTCCGAACCAAGAGCATCGATCAACTGATTTCCGACGCGGACCAGCCTGAGCGCCGCCTGAAACGAACCCTTGGCTGGCTCAGCCTCACGGCCCTCGGCATCGGAGCCATTATCGGCAGCGGAATTTTTGTGCTGACGGGCACTGCCGCGGCCGGCGAAGTTGACCGCTTCCCTTCGATCCTGCAGGCGCCATTGCTCAGCGTAATCATGTACGGCCGTCACGCGCTCGGCGTCAACGGCCGTCCCGGCGCCGGCCCAGGAATCGCGCTCTCCTTTTTCATCGTGGCATTTGTTTGCGCCCTCGCGGGCCTCTGCTATGCGGAACTTGCGTCCATGATTCCGATTGCGGGGAGCGCGTACACGTATACGTACGCGACGATGGGCGAATTCATCGCGTGGATCATTGGTTGGGATTTGATTCTCGAATACGCCGTTTCGAACATGGCGGTCGCCGTGGGCTTCTCGGCGTACGTGAATAATTTGCTGGAGACTTTCGGCCTGCACATGCCGGCATCGCTCGCCTCGCCCGCGTACGATCCGATGGTGGGATGGCAGTGGCACTTTAACATCCTCGGATTTTTGATCGTGATGCTGCTGACGGTGCTGCTCGTGCGCGGGATTCGCGAGTCCGCCAGCGCGAACAACATCATGGTCGGCATCAAGCTGCTGGCCATCGTCGTGTTTTGCGTCGCCGCCAGCAAATACATTCATCCGGCGAATTATCACCCGTTTTTGCCGAACGGATTTCAAGGCGTTTTGACCGGTGGCGCAATTGTGTTTTTCACTTATATTGGCTTCGATTCCGTTTCCACAGCCGCCGAAGAATGCAAGAATCCCAAGCGCGACTTGCCGCTGGGAATTTTAGCTTCGCTCTTTGTCTGCGCGTTTTTCTATGTCGCCGTCGCGGTGGTCCTGACGGGCATCCAGCACTGGGACACATTGAACAACGCCGCTCCCGTTGCAAACGCCCTCGAAGCCATCGGCCTGAAAATCACGGACCGCTGGGTGACCGCTGGCGCTCTGATGGGAATGATTTCGTCTATTCTCGTTTTCCAGATTGGACAGGCGCGCGTCTGGTTCGCGATGTCGCGCGATGGCTTGCTGCCCAAGGCGTTTTCGCGCGTGCATCCGAAATTCCGCACGCCGGACATTGCCACGTGGGTCGCGGGCCTTTTCGTCGGCGTCTTCGCTGGTATTTTCGACATCGGCACGCTCGCAAACCTAACCAACATCGGCACGCTTTTCGCATTCATTTTGGTTTCGCTGGCGGTTTTGATTTTGCGCAAGCGCCAACCCGACCGCCCGCGCGCCTTCCGTGTGCCCTGGTCTCCGTGGATTCCCATCGCATCGGTGATTTTCTGTTTTGTGCTGATGGCGAGCCTCACGGTGGAGAATTGGGTTCGTTTTTTCGTCTGGCTGGTAGTGGGCCTGATTTTTTATTTTGCCTACGGACGCAAGCACAGCGGTCTGGCGCACCCGCAAGCGCAATCGGCCGGCGTACGCGCTCCAAAATGAACCTCGGACGCGTATTCGCTGTTGCGATGGTTTTCGCTCTCGCGCTGCTCGCCTTGTGGCCGGCCATGATCTTTGGCTGGGACGAGAATGCCGACCGCCTCGTGGTGAATAATGCTGTGGGAACCTTGCCGCAGGAACTCCGTCCGTTTTTCGAAGCCAACCGCCAATATCTGATCCAGCACGTCTCAGACCCCCAGCAGGCAGCCGCCAAAAATCCGCCAGAGCTTCATAACCAATACATTCACCTCGACCACTATGGCCAGTATCCCTTCTTTGCCCTGCCGCGCGCCTACAAGGACGCCCTGCGCAAATTCAGCAAACGCTCGCTCGCTACGAATGGCCTGTTGCCGTGGGAAGTGGGCCTCTTGAGCGCAAAACTCACTGACGATTTTCATGCCCATAATTTACCGGCTGCAAGACTCGACGCAGCGCTGCTGGCGCACTACGTTGCGATCGCGCACGATCCTTTTAACACCACCGTCAATAACGACGGTCATCTTTCCTTTCAGCCCGGTGTCAACGAGCGCTTCGGGGAAAAAATGCTGAACCGTTACGCCCGCTTTTTTTACGTTCATCCGGACCCCGCGGTGTTTGTAACGGATCCCACGGACCGCGCGTTTGAGATTTGCCTGACCGCACACTCTATGCTCGAAACGGTTCTGCTTGCGGATCGCCGCTCGCGCGCAGGCCTCTCCGATTACAACGACGAATACTATGACCGCTTCTACAGTCAGGTCGGTGCGGTTCTCGTCCGCCAAATTTCAGACGCTTCCACGGATGTGGGTTCATATTGGCTTACCGCGTGGGAGAATGCGGGCCGGCCGGCGTTGCAGTAGCAGTCTGTAAGAAAAACGTCGCACGCTTCTCGAAGCCATCATATAAATGGTCTCCGTCAGGGCACGGCTTTCGCGTGTTGTTTGCTTCTCGGAGAGATACGCCCGTCTCTTCCAAGGTGATTCGCCCCGTTTCTACGTTACCTCTTCGCGTTCGTGTGCGGAGCTATGCCGAAAATTATCGCAAATCGCATGTCCACATCTGCGAATTCGCGGTAAGATACCGCGGCTTCTAAACCCA
Organism: Candidatus Acidiferrales bacterium; assembly: GCA_035279805.1. GTDB lineage: Bacteria > Acidobacteriota > Terriglobia > Acidiferrales > UBA7541 > DAHUXN01. Next base: position 2,946 of record DATEHB010000250.1, read on the forward strand.
AGAATTCGAGGACCCATGCGACGAATCATTGTCATCTCTTCTGTGCTCGCCATTCTTTCGCTCACCGTGCTTTTCACGACGGGAGCGACGAAGTCTCGACGCGAATCCACGCGCGAAAACTCCAAATCGCGCGCGTTTACGAAATATGGCAACGCGGACTCGATCACTGAAAACGAAATGAAGATTTACGATTATTTCCTCGCCTCCGACCAGCTCGAAGGACGCAACCTGCCCTCGCGCGGCTACGATACCGCCGCGCTCTACGTCGCCAGCCACCTCGCCGAATGGGGGCTGAAGCCCGGAGGCAGCTCCAGCGACACGAACGGCCCGCTGCAACCGTACTTCATGCCCTTCGCGCTCGTCACGCGCGAAGTCGTTCCGCAGGAATCCAAGGCTTCGCTGACCGCACCTTCGCCGTTCGCCCGCGCCGGCGAGTCTGCCGAATCGCGTACTGTCGATTTCGAATATGGGAAAGACTGGACCGTCCAGCCTGTCGGCGGCTTTCGCGGGCTGCCTCCCGCCGAGTCATTCGACGTGAGCGGAAATTTGATTTTTGCCGGCGACGGCTACGTGGTTAACAAAACCAACACGAATCCCTACCAGGGTCTCGACGTCAACGGCAAGATCATCGTCGTTGCAGGGTTGCCGCCCGCTCTCGCCGCTCAACAAGCAGCCGCTGCTGCACGCCGCGGCGCTGCCGGTCCGAATCCACTCGGCGAAGAGTGCACTGACTTTTTGAGTCCGGAAGAGTACGCGGCAAAAAACGGCGCCGTGGCCGTAATTCGCATCGCCGACTTTCGACAGCTTTCCGCCATGACCAATCCCAACGCCGGCCGCCCTTCTTACAACGGCCCCAATTTTCAGGTCACTAAATTCCAGGAACAGCCTGCGTGTCCCAGCGTCCCTTCCATCATCGCCGGAGTCGAGTTGACGAACGCGATCTTCCAGGGCGAAAAACTGAATGCCCAGGAGGCTTTCTACGCCGCGGGCACAAACGCGAAACACGATTCCTTCGCGCTCAATGACGCGAAAAAACTCGCGCTCCACGCCGCCATCCGCAGCGAGGAGGGCCACGGGGAAAACGTCGTCGGCATTCTCGAAGGCAGCGATCCCATATTGAAGAATGAATACGTAGTCATCAGCGCGCATCTTGACCACATCGGCTTGAGCGCGCCGCTGCCCAACGGCCACAACGTCAATAACGGAGCGGATGACGATGGCTCCGGCTCTACAGGTCTTCTCGCCATCGCTCGCGCCTACGCCGAAGGCGCCGCGAAGGGCGTGCGTCCCAAACGCAGCATCATTTTTTTATGGAACGCCGGCGAGGAAAAAGGTCTGTGGGGCTCGCGCTATTTCAACGAGTTCCCTCCCGTTGACCTTACCAAAGTGGTTGCCGATCTGAATATGGACATGATCGGCCGCACGAAATCGCCCAATTCCGTGGACCCGAATCCGACTCACGTGCTCGTAAGTCCCGGCGAAGTTCTCGTTGTCGGCCCGAACGTCAGCAGCGACGACCTCGAAAAGACCATCGAGTCCGTCAACGACAACTTTCAAAAATTAAAATTGAATCATTTCTATGACGATACGGCTCCCGACGCCACGCACGACAACCTCGGCCCGAAGCCTAACGGCCAGCGCATCTTCTATCGCAGCGATCACTACAATTTCGCCAAAATGGGCATCCCCATCGCATTTTTTACCACTGGGCTGCACGTGGATTATCACCGTCCCACCGACACGCCCGAGAGAATCGACTACAAAGAAATCCAAGTCGTCTCGAAGACAGTCGCGGGAGTCGCTTGGGTCCTCGCCAATCAAAAGAGCCGCCCGCATTTGAAAGCCGACTTGCCCGCGCAACTGGTGAAAGACATGAAAACCGCTCAAACCGCCGGCTGGGGCAAAGTGACGCCCGTTTTGCCTCCGCTTCCCGGCGAGCCGTTCTAGCATCCGGCGCTACAGCCGTGCAGGCATCCCTCGTGTCATTCCGAGCTTGCCTGCCGCAGGCAGCTTTACCCGTGCGGTAAGTAGAGCAAATCGGGCGGCCTTAACCGTTGGGGTCCGACGTTGAGCCCGTGGGCGTGAATGCTATACTTCGGCATCCGTGCGGAAGTGGCGGAATTGGCAGACGCGCAGGACTTAGGATCCTGTGGCCGAAAGGCCGTGGAGGTTCAACTCCTCTCTTCCGCACCAATTCGTGTCTCTCATCTTCATCCTTCGAGGGCGCGAAAACGTCGGCGGGTTGACGCTCCTAATTGCTTCCCCTATACTCACGTTTTGTTTCCCGCAGGGGCTCTTTTTCCGGCTCAGACTTACGGCAATGAACACGGAAGTAGGGGCGTAACTGCCTCCTGCACGCCGGTTGTTTCATCAATTGCGGCGCTAATAGTCGCGCTGAGCACGGCAACGGAAACTGATAGGACTTATGGCCGAAGCTACATGCCGGCGTGAACTCGACTTAGAGATTCCCGCCCAAGAAGTGCAGAAGGCTATCGAACGGGTGGCGCGTGAGTTTGCGCGCGTAGCACGTGTGCCGGGTTTTCGTCCCGGCAAAGCCCCGATTCCCCTCATCCGGCGCCGCTTCGCAGACGACATCAAAGGCGAAGTACTGCAGTCGCTCGTCCCCGAACAAATCGACAAGGCTGTCAAGGACCAGAAACTCGTTCCCATCACGCAGCCGCAGGTCGATCATGTAGATTACGCGGAGGACCGTCCCCTGAAATTTCGCGCCAGTTTCGAAGTGCTGCCCGAATTCGAGCTCGGCGCCTATAAGGGCGTGCAAGTAGAAGTTGAGAAAGCCGAAGTGAGCGACGCGGATGTCGACAAAACGCTCGAATCCATGCGCGAACGGGCTGCTACCTTTGTTCCTGTAGAGGATCGCGCTCTAGAAAGCGGCGACTATGCGCAACTCAAGCTCGTGGGCACGCCGTTGGGCGGTGGCGAGCCCCTCAAGGCAGACAACGTCCTCTGCCATCTCGGCGCCGAGGAGACCCTGGAAGCCTTCACGCAGAATCTGGTCGGCGCAAAGCCGGCGGAACAACGCCGATTTGAAGTCGA
>DATEHB010000251.1:0-6569 GCA_035279805.1 Candidatus Acidiferrales bacterium
GTGGCCACTTGGTCTTATTTGCTCATGAAGATCGTGATGGTGCCAGCGAGGGGTCTTGTTCCGTGTTTCGGGCCATTTTCCGGGCCATTTTCCGGACCATAGTTCGAGACGATGATGTCATCCTTGCCATCGCCGGTCAGGTCAGCGGCAGCGAGGCCGGACCATCCAGTCTCGACATCCAACGAGGAAATCCGGAACGTGCCGCCTTTCGAGCCCCAATACAGCATCACTTTGTTGTTCTGCGCGCAGGCGACTGCGATGTCACGGTATCCGTCTCCGTTGAAATCGCCGGTGGCCACGCGATCTGGGCCGCGGCACCCGGCCAGAGAAAAGGGTGAACCTTTCATTTTCGTGAAGGCGCCCTTGCCGTCGCCCAGCAGCACCGTGACGCCGAGCTGCGCTGGATCGAGAAGATCGCGCTGGTAGGGGACAACAACAACGTCGGGATTTCCATCATGGTTCATGTCGGCGACTGTAAACTCCCACGGCTCACCCTCGGCGGGGAAAGGCGAACCCGGGGCCCTGCGGAATCCTCCCTTGCCATCGCCCAACATGAGGCCAACACCGCTCGGTCTTCCCCTGGACCCGAAGGTTTGTTCGATCGTAACCACGTCGAGGTGGCCGTCATGAGTGAAATCGGCAGCGCGCACACCCGAATCCGAGTACAGGTCAGCACGAAATGTTTTTCCGGGAAGAATCAAGCTGCCCTGGCCGTCGCTGGGGATCAACAGAATCTGGCTGCGCCCCCAACTGTCAGTGACGACGGCTGGTTTGCCATCGCCAAAGAAATCGCCGACGGCGACGCCGTGGACATGGGGATAAGACGTGGTGGCAAAAGGAGAATGCGTGGAAGGCTTGAAGCCGCCGTGGCCGTCGCCGAGCAAGACGGTGATGTAGGGTGTGCCAGTGTTCGCGATGACGAGGTCGGGATTCCCATCGCCATTCATGTCCGCCACGGCGATATCGTTAGGATTGGCGTTACAGGGAAAGGGAGAACCTGGCGCTGCACGGAAATTTCCTCGCCCGTCGCCCAAAAGGACGCTGACCGTGCCCTCGCCCGTGTTGGCAACGATGATGTCCGGATGCCCGTCATGATTTACATCCGCGATGGCGATGGAGCCTGGTCCCTGGCCGACAGGTAATACGACCCGGGTAAAGTTGTCTGACGCCGAGCGTGCGACCGAAGGAGCGCGCAGAGCGGCGCCGAAAAGAACGCCGGCGAGCGCTGCCAGCGCGAGTCCCGTCAAGATAGTTACCCTCTTCACGGTTTGTATTCAAAGGAGTGTGCCACAGATATCGCGGAAAGTCGCCCACGGCAAGTTACATTGGCCGCTTGAAACTGGCTCCGCCGTGTTCTGCTATTCTTGACGAAAACTGTGAATCCTGCTACAAACGTTTGTTTCTAAACCTGTCTGCATTTGTCCCATACGGCTCCCGCGAGGAGTCTTAAATCATCCGGAGGAAGAATGTCACTCGAAGCATGGACTGACCGATTCACACGTGTGAGCGGGCGCTCACGGGAGGATTTCTGATGCGCAAGTGGCTCGCAGGCATTTCATCGCTACGAGGCCGTTTAACGAGAATCGGGGCGGCCGTGACGGCTTTGACCTTTCTGAGCGCCGTTGCGACTCACGCTCAATCGGCTCCGGAACCGGGGGGCGAGGCGAATCTGAAAGTCCCCGATCTGACGCAGGTGAACTTTCTTGGCGTCAACGGGCACACGCTGCTCCTCTGGGGAATTTTGTTCTGCATTTTTGGCTTGCTGTTCGGCATGGCCATGTACGTACGCCTGAGAAATCTTCCCGTGCACCGCTCGATGCGCGAAATGTCCGAACTGATTTACGAAACCTGCAAAACCTATCTCATTACGCAGGGGAAATTCCTGCTGCTCCTCGAATCGTTCATCGCTGTAATCATCATTTTATATTTCGGATTCCTGCTGCATGACGACGCGACCAAAGTCATCGTCATCCTGGCCTTCAGCGTACTCGGAATTTGCGGGAGTTACGGTGTGGCGTGGTTTGGCATTCGCGTCAACACTTTCGCGAATTCGCGCACGGCATTCGCCGCGTTGCCCGGCAAACCGTTCCCGATTTACCGCATCCCGCTGCGCGCGGGCATGAGCATCGGCATGATGCTCGTCAGCGTGGAACTGCTGATGATGCTCATCATTTTGCTCTTCGTCCCCGGAGATTACTCCGGCGCCTGCTTCATCGGATTCGCAATCGGAGAGTCCCTCGGCGCGGCCGCGCTGCGAATTGCTGGCGGAATCTTCACGAAAATCGCGGACATCGGCGCCGACCTGATGAAAATTGTCTTCAAGATTAAAGAAGACGACGCGCGCAATCCCGGCGTGATCGCCGATTGCACGGGTGACAACGCGGGCGACTCGGTAGGCCCCAGCGCCGACGGCTTCGAAACTTACGGCGTGACCGGCGTCGCGCTCATCGCGTTCATTTTGCTCGGAGTCAAGGATCCCATCGTCCAGGTGCAGTTACTCGTGTGGATTTTCATCATCCGCGTGGCCATGCTGGTCGCCAGCGCGGTCGCCTATTTCGTCAACGACGCTATCGCAAAAGCGCGCTTTGGCAACGTAACGGAAATGAATTTCGAATCGCCGCTCACTTCGCTCGTCTGGATCACTTCTCTTTCCTCCATCGCGCTCACATTTATGATTTCCTACTTCATTATTCCGGATATCGGCGACGATCCATCGCAATGGTGGAAATTGTCGATCATCATTTCCTGCGGCACCTTGGCCGGCGCTCTCATTCCCGAACTGGTGAAAGTGTTCACGTCCACCGAATCGCGCCACGTCCGCGAAGTGGTGCGCTCGGCGCAGGAGGGCGGCGCGTCGCTAGGCATTTTGTCTGGCTTCGTCGCCGGCAATTTCTCCGCGTATTACCTCGGATTCACAATGATGCTTTTGATGGCCATCGGCTACTTAATCAGCACGCTGGGCCTGCATCATTTGATGATCGCCGAACCCGTCTTCGCGTTCGGCCTCGTTGCATTCGGCTTCCTGGGAATGGGCCCGGTGACCATTGCCGTCGATTCCTATGGCCCTGTCACCGACAACGCGCAATCCATCTACGAGCTTTCGCTCATCGAGCAAATTCCCGACATCAAGCAGGAACTTAAAATCGATTACAACATGGACGTAAATTTCGCTCATGCGAAGGATATGCTCGAAGCCAACGATGGCGCGGGCAACACGTTCAAAGCCACCGCGAAGCCCGTGCTGATCGGCACCGCCGTCGTCGGCGCTACCACCATGATTTTCTCCATTATCATGGCGCTGACGAACGGCATCACCGTGAACGTCGACAAACTTTCGCTGCTGCACGCGCCGTTTCTGCTCGGCATTGTCACCGGCGGCGCCATGATTTACTGGTTCACGGGCGCTTCCACGCAGGCTGTCACCACGGGCGCATACCGTGCCGTCGAGTTCATCAAGGCCAACATCCATCTCGAGAGCGCCAAGAGCGCATCCATCTCCGACAGCAAAAAAGTCGTCGAGATTTGCACGCAGTACGCGCAAAAAGGAATGCTCAACATCTTCATCGCGGTCTTTTTCGCCGCGCTTTCCTTCGCTTTTCTCGAACCATTTTTCTTCATCGGCTACTTGATTTCCATCGCGATGTTCGGCCTCTACCAGGCAATCTTCATGGCCAACGCCGGCGGCGCCTGGGACAACGCAAAGAAAATTGTCGAAGTCGAGCTGAAGCAGAAAGGCACACCGCTGCATGACGCCACGGTCGTCGGCGACACGGTCGGCGATCCGTTCAAGGACACTTCCTCCGTCGCGCTCAATCCGGTAATCAAATTCACTACGCTGTTTGGATTGCTGGCGGTTGAACTGGGTGTGCAATTAACCGCGGAAAGAGGTGGCAGCGGATTGACGCACATCCTCTCCGCTATCTTTTTTATCGTGTCGTTTTTCTTTGTCTATAAGTCGTTCTACGGCATGCGCATCAAGAGCGGGCCAGCCGCCTAGCTGGTCTGCTCAATCCGCGGAGCGTGCCGTTTTTTCGCGCATCGCATCTCGCGCGGCAAGAATCGTGTTGACGTGAATGCGCACCGTGTCCGCCACGCGCCGGGCATAACCGCCCGCGAGTGTGACCGCAACCGGCACTCCGTGGCGCCGCGCATGCTCGAACACCATATCGTCACGACGCCGCAGCCCATCCATCGTCAAAGACAGGCCGCCCAATTGGTCTTCGCGATACGGGTCCGCGCCCGCGATGTAAAAAATCAAATCGGGGTGAAACGCTTCAAACGCGCGCACGAGATGTGCGTTCAGGATCTGCAGATACGCCGCGTCGCCCATGCCATCGGGCAGATTCGCATCGAGATTCGACGGCGGCTTCGGATACGGATAATTATTTTCTTGATGGATTGAAAATGTAAAAACGGACTCGTCGCCCGCAAAAATCGCCGCAGTGCCGTTTCCCTGATGCACATCGGTGTCGATGGTCATCGCGGTCTTGATCGCGCTGTCGCATTGCAGGCGGCGAATCGCAATGGCAACATCGTGAATCACGCAGAATCCTTCGCCATGATCCGGATACGCGTGATGAAAACCGCCGCCAATATTTACCGCGCAGCCGTCCGCCAGCGCGCGCTTGCCTGCCTCAATCGAGCCGCCTGCGCCCAGCCAACATGCGTTAATCAGTTCCTTGGAGTACGCCACCTCCATGCGCAGAATCTCCAAATAGTTCAGCGTGCCCGTTTTCAATTTGTGGACGTATTCGCGGCCATGAACGCGCAAGACGTCTTCATCCACCGCGGCTGCCGGCGAGATAAAGTCCGAGACTTCCGCGAGGTTTTCGCGCAGCAGTGTTTCACGAACCAGCCTGTATTTTTGCGACGGGAAAACGTGCGCGCCAAGATGCAGATCGTAGCCATGGTCGTAAATCAGCTTGAAAGGCAACATCGCTTCGCGAGGTTAGCCCGAACGAATCGAAATAACAATCCAGCGCACACTATTTGTGCGTACTCGAAATGGCGCACTCGTACGCGCCGGTGCTACTATTGGAAGGCAGCTGTGATGCGAATCACGGCGTGCGATTCACCATGATGCAAATCATAATGCGCCGGATTCAGGCTGCAAGTCTTATCGTCGCCTTGCTCGCGGCTCCCTTCGCGCTGATGGCGCGAGGCTATACCTGCGCTCCCCGTCAATGCACCATGATGTGCTGCCTGTGGCACAAAAACGCGGGCCACAACGTAAAAATGAATTGCCACGGCATGACGAGCGCATCCCTCTGTGTGATGCGATGCAATTCACAGCAGAGCATCGATTATGGACTTGCTTCGCCGTTTGCTCCAACTCAATTGCAGGCAGCGATTTCGTTGCCCGCGCCTGCGGTGATTCAAGCTTCTTTCTCTGCTGTTCAACCGCGCGTGGTCACCGGTTTTTCGCGCATCCCGTTTGAGCCTCCCCGGTCGTAACTCCTTCGCTGGCCCGACGCAAAAAACTTTCGCTTAGGAGGCTAGATATGCGTGCGATTCGAAGTGTGCTGTTGTGTCTTGTTTTGCTGCTCCCCGGAGGCTTGGCCTTCGCGACGATATTTGGCACGGTGCAAGGCATTGTTCACGACCCGGATCACCGCCCCATTTCCGGAGCCGATGTAATCTTGAAATCGGCGACGTCGGATTGGTCCCGCGCGGTGAAAACCGACCAGAACGGAGAATTCAGGATCGAGGCCGTCCCCGTGGGCGATTACATCGTAACGGCCAGCGCTAGTGGGTTTGACACTTTTGTCCTACAAATCACTGTGATATCCGATTCGTCGCCGATTCTTCATTTCCCACTCGCGATTTCCAGTGTAAATCAGAAAGTGACCGTCTCCACGCATGCCGAAGCCGCGAACGTCGAATCCGTGACGCCGACGACTCTCGTCGGCCGGCAAGATATTGCGCGCACACCCGGGGCTGACCGCACAAATAGCCTGCAAATGATCACGGATTACGTCCCCGGCGCGTACGTCACTCACGATCAACTCCACATTCGCGGCGGCCATCAAGTGAGCTGGCTGATCGATGGGATTCCCATTCCGAACACGAATATTGCCAGCAACCTCGGGCCACAAATTGATCCCAAGGACATCGATTACCTTGAAGTGATGCGCGGAAGTTACGACGCCGGATACGGCGATCGCACGTATGGCGTTTTCAACGTCGTTCCGCGAACCGGATTCGAGCGCAATAACGATGCGGAGATTGTCACCAGTTTCGGGAATTTTTATCAGACCAACGACCAGATCAACTTCGGCGGCCATACGCCGCGCTTCGCGTATTTCGGGGGACTGAACGGAAATCGCAGCAATCTCGGCCTCCAAACTCCAACAGCCCAGGTGATTCACGACGCAGAAAACGGATTCGGCGGGTTCGGCTCGCTCATTTTCAATGCGGATCCTCGGGACCAATTGCGCTTCGTGACATCACTTCGCAAGGATTACTACCAGATTCCCTACGACCCGAATCCAAACGATGCGGAAAATCAGCAATTCGATACCAGCGGCCTTCGCGACGCGCAAGGCGAATCGGATGCCGTGCTGGATTTT
>DATEHB010000252.1:0-5413 GCA_035279805.1 Candidatus Acidiferrales bacterium
TCCGTTCCGATGTGAAACATCGCACCCCGTTAGCGGATGCGTCACAATACAGCTTCCGTACCATTGGCCTTGGTGCTAACCTCGATGCAACATAGTGCACATTGGATCGAGGCAACAGCGCCAGCCGCGATACAGTGAGAAGGCGCCTCGACCGTCGATGGCTGGGACCGCTCGTATTCATGCCGAGCGCGTCCTGGGGGACACCGGAATGAACGTTCATCAACCCGCAGACCAGGGAATCCCAATCTCAGATGTGAATCGTGACTCTGAACGGCGCCGTCGCGCGCGCGTGAAAGTTTCCGCGCAGATCCGTGTTCGAGCAACGGATCCGAAGGCCGAGCCTTTCACAGAACTCGCCACTTCCATTGACGTTTCCCGCGACGGAATCCTGTTTTCTACCGGGCGCCGGGACTTCTGGAAGGGCATGTCCCTCGGTGTCACGTTTCCTTTTTCCTCTGCACCCAACGCGCTCAATGCCGAAGAGCCCGCCGAAGTGGTTCGCACTCTCGAGCTTCCCGACAACAAACTCGGCGTCGCCATCCAATTCCGCCGCATTCATCAACGCGCCGCTGCGGCAACCGCCGCCACGGGTCCGGGCGCTAAAGAAAAGTCCGCTATCCGCGGCGCTTCTTCCGCCGAAAAAGGCGCGCCTATCCACTCGGCGCGAACGCGCCCCATCGTCCTCGTCGTCGAATCCGATGAACGCAGTCAGGAACAACTGAAGAGTCTCTTAACGCCGGAAGGTTACGACGTGTACATCGTGTCCACGGGCAAGGCGGCGCTCGATATCCTGCGCACCACGGTTCCAGCTTGTTTCATCGCGGAAGTCGAAGCCGGCGACACGTCCGGATACGACCTTTGCCTGATTATCAAGAATAGCGAACGCCTTGCGCACGTTCCCGTCGTCCTGGTCACGCGCAACGCCCAGCCTGCCGACTACGCCGCAAGCCATAATTTCGGCGCTGTTGTCTGCATGGCCAAGCCGTTCAAGCCCGAACGCATGCTCCAAGTCGTCCGCCTTGTCGCCCCGGTCGTCAAGCCAGATGCTCCCGCCTACAGCTCATCCAGTAACGACGCATCCCCCCTCGAACGCCACCTATAGAGACAACTGCGGCCTGGGGTACTGCCTCGCGATCTGAAGGCCTCAAACTCCACTCAGTTAGCGCTCGGGTTTGCGGTAGCTCGGCTGCATAAAGAATGTGCCATGGCAGGCCCGGCCGGACGGGAGCGAAGGCGTCGACAATAGTGACGGGACGAGACGCTTCGCGGCGCGTCAAAGCCGGTTCACCAAATTTGGCGGTCTGGTCGCGTCTAATTAGCCGCAAGAGAAGATTCAGCTTTGTAGCGACCGGCTCTCCGCCGAGAAGAGCGGGCTGGAATTTCCAGGCGCCTACTTCCTCCACGCCGCATGGCTCTTTCTGAGAAGCATAAGGCGGAAATCCCTTCGCTCTCATTACACGTCCCGTGCGGTCCAAATCGAGCGCCAGAAAAAGACGATCGAAATTGTGCTGGATGAGGCACGTGGGCAAATCACGCAAGCGCAGCTCTTCAGATTCAGGATCAATCCGCGAATCTGGAGCGGACCAATCGACCGAAGTGCCGTCAGAGAACCAAAGCATCGCCGCAGTCAATTTCGCGCGCACTGGGCATACCGCTGTAGCAAACCAGTCTATTCCGGCCAGGGAAGCGCTGTTGCCTGGCTGAATAACGCTGGGGATGTCGCCGCCGCCGTTCATACGTTTCAGAATCGGGAACGCTTGCGACTCGAGGACTTGGCGGGCGATTGCTTGCGCGACCACATCCCCAAAGCGCTGTCCATTTGCTCCGTAATATTCGAAAACGAACCGCACGGCAATGATAGGTTTTGACGAAAGATTTTCGATATGGAGTACCGCGCTCGAGTTGGGTCCACTTACAAAATAATGCTTCCGAATGCTTACTGCCGTCAGGCTGACCGGAATTTCCGTCGGCAACTTTTCAACAACGCACAGCGACGCCCCGCCCGCTCGCGCATGCACAATTGCGGGAAGCGGAATCAAAAGTGCCAGAGCAAAGAGCCCGCAGCAAACACGTCGCAAAACCGCGCTAAATTTCACTGGCAATATATGGTCTGAGGAATCGCCACTTCCAATTTCTTGTTCTTGCATTTGTACTTTACAGTCCACAAAATATCTCCCCCTTGCTCCCTAAAGCCCACGAACTCGCATGGCCCGCCGGCTCTAGTTTACTGGGCAGCGGGGATCGTGGTCAGGAGTATAGACACGATGAGCCGGGTCGAGCCGGACGGAATAACCGATTCGTTCTTTCTGGCGCTCGGCTGCTTGGCGCAAACGTTGGGCGGTCGGATGTAGCTGAATGATGAAATTAGCTTTCAACCATGTCTGTTTGTCATGGCACAGTTCGTCGTCATCCATAAAAACTGTCAGATAATTGGGGTGCGTGGGCGGAAATCCGAACTCCGGATTGCCTCCGAGAACGACTAAGCCGTCCTTCGTGAACCAGAACAGTCGGTAGACCTCCCCAAAGGGCATCAATTTATAAATGACGTAGCCAATCACCCCCGCCGCGCCTCCCAGATTTCGGTTAGGTTCCAGATCGGGCGCGATATACGCGCGAATTTGTTGCTCGTCGGTCCCAATAGTCTTGCCTACATAGCCGAAGTCCCATCCTTGATACCCGAAGTCGTAGATTTCATCCTCAATCGCCTGAACGACTGCTTTTGCGTCGGCGCTCGTGCTACGGCGACCGGCCGAATCGAGCTGAGCAGTAGCGGAGCAGAGAGCAGTACTACCAACCAAATCGCAATCAGGATCCTAGTCACCACGGAGCAACCTCCTCAGTGTATGATTACGATTTTTACCATAGCACCTTTCGGTACATCTCCGCCACCAGCCACAGTCTCCTGAAGCGATTGACGACTTTACGATTTTGTCTTTGCGGGCCCTTCGCTTTGCACGAGCGCCGCGTCCTGCATCTGCTGCTTGCGTATGAATTGCTCGTGCAGTTGTGCGTGCGCCCTCACATTCGCATAACCCATTGGCGACTCGATTCGCGCCACTTGCCCCGCATCCGACGAAAACCACCGCTTGCACGCATCCAATTCAACGCCATGATTGTCCACAAATTCGTCCGGCGGAATGCTCGGGAGCACTTGCTCCGCGCCCGTCGCCGAATCCGTGCGCATCACCGGCTGCTCTTGCAGCAGTTGCGCAATCTCGCGATACTGCTTCGTCCGCGACTCCTCGTCGGGAATCACCAGCTCATCCAATCCGATCAACCGCTTCAGCAATCCCAAGTTTGACGGATCGCCGAGCACAGCCTGCAATCGCGGATCAGGATTCGCCATCAACTGCATCAGCACCGCGCGCTGATCCGCCCACTGCGTCGGATACTGCTCGTCCGTCTCCGGATACGAAAATAATTCGCCCTTCAGGTCCACCAGGCGGATCCATTTCGACTCGAACGCCGCGCCAGGCCCCAGCAGCGTAACTTCCACATCGCCCGGACGGTTCTTGCGGAAGCAATCCACCGCCGCAAGCATCAAGTCTGCATGAAAGAACTTCATTCGCCGCCACACCAGTCCAATTCGCCCCATGGCCTGATCGCGCGCCATCGCGTAACCCGACGCCGTGCTCGTATTCGTCATCGCCCCGCCAAAGAGCGCCGGAAAAGCTCCCGTGAGAAATTGCGCGACGGGCCCCATTAAATCCGCGGCGTGTCCCGCGAGATCAGGAGGAACTCGCGCCGCCTGCGGTTGAAAAAATCCCGCCGCGAGCGGCTGCCCGGCCTTGGCTTTCGCCGGATAATGCGCGCCCGGCTCCGCCGTCTGCGATTGCAGCGCGTCGAAATCGAGCACCTCGCTGTCCGCATAAATCGGCGGAATGCCATATTCGTACGTCTCGATCTGCAAATTCGAGAGCGTGTTGAACCGTTCCTGCACGCTGATCAGCGCATCGCCCAGCGCCGGACGTCCGCTCGAACCATCTCCCGGCATCGCGTGCATCACGCGCCAGTGGTCGTCCATGTTTTCGTTGCGCGATTCGCAGTACACGTCGCCCGCAAACGCCGCGTAGCAGCCGTCAGGGAAAATCGCGAGCAGCTCATCCCGCAGCGCTTCATCGTCAAGCTGGTAAAAAGCCCACGGCCGCAGCCACGTTCGCTGAAAAGTAATCAAATTCGGATTGAAATCTCCTCCTGCCGTCAGCGGACCGCCCTGCGATTGTTCCAGCCGGGCGAGCCGTTCGTACTGCGCCGATTCCCCCGCTGCAATGGGCGCGCCAATTTTCTTCGCTGCGTGAGGATAAGCCGCGCGCAAACGCGCCTGGTGCACTTCCATGTTCCACTGAAGAAACGGATATTCGTGAATTTCGTTGGCCCACGGCGGAGTCTTCAGTTCCAGCGCCCCCACGATGGTCAGCACTTCCTGTCCATTCGCCACGCGCGCCGTTCGCACCCCCGCCGGCACCGTGATGACCTCCTCAGAGACGTAATTTTCTTCCGTCAGCAATGCCCCGCACGAACCACAATCAGTTTCCTGTCGAGCACTCTCGGATCCTTGCGTTGTCTCCGCTCCGCAGTGAGGGCAAATCCATCCTCCGCCTATCTTGACTTGCCTCTCATCCAACTCCGTCTCTGGGTGAAAACCGAATCGCTGCCCATCCACCACGTAACGCACATACGCGCCGACTTTACCGCCGGTCCACAGATGAAACGCTTCCTCGACAATCAAATTCCCGATGCGATTGTTCCGCTCAATCAGTTTCGATACTTCGCTCGCCGATTTCGCGGATGAGACATCCGCCTCGCTTTCCGCCGACTGCGGAAAAAATCGCGCCCGCGGAATGTCCTGACTCAACACGGAAATGATCGATAGCCCGAACGCTTGATAAATATTCGTTACGAACTCGTAGCGAGGCATGTCTTCGAGCGAGCTTTCATCCGTCGATTTTTGCTCGAACGGCAAATGCCAATTTTGATCGCGCTCGCTCCACCACAAATATTGCAGGCCGCGCCAGAATTGATGGGCTTGTTTGATGCGGCGAATTTCCGCCCGCCGCGAAATTTCCGATTCGCTCGTCAGTTCCAGCACCAGGCGACGCACCGCGTTCTGCAGCCGTTCGGGCAACTGTTCATTGTTCGCACCGTACATTGGTGGCGCTGCGACGGACATGGCGTCCGCGCTCGCCTCCGTCTCGGCGTTTTCGTAGGGGCGAGGCTTGCCTCGTCCGGGCGACCCAAGGGTCGCCCCTACGATATGCGAATCTGCATTCGCATTTCCCTGCTCTACCGGCACAATTCCCGGATTGGCCGAGACGCCACCGTTGGCCGCTGTATTGTTATCGCCTGATAATCCAGCGCCGCTGACTGCGTCACTGTCGGTTGATTGTCTGCGTGTCGTCATTTGTTTGGGTGC
>DATEHB010000253.1:0-12343 GCA_035279805.1 Candidatus Acidiferrales bacterium
CACCGTAAACGGGGCCAATCCCGATGCCGACTGATACTTGGGCATGGGAGTAGCTTGCACCAAGAAGGAAAATTCCGACTAGAACAAGATACTTTAGATAACGCATTTTTGGGCCTCCTTGCCACCGCCCGTTGCCCGCCGAGCCGGCCGGGCCGCCTCGCTAATCTGCGAGGCGAACTGTTAAAGTGCAACGCATGGGCCAAAGGCCATGCACATAGGGTAAGTTTCCAACGCACTTAAAATCATATACATAGAGCCTGAACGGCAAAGCTGGCGGATGCGCCGACGGACGGGCCATGGTTCGTAGTCACCACCAATGGTGATTATCAACCACCCGCAAGACGCTCCGGCGACACTGACGCTCGCGGCATTTCAATCAATAGGAAAATGACTCGGTTTTCGGAAATCTTTGTCGATGGTGAACAAAGCTCGAAAAACTTCTTGACACAAAGTACTTTATATTTCAAAGTATCGGCGCATGGCGGAAATAAATCAGCCCTGGCTGCGACCTCCACGGCGCCGGTGGCGCCCACCGGAAATGACCAGCCCGCCCGTATTGGATCCGACGATTCCGGCAGGACCAATAAAGTTGCGCTACGCCCTCCTGATAAATCCCTTCTATCCGAAAGATCCAAATGCAAGCTTCGGAAAGCACGTGCTTACGCCAACGCTCGCCTTGACCAGTTTCGCATCGACGACACCAAAACACTGGGAGATACGGTACTGGGATGAGAACTTGCTGGATGGACGTCCACCTTTTGCGCCGATGCCTGAGGTAGTAGGAATTACCGTACATCTGACGTTTGCCCGGCGCGCTTTCGAGCTGGCGCAATGGTACCGAAGTCGCGGAAGCAAAGTTGTGCTGGGCGGATTACACGTCCTGTCGTGTCCCGAAGAATGTGCGCCGCACGCGGACGCGCTTGCCGTGGGTGATGGCGTGCAGCTTTGGCCCCGGATTCTCGCGGATGTGGAATCGCAATGTCTGCAGCCGAAATACATAGCAACGTACGACAGTGACTACCGCAAAGACCCGGCGCCAAGGCGATCGATTCTGCCGCGAAAGAGCTTTTTGACGACGACCAGTTTGATTGCCACACGGGGATGTCATAACCGCTGCGGCTTCTGCTATCTGGCGACGGACGGCCTGCGTATGCCGTATCGAATGCGAGATCCTCATCAGATTGCTGCGGAGTTTCTGGCCGATGAGCAACCCTATGCTGTCTTCATCGACAACAATCTGGGATCGAACCGGGAATACCTGGGTGAGCTGTGCCGCGCGCTCCGGCCGCTCAACAAAATTTGGAGTGCGGCGGTTTCGATTGATGTGACCGACGATCCGAGTCTAATCCGCAGCATGGCGCTCGGTGGATGTACGGGAGTTTTCGTGGGACTGGAGTCACTCACCGACGAGAATCTGGCTGATGCAAGAAAGAAAACACCGAAGACCGCGGACTACGCGCGCCGAGTCCGAATGCTGCACGATAACGGCATTCAGGTGAACGGTTCTTTCGTGCTGGGATTCGATCACGACCGAAAAGACGTTTTCGCAGCAACGGCACAATGGATTGAGGACAACCGTTTGGAGTGCGCGACATTCCACATCCTTACGCCGTACCCGGCAACGCCACTGTTCAGGCAAATGGAGGCAGAGAGACGCCTGCTGCACCGCGATTGGTCTCTCTACGACACGGCGCATGCGGTGTTCCAGCCGAAACACATGTCACCCGAAGAACTTGAACAGGGTTACGCCTGGATTTATCAACGTTTGTTCTCGCATGCCTCGATTTGGCGACGCCGGCCCACAGACTGGCGGGCCGTGGCGCCGTACCTGGCGATGTCATACCTCTACAAGCGTTCCAACCGATTCTGGAGGCTGCTCATCAAGCACCATTTGGTGCATGCCGCGTGGCGGCCGCTGGTTGAATTAACGCGGCTCCGGCACGTGCACTTTCGACAGGAATTAGCTAAAGGCGAGACGCCAGGCCGGGCGGGGGCTAACGTCGTGACCGCCGGCGTCTAGCTCGAATCAGAATCGGAAGACATTTCGCATCAAGTCGTGGCGCAGTATCGTCAGGGCATTGGGGATTGCGAGATGAGGGTGATTTGAGACTGGCTGCGAGTGTTGCCGGCGTAGCGCATTTTGTTGCGGGCCGCGGTGGTCATAATGGTGAAGTCCATGTGCGTGGCGGCAGTTTGCGTGACGCTGACGACCATTCCGGTGCGGAGGGAAATGGCCGTGAGGCCATCGCCTGAGCCGGTCCATTCGCCGAAAGTGCGCAGGCCGTTCTTGCGGAAAACTTCCGGAGTGCGGTCTTTGTCTTCATTGGGCGACTCGTTGACGGATGGATCTGGCAATTTTTCGCCAGCCTGTTGCGAGGAGTGCGCGCTGGATTTTTGCGCGGGCGCGCCGGTGATTTCGGAATGCGTCTGGATGATGGCGCACTGATCGGGGACGTTAGACGGAGTTACCGGCTTGGCGACGGCTCCGACTGCCTGCTCGGAGCGCACGGCGGGGCAAGGCTCGTCGCGCACGTAGGTGGATTCGACGCGCCATGCGAGACCGGCGAGCGGGACGTTGTTGATGGTCTGCGCAGAGGACCATTTTTCGCCGATGGCGATTCCCTTCTGCGGGACCGACGCACCCAATGTGAGCTGGCTGAGCCACTGGTTCACGATCGCGGAGCGGGACTGATCGTCGAGAAGGCCTTTGAGGCCGGAGACATCTGTGATTTCCCCGGTGGGCTCGAGAGTGAATTCGATGGACTGGCCTTCGAGCTTTTTGTATTGCCCGGCGATTGCGGCGGTGTCCGCGTCGTAGGAATCGCTGCTGCTGGTTGCCGCGGCCGTTTCGTAGGTCACGCGAATGCGCGCCGCGCCGGGCAGGGAGGGCGGGCCGGGCACATTGAGGACTTCCAAACGCAGGAAGACATTGATGGATTCGCCTGCCTTCGTGGGACCTTCGGGATCAGCGACAGGGCCCGAAGAACGCGAAGCGCTGTCAACATGCATCTGCACGCTATAGTGAAACACCTGTCCCACGTTGAAACGCGGCGTGAAATGGATGCGGGGATTCGCGGCGGCGCGGAGCGGCGATGGCGGCGTCGCAATAATGATGAGAGAAAATATTAGGAGGAGCCGGCGAATTCGTTGGAGGCAGACGGCGCGTGCCATCATGCCTGCGACGCTAACACAGCGGGCGGAGCGGCGCAAACCGGGTGTCTGATGCCGCCGATATTGATGCTGCTCTTCGGGCCGTGGTGTTTTCGACGCGCTTGTTAATGCGAGGAATTCCGGCGCGCGATGTGCGTTAGAGTTGGAGATTTGAGAGCGCCGGTTAGCGCAAGAATGTCTGGGGGATTTTCGTTTGGCGGATCGTTCACGGGCGCCAGGCCAGCGACGCGGCCGGCCGCTAACGGATTGAGCTCGAAATTCATTTCGCGGTTGAAATCGACGAAGCCCGAGGCGCCGTAGGATGCGTTTTGGGTTTTGAGATTCAGATTCGCGAAGCGGACCTGGCCGTCGGCGCAGGAGAAACCAGCCGAGGCGGCGGGAAAATTCGTGATGCCCGGCCTGCGCGCGCCTGCGCGGAGGGATTCGTCGAGGTCAAGGCCGTCGTATGCGGCGTCGCGAATCCGTGCGTCGCCACGGCAAGCGAGCGAATGCAGCAATGCAGAGCGCCCGACGCCCTTCGCTGAAACTTGCAAGTCGCCGGAAGCGACGCCCTCGAAAAGATTCGACAGGGACAACGTTTGCGCGGCGAGCGAGCCCAAATTCACGCCGGTAAATTTGGCGGTGACGTCGTATGCGGGCTGTGCGGTCAAATTGAGCGCGGCGGAGCCGAGCACCTCCCCTCCATAAAATTGGGCGCGGGCGTTTGTAAACTCGAGCTTGCGACCGTCGACTGCAGCGTCCGCGGTGAACTGGGAGAGGCGGAGCGGTGCAAGAGCGAATGCGCCAACGGAAACCGAGCCATGGCCACGAAGCCATGCAGGAACGGGCCGAGGTTGGGGCCGGGAGGCGAGGAACGGAAGTATGCGGTCGAGAAGACTTTCGCGCCGTTGCGGATTGAGCCAGCGGTCCATTTCAGCGGCGTCAAGTTGATTCGCGGAGAGCGCAAACTGCCATTCACCATTGCCATCGGCGGCGCGGCGTTCGAGAGTGCCGCGCCAGAGGGCGGCGAAGGCGTCGGCAGAAGTCAGCTGGATTTTAACGCCGCCACCGCCGTCGCGATTTTTCTGAGATGAAAAATTCACCGTTCCCGACACATGAGTGATTTCGTGATTGAGAAACGGAGCGCGAACAGTGACGCCCGCGAGCGTAATCGTGCCCTGCGGATGGCGAAAGACTGATGAAGGCGATGACGTCGCTGCAGATGCGGACAAAGCTGGTGGTGAAGCGGCATTCTGCCACTCCAAATGAAACTGCGCCGGGCCGTCGATCAGCCATCCGGGAGACAAACTGAATCCGAGCGCATTGGCCGCGCCGAAAAACGTTCGCACTTCAGTGGTCTGGCCATCAACTTTCCACGCCGAATGCCATTGCTGGAGACGCTGGGCCGAGCCGTGCACGCGCAACTCGCCGGAACGAACACCGATCGAGATGGTCGCCGGAGGAAGCGACACGGAATCACTGGAAAATATCAGCGATGCGCGCCCGAGGCGGACGGGCACGGGCGTGCTGCCGCCGTCGAGTTCGACGCCATCGGAAGCCACGATGCCCTTTTGAATGCGCGGCGGCCAGCCGGACAGCGTGGCGTGCAGCGTTGCGACGCCAGTTAACGCAAGCTGCTCGGCGACATCGCGATGAAAGGCGCGGTACCACGCCAATGCGTCCGGCATTCCAAGCGCGCTCGAAACAATTTCGAGTTGGACATTCTTGATGGCAGGCTGCCTGACATCGGGCGAGGCAATCCAATTCATGGCGCCCATTGCCTGAATATTGGAGCGTGGCGCTTCGAGGATGGCTCGCGTCAGTTCAAAGCGGGACGCTGCGGGAACCCAATGGGCCTGAATGCTGAGATTGGCGGCGGGATCATCCGGGCGAAGGGGCAAGTCCCACCGATGTAGGCGACGGAATTGTGCGCGCGACGAAAAATTCCAGTCATCGCCGGAGGTCGCGGCCGTGAGTTGCAGAGAGAAAACGCCGCGGACGCCGTAATCATTTCCGCGAAGCAACCGCAGAACATCAGAAAGCGAGGCGTCGGCCCAATCAAGCTCGAAAGAGGCTGGCCGCAGGCGCGAAGAAGTGCCGCCCACAAGTCCCGTCAAACTGAGAACGCCTGCCTGTTGAACGACGACCGCGGCGCGAAACGGCTGGGCCTGCAAATCCATGCGCCAGGTACCCGGCGAGATTTGCTCGACGCTGCCCTGAACATTCGCGAGCGCGAAGGGCAGTTTGCCCGCGCCTTCTTTGAAATCAACGCGGCCGCCGGAGAGATCAATGCGCTGCAAACGGAGCGAAGCGCGGCCCGGCGAGGGCACAGCGGTGAGATTCCCGCGCGGACGCGGCAACCAGGATTCGATATTCCACTCACCGTCCGGAAGGCGCACAAGATTCAAACTGGGACGCGTGAGCGATAAAGGTCCGAACTCAAGGCGGCCGCGCAGCAACGCGCTCCAACGCAAGCCGACGGCGAGAGTGTCTGCGCGAAGAAAATATTCGTTTCCGAAGCGCGGGTCTTCGGCGACGGTGATGCGTTCCGCTTCAAGGCGAGGACCGGCGAGCAAGCTGAATGAAAAGTGAGAAACGTCGACGGGACGGCCGAAGGCTGTTTCCAGCCGTCGCGTAAGGGCATGATGCAGCCAACCGTATTGGAGGAACAACGAAAGGCCGTAGTCGAGCGCGAGACAGACGACAATCAGAAACAGAAGTATTCGCAGCCAGCGATGCAAGCGCGGCGAACCCGGAAATCGGGTTGGTCCGCCGGCAAACGTGGATCGGCTTCCGAAAGGCTCAACCGCGGTGGTCGAAAACGGCGCCGGAGTCGGCATTGGCATCAACCGACCTCACGAAAGGGCCGGGGCCGGTACATCTCGGTGGAAGAAAATCGGAGCATCTTGACGGCATTCACCGACGCCTGAACGTTAAACAGAAAGGAATCGGCGCTGGGAAGAGCGTAAGCGGCATAGGGCGCGATAAGCAACTCGTCTTTAGTTCAGTACTTTGATTCAGTACTTTGATTCACTAGTTTAAAGCGTCCGGTACCTCGTCCTGATCGGCATTGTTGGCGTTTTCCGCGCGCAGCGACTCGAGTGCCAATGCCGCCGCAGCCTGTTCGGCGGACTTTTTGCTGTGACCCTCGGCCTCGGCCAGTGCACGGCCATCCGCTCGAACGCCGACGCGGAAGGTCTTGTTGTGCTCCGGGCCTGTTTCGCGCACGACGCGGTATTCCGCGGCGCGGAGTCCCCGGCTCTGGAGCCATTCCTGGAGCGCCGATTTATGATCCGGATCGGCGAGCAACTCAGCGGCCGATAAAGCTTCGCTGAGGAGGGAGCGCTCGACGAAAGCAGCGGCCGCCTCAAAGCCGGCATCGCGGAAAATCGCGCCGACCACTGCTTCGTAGGCGTCCGCAAGAAGATTCAGCTTTCTGCGCCCGCCGGTTTTCTCCTCGCCGGGTCCGAGGCGAAGATGCTTTCCCAGAGCGAGGCGAACAGCGGCGTTCTCCGCGCTTACGGCGCTGACGAGACGTGCCCTGGCTTTCGAGAGCGTCCCTTCGTCCCAGGCCAGGAACCGGGCGACTAAAACACGGCTGACCGCAAGGCCGAGCACGCTGTCGCCCAGGAATTCGAGGCGCTCGTTGCTCGGCTGTTCAGAATTGAATATATGGGAACGGTGCGTCAGCGCCCGCTCAAGCCACTCGACACACTTGAATCGATGGCCGAGTTTTTCTTCGAGAACGCGCCGCTCCGCATCGTCCATGGCAAAATCACTTCTCCGAGAAAACTTATGGTTTGGGGGGCTGAAGCTGGTTCCCACCCTTAGCCTTCGCTTCTGCCGCGCCCTGTTTGCAGCGATCCTGCATGGGCGAAGTCATCTGAGCGCAGCTATCAAACGCCTTTTTCGCATCGTCGAACTTGCTCAGTTTTTCATCCACGACGCCGAGGACAAAGAAATCCGTGGGGTCGGGCTGCGACGTGCCGGCCGTGGCCTGCGTGAGTTCGGTAGCTGACTGATCGTTCTTGCCCTCGCGGAAATACACAAGGCCAAGTCCGCTGTGGGCCTGGGAAACTGCGCTGTCTTTGGTCTTTGCAAACTGGTCGTCCGTCAGTTCCACCGGCTTGGTGAGAGTAGCGAGAATCTCGAGCGCATGTTTTTCGTATTGTTCCGCCTTGGCGAGCTTGGCGGGATAATCGGGCGCGCCCGGATTGCCGCGCGGAATCACCCATCCCACCAGAGTGAGCACGGTCAAATCGTTCGGATTCATTTGCAGGGTTTTGTCCGCGGCGGTGTACATCTTGTCGAGCTTCTGCTGCGCGAAATAAGCATTGGTGAGGCGCGAATACACCACCGCGAGGTAACGGCTTTGCGGATAATTCTTCACGAAGTCCTCGCCAGCCTGAATTTGCGCGTCGTAGCCCGCCGGGTCCGCCGGCTTAATCGCGAGAAACGCCTTGTAGGCGGCTTCTTCCTTCGGGTCGACGGCGGGCGCGGCGGGCTTCTGTGGCGTGGGATTCTGCAGCGACGGCTTTTGTTCTTGCGTTTGCTGCTGTTGCGTTCCCTGCTGCTGTGCTCCCATGCCTTGCGCGCGAACTTGAGGCGCGGCGGCCAGACACGCCCACGTTACCAACGCGAAAGCGGTGACTCCCATTCGGTGTGCCATTTTTTCATTCCTCCGATTCAAAGTACTTCCCTCCGGGAACCGAACGGGTTCAGCCGGTGGTGAAACCGAATCCCAGGCGCTACTGGGGCTGTGATGCGGGCGCGGGGTGATACGGCTTGTCGATACCCTGATGCGCCGCGACGCGAGCCGCTTCCGGTGCGTCGCCTACTCCGAGGGCCGCGCGATACTCCTTTATGGCAGGTTCACGCTCGCCCTGCAAATCGCGTATGCGACCCAAATACACGTGCGACCACGCCAAGACACTTGGACTGGGCGCCGCAGCAGCGGTCGAGCCGGGCGGCGGCATGCTCACAATCTGCTCGAATAGATTTTCCGCCTTTTCGCCCTGGCCTTGCAAGACGGAGGCGAGTGCCAGGCCATAGAGAGCGCGCGGTTGGTTGGGGTGCTCGTTCAGGATGCCTTGAAAGGTTGCGGCAGCGCCGTTGGCGTCCTGCAGCGCGATCTGACGATCGCCACGCGTGTATTCCTGATCGAGCGGCGTCTTCGCAGAAGCTCCGGCGTTCTCTCCCGAAATACCCGCAGTTTGAACTTTCTCCGATGCGGACGCGAACGCGAAATTCCGCAGACGTTTCTGCTCCGCGGCAACGTTGATGCCCTGAACGAGCGAGGGGAAATACAGTGACATCGCCGGTTCCGACTTCTCAAAAACGATGAGTTGCTGATAAATGGGGCGCACCAAAATGAAGCCAGTCTTGTCATTTGCGGCAAGCGCAGACTCGATCTGCTCTGCCGGAAGCCTGCGAACGCGCAACTCGACGGCGCGAACCATGCACTCGTCGAACAGTCCGACAAAGTCATCCTGAAATGAGGTGGGGAGCTGGGGCGCGCGATTTGCGATTTCGAGCAGCGCGCGGCGCGTCGAAATGCTCTGTTGATATTTGAGAGTTAAAGGATCGAGCAGGAAATGAAACATGGCGTGACGAATGTCGCCCAACGGCAGGTCGGGACCTGGGCCGACGATGATCGAATAGTGATTGCCAATATTACGAAAGTTGACGCGCTGGCCGACAAGCGGTTCGACGAGCACCGTGAAAGTGCGGCCGCCGGGTGCCTGTATCTCGCGGAGGTAGGCCGTACTCTGGAACACAATCTGGCGTACAGGACTTGTGAGCCGGGCGACTTCGCGATCGACTTCGGGTTCGACGGCAGCCCATTCGCGATCGAGCTGCGCCTCCACATAGAGCTTGCTGAGAATTTCGCCGAAACCGTCAATGGAGAGGACCGCGGGAGGTATCTCATCATGCGAGATGAGATAGCGGAAACGCGGCGGCGGTCCGACGACAAGCGCAAATGAAAGAAAAGGAGAAAGCGTTTCGTCGGAATTTGCGAATTGATGCTGACCGTAAAACTGGCGCATGGCTTCGGCGGCTGGCCCCTTCAATTGCAGCAGGCGGGCGCGGAGGGCGGCGTCCGCCGGATAAATGTCGAGCGTATTGGAATTGGCGTCAAAACCGGCAACATCCAACGCGCACATGGTGGCGAATAACTGCGGGCTGGTTTCGACGGTGATTGAACTGGTGACGGGTTGAGGCCGAGCGGGCATTTGGGCTGTTGCGGGCAAGCCAAGGCACGGCAGCGCTGCAAGAAAAACCGGCACGCGAAACCAATGGCAAATTGTTCGAATCGTCATGCGCTCAATTCACTGAATTCGTTTGACTTTTTCATTGGACGAAGCACTCATTGACCAAAGCGTTCGCGGATGGGATGCGCGAGCGCGAAGATACCGTTGCTTATCGATGGCGCCGATATGAACGGCACACTTTATCGGGCTGGATGAAGCGAGTCAAGGAAGGCAGAAGAGGCAACTAGCCACGGACGCGAATTTCGCTGAAGCTGAGTACGACGCGGCCGCCCGCCGTGGGCCGGCCGAAATTCATCTCAGGCCGGAAGCGCGAAAAAATCAGCATTTGGTCAATCTGATGGCGAACCTCAGGGTCGTTCGGCCCTGAGAGAATGGTGTAGCCCGCGACCTGGCCTTCCGCATTCAGCGTCGCTTCCACCATCAACACTCCGGCGCTGGAATAGTTGCCGCTGCTGACGATGTCCGGCGCAGGGAACGGCGCGAGACTTTCCAGACGCGCAGGCTGAATCAGATCCGTCGGAAGATCATTCGGAATATTGCCCAGTGGTATTCCGCCGAACAAACTTTGAACGACAAAAACAAAAACCAACGCGGCCGTCAGGAACCCACCGGTCGCCGGAACCGCCAGAGGTTGCAGAATATTCTCAAAGAAAACCCAAGCACGGCTGCGAAGCTGACCGCGATTCTCCTGCCGGCCCTGGATGCGAGAGGCCTGCACGCGAATGCGCATGGCGAGATCGGCGGGCGGCGCGACCGCGGTTGAGCATGCAAGCGCGCGGGCCAGCCGCCGATACCGTTCCAGATCCGTGCGGCAATCGGCGCAAGAATCCAAATGGGCGCGAACGACGGCGTGTTTTTCCGAGGAGGCGGCTCCGTCGAGGTAGCCGGGCAAATGACGTCCGATTTCGCGACAGGTCATTTCCAGCCTCCGGGCCAGCCTTCGCGGCGGTGACTCAGCGCCATTGCATAGGAACCGGCGGGCCGAAATTCAGCGACGCCGTCCGGAATACCGGGAGTTGCGCGGCGTCCGAAACTCGTCTGCGCTACCGCAGCGTCAGAATCCTTGCGAGGAGCATGGAGGAGAGGCTCAAGAATTTTCTTCAAGGCGCGGCGGCCGCGCAGAATGCGCGTCTTCACCGTCGCCACCGAAATTTCAAGCACTTCAGCCACTTCCTCGTATGATAAGCCTTCGAGATCGCGAAGAATCACGGCGCTACGATGGGCCTCCGGCAGTTCAGCGAGGGCGGCGCGCACGGCGTGCTGCGTCTCACGAGTGGCGAGCTGGTCAAAAGGCGTGGCCTCCGCGTCTTCGATTTCGATGACCGTACGGTTATCGTCAGCCGGAACGTCGATCGATACTTCATTCCGGCAGTGCCGGTGCCACCAGCGGCGGTGATTGAGCGATTCACGCACCGCAATGCGATACAGCCACGTCTTCAGTGAACTGCCGCGCCGGAAGCCGTGAATTCCTCGAAAGGCCTTCAGAAAAACATCCTGAGTGACGTCGGCGGCATCGGTGCGGTCGGCAAGGATGCCGTAAATCACGTTATACACAGAGGCGTGGTAGTAGGTGACGACCCAGTCGAACGCAGTGTCGGAGCCAGACTGCAACTCAGTGACGAGTCGCGTCTCGTCCTGGATCCAGGATAGAGTCTGCGCTAAATCAGACATGCCGCTTGCCGCCTATCCAGGCCTTCGCGCCTCACTTGACTCCCCTGCTGCTGCCCGCCAGTAGACCGGCGGGACCTTGAAGTCCATTGGGAAAGCGCGTGGTGTATTAGACACCGCTCCTGGTGCTTCTGTTCCCTGCTCTTGAACCATTTTAGCAGAAAAAACGGACGCCGCCACAGGAGAAGCTGGCGATGATGCGTGGGAAAGACCCGTTCGCGCGCGACGAAAACGCCTAGGGTGAATCATTTATGGGGCCTACAGCGAAAACGGGATGGATATTCGGGTGTTTTCCAGCCATCGTGTCATCTACAGTCGAGGCCTCCTGTTTCTGTCCGCGATGCAGAGGGAGGCCATCGGAGTCGAGAGATGATAACGGTGGAAGGTTCAGTGCAGTCCGTGCGAATTCTTATTGCGGATGACCATGAGGTCATGCGCGGAGGACTGCGCTCGCTCCTGGAATCATTACCCAAATGGGAAGTTTGCGGCGAGGCGGCGGATGGCCTCGAGGCTGTCGAAAAAGCGAAGCATCTGAGGCCTGACGTGGTGGTGCTTGATATCAACATGCCTGCTCTGAACGGTCTGGAAGCGGTCCGGTTGATCAAGAAGGAAGTTCCGCAAACTCAGGTGGTAATTCTAAGCCGTTACGAGGCTGCCGAAATGCGTTCGAAGGCCCTGGAAGCGGGCGCGCGTGAATATGTGCCGAAATCTCAGAACCTTGCGCGCGAGTTGCTGGCCGCCATAGACCAAATTGTTCGTGAACGGCCACTGTCGTATCCGGCGGCGCAAGTTCCGCAACCAGAGGCGTCCTCCGAAGGCGCTTCGACCGCTGATTCGGAAACAGAGTTCTACGAATCCCGCGCCAGCGCAAAAACAAACGGCAATCCTCGCGCATAATACCCCGCCGCGCTTGATAGTCTCTCACTCATAACATTCGCAGATTTTGGTGGAGCCGATGGGATTCGAACGACCTTCCCGGTTTCACCGGGACGCGCTTGCTAGTCTCTCACTCATAACATTCGCAGATTTTGGTGGAGCCGATGGGATTCGAACCCACGACCTTCCCGGTTTCACCGGGACACGCTTGCTAGTCTCTCACTCATAACATTCGCAGATTTTGGTGGAGCCGATGGGATTCGAACCCACGACCTCCTCGATGCCATCGAGGCGCGCTCCCAACTGCGCCACGGCCCCACCGGGAAAGAACGTCCGTTAGCTTTTATAGCATCGCGTGACGCGCACCGTCAAACTTA
>DATEHB010000254.1:0-5080 GCA_035279805.1 Candidatus Acidiferrales bacterium
GCGCGGTAAATCCTGCCGTCGTTATTGTATTCCGCGGCGAGGATTTTGCCGTAGCTGATGGTCTTGCCGTTCGCGAGCACTTTCTTTTCGACGACCACCCGAAACGTGTCGCCGGGACGCGGGTCAGTGTAAAAATCCAAATCCCAGCTGAAAATATCAGCCAATCGCATCGCGAGTTCCGGGGTTTCACCCGCTTTTGTGACGCCATCGAAAAGCGAGCCGTCGATTTTACCGGCCACCGCGTCGGTTTCGAGCGTCGAGGGAGTCGTCTCGACCTCAGCTTCGAATTGCGCACCGCGGCGAATGATGGAAAGGAAACGCTCTGGGTCAATCTGGTAGCGCAACTCGAGGAGCTCGCCGGCCACCGAGCGGCCAATTGTCACCTGGCTTCCCGCCTGGAACAGGCGAAAATTGAACACGGGCTTCGCCGAGGCGACCACCTGCGCGGTGGTCAGCGGGTCGATTCCCAGGTGCGCCAGCATGGTGGCGAAGGGTATGCCGCGCGGGATCCGGCTCGACGAGTAAAGAATCGATGGACTCTGCGGCACGACGACTTGGATGGGCACCGCGGCGACTTCCCTGGCGATGCGGCGTTCATAGGCAAAGCGCGTGTAGTACGAGCCCGCCACCGCAAGCATCGCAATCAGAATCACGATGCTCCAGGCGATGAACCTTTTCCTGTCCACCAATGCCTCCCCTGACCCGACTTCCCGCCACGGAGCGAAGGATACCCCATTGCCGCGCTCGAACCCAAGCGGAAAGGAAAGGGCTTGCGCACTCGGGGTAATCCTGTTCGCGGGAACAGGCGAAATGGTTCCGCGGATGCGAAAAAAACTCGACGGATTCTTTATACGCTTTCTCTAACTCACGTTTTTGCAGTGAACACTGTATTGCGGCATTTGGAGCCTCTATTGCTTAATCCAACTTGAGTCTTGGCTCAGGACTCCCTGAACGCGGCCAGCCGCTCGGGACGCACACGGAGGACAACATGGAAGGAAGCCTGTTCATTACGCCTGATCGTGGAATCCGAGCCCCAGAGCTTGTTTGCACCGATTGCGGCACGCAATTCCGAGCGCGCCGCGTCACTGACGGAGTCGAAGAAATTTGCGACTCCTGCTACTCCGCGCGATTCCCTTCGCTCTTCGTCGAATACGCGCAACTGCCGCAAAAGCCTCTGCGTAGTCAACTCGCCGCGGACTAAACGCGGCGCCGGCGCTCCGGCCACAAGAAAACCCTATTGATTTGTGACAGGCTTTTCGCGAATGAAGTTCGCATGGCTGTGCTCAATGCGTCGCCGCGAACTGACGAGAACTACTGTTCGGAGCTGGCGGCGACAGTGACTGGCTGGTCGCCGGCCTTGTCGGCGAAATAATTGTGCTGGTAAAGATCGTGGTAGATCTTGCCGGCGACGTCGGCCGCATGCGGACCGTTGACGATGCGCGCGCCTCCGCGCAGAAGGACCACGAGGACAAGTTTCGGATGGTCCTGATCGGCATAAGAAGCAAACCAGCCCAGGCGGCCGCCCTTGGTTTCATCATTGCAGGTTCCGGTCTTGCCAAGTGTCTGCTCGCCTTCAGGATCGTTACTCTGTCGCGCTGTGCCGTAAAGCACGGCCGCGAGCATTCCCTGGCGAAGTTCCGGGAGAAGCGGAGCGATAGGCAATGTGCGGCGAACGCGCGGAGCAAAGTCCTGAGCTGATGCGTCCGTCTCCGGATATTGCAGGTAATACATCGTGCCGCCGTTCGCGATGGTCGAAACAACCGCGGCCAATTGCAGCGGCGTGATCTTAATTCCCTCACCGAAACTGCACATGCGCGCGACACCGCCATATACGGGAGGTTTCGCGGGCAGAAAGCCGGGCTGCTCGCCGACAATGCCGTATCCCGCGCGCTCGCCGAGACCGAAAACGTGATCGTAATGCCACACGTTGTCGAAGCCGAGACGCCGGCCGAGTTCTTCAAAGAATGCGTTGTTCGAGTGGGCCAGCGCTTCGGTCATATCCATGTAACGGCGGCGGCCAACCTTGATCATCGTGTCCGGAGTCACAATTCCCTTTTCCAGCGCGGCGACCGCAATCACGGGCTTGAGCGTGGAACAGGGCTCGAATCCAGCTGAGTACGCAAGTTTCTGATTGACGATCGTCAGGATGCGGCCATTCGACGGATCGACGGCGACTACCGAGCCGTTCTGTCGCCCGATGGCATCAAGCGCGGCTTGGCGAACGATGGGATCATCGAAGCGCGAATCGTCGCCGATGGCGGGATCAGCCATGTACGTCGGGACGCCGCGATAATAATGGCGGTAGCGATGCTTGGTCGAAACCGCGGCACGCGCACGCGCGGTCTTGTGTTTGCTCGAATTCGCCGGCGTTAGCGACGGCGCGAACGTCGCGGCAATCGCCAGTAGCGCGAAGTTGACAGCAAACAACTGAATCCTGGCTGGGTTTCGGGGCATGGGATATTTTTTAACCGACTGCAACCTCACTCAACTTTTTCGGACGACGCTCATTCTAAGAAAACAAGCCATATCGCGCAACTTAAACTTGGCTAATGATTGCAAAGAGTTTCAAAGAGCGCAATGGGCCGCGCGACCCGTAAAATCGCCTAAAAGTAGCAGTACGAACGTACAGGCCCATTCGTTCTGGTACGCATGGCCGCGTCATTTGCCAGAAATAGACACTCGTTAGATGCCGGGATAATCGATGGGGTTTGGGCGGAAGAAGCAGGCACAAAATACCGATTGAAGTTGCCTGCGACGGGCCATGCCTGTACCGAAAATGCGCTGGTTCGCGGCGAATGCTAGCGGGCAGCTTTTGCCTTGGCCGCGGGCACAGCTTGCGGGCCGGACCGCGAGGCTTCCTTGGCAGTTTCGGTTGACGCGAGCTTCGAAGACTCTTCGCTAGCGGCCGACGCCGGGAGGCCCAGTTGCTTGCGCAAAGCGACTTCAATCTTGTGGCGAATGTCCTTGTTTTCGCGCAGAAAAAGGCGTGCGCTTTCGCGGCCCTGGCCGAGGCGCTCGCCGCCGAAGGAAATCCACGTGCCGTTTTTTTCGAGGACGCCGCGCGAAACACCGAGGTCGAGCAAATCGCCTTCTCTGGAAACACCTTCGCCATAAAGAATGTCGAATTCGGCTTCGCGGAATGGCGCCGCGACTTTATTTTTCACCACCTTTGCGCGCGTGCGCGAGCCGACGACGCGGTCGCCCTCCTTAATGGCTTGAATGCGGCGAATGTCGAGACGAATCGAGGCATAAAATTTCAGCGCACGGCCCCCCGTGGTGGTTTCCGGGTTGCCGAACATGACACCAATTTTTTCGCGAATCTGATTGATGAAAACGAGGCAAGTTTTGGATTTTGAGACAATGCCGGTGAGTTTGCGAAGAGCCTGGGACATCAAGCGCGCTTGCAAACCCATTTGTGGATCGCCCATATCGCCTTCGAGTTCGGCCTTGGGGACGAGGGCCGCAACCGAATCCACGACGACAATATCAACACCGCCGGAACTAATCAGGGCTTGCGCAATTTCGAGGGCTTGTTCGCCATTGTCAGGCTGCGAGACGAGAAGATTGTCAACGTCGACGCCGAGCTTGCGGGCATAGGACGGATCGAGGGCGTGCTCGGCGTCAATGAATGCCGCCGTGCCGCCGATTTTTTGCGCTTCGGCGATTACGTGCAGAGCGAGCGTGGTCTTGCCGCCGGACTCCGGACCATAGATTTCGATAACGCGCCCGCGTGGCAAGCCGCCGACGCCGAGAGCCGCGTCGATAGAAATGGAGCCGGTGGGAATTACGTTCACAGGTACGAGGACGTCTTTCGTCCCAAGGCGCATGATCGAACCTTTGCCATATTGCTTTTCGATTTGCGCAATCGCCGAATCCAGCATCTTGACTCTCTCATCCACCATTCGCCACCTCTCGCCATGAAGTCCCAAGCCGCGGGTGTTTATTGGAGCGGCAGTTTACCAGAGAGTGCCCGCCGAGTCTCCGGTTCCGTCCGGAAAGGAAGAATAGCACAAGGCGAACAAAAGGCAAAGATAATTCTGGCTCTCGTTACTTTGCATGCGGGACTATTTGAGATGCATCGGTGGTTTTCATTTTTTTCAATGCTTCAAGCTGAGCGGTCAAGCGTTTCCACTGGCGCGCATTTTTCTTTGTGGTGATGGGAGCGTTCGGGTCGGAATAAAAATCGAGGATGTCGTCTCGCAGTTGGCGTGGCACAACGCGGCTTGGATCGGAGGTCAGCCGGCCGACTAATTTCGCGTACGTCTTGTCGGTGAGCGCGTAGCCTCCCGGCTTTATTTTTTCTCCTGTGTCCAAATCGCGATTCGGGAGATCCAGAGCGGCCCGGGAATGAGCCAACAATATTTTCAGAAGACCGTTATAGGTGTCCACCGTGCGGTTGACGCTTTCGACGTAGCGGTCTTCGGATGCGGTGCCGGGAATTTTGATGGCGAGAAGCGCCGCCGGTCCGACCTTGGGAATAATCTTAATTACGATTGCCAGTAGATGCGGACCGAAACCAGGTGGGCGATATGTGTACGCCCAATTTCGTTCGTAATCAGCGGTCTGGAGACGATGACTGAACGTGCGGTATGCCTCATTTTGCGTGTCTGGAGCGAATTGCCTGCCATGCAGCACAATTTCCGCCTGGGCGAACGCGGGAATAAAACTGCGAACTGCTCCGCGATAGCTCCGCAGGGCAGGACGAGTGTCTCCCAACAATCCCGTCAGCGGAAATCCGTACGTAGAGAGGAAGGCGCGTTCGATAAGGTGGCGCGGCACACTGAAACCGATGAATTTCAAGTACGCGGGAGGAACAAATGTGCGCTTCGAAAGTTGGTCAACATCGAAAGCGAATTCAGTGCGCACGTGGGCTTGGGGATTTTCATCGTAGGTGACGATGGGTCCATACTTTCGGGCGAGCTTTGGAAATTCGATTCCCGTGGCTGGATTTATGGCGACGGAATGGCCAATCGTGTCGCCGAGATAGTGAGACAGCGCGCCGATTGCGAATGCATATTCATCAACGTTGCGGGATTCTCGAAACAAATTGTTTACGAAATCTCCGGCGCGAACGTAATGC